>NZ_JBQCIT010000014.1:0-510061 GCF_051953455.1 Parafilimonas sp. | reverse complement strand
ACCGCCGTCTTCATCCGTTAAACCATCACAGTCATTATCCTTACCATCACAGAGTTCAGGAGCGTTCGGATAGATGGTGTTGTCGGCATCATTACAATCAGTATTATCAGCAACATAGCCTGTTGGCTGTGCACATGCTTTTTGAGAGATGGAAGCATCGCCATAACCATCGCCGTCAGCATCTTTATACCAGGCAACACCGCCATCTTCATCCGTTAAACCATCACAGTCATTATCCTTACCATCACAGAGTTCAGGCGCGTTTGGATAGATGGTGTTGTCGGCATCACTACAATCAGTATTATCAGCAACATAACCTGTTGGCTGTGCACATGCTTTTTGAGAGATGGAAGCATCGCCGTAACCATCACCGTCAGCATCTTTATACCAGGTAACACCGCCGTCTTCATCCGTTAAACCATCACAGTCATTATCCTTACCATCACAGAGTTCAGGAGCGTTCGGATAGATGGTGTTGTCGGCATCATTACAATCTGTATTATCAGCAACATAACCTGCCGGTTGCGAACATGAAAGCTTTGTGACATTCGGGTTCCCGTAACCATCGCCATCTGCATCGGCATACCAGGTGAATTTTTCAGCATCTTCATCTATCTCGCCATCACCATCATTATCTATTCCATCGCAGAGGTCTTCTTCTTCAGGTGTAAATGTGTTAAGGAATGAATAGCTTGAAAAATCAGAACTGTAATAAGGAAATACTTTTATCCAGTAATCGCCTTTTTGCATGTCTGCAAGGTCAACTGTGCGGTTAGCAACGGCTGCATAACTTGAATGAACGGGTGAAGCAGTTGTATCCTTATACAACCTGAACCACAGGTTATCATAACCACCTGTTTTCTTTTCTTCCTGGCTAATGGTGAAACTGAGGTTACCGTCTTTGCCTGTATAGTTTAGCTTAAACCAGTCTGCCGTATCCCGCCTGTTATTATAATAAAAACCTGCATGGCCGCCTGTTGTTGTATTTGGCGTAACCACCTGGCCCTGGTTTGCATAGCCATTTGGTTCACTGTCATTTTCAAAAGAATAGTAAGTAACCGTATTACTTAATGTATAAGGGCCAAATTCTGAGGTATAATATGGGTTCACTCTTACATAATAAGTGCCGGCCTGCGCCCCATCAAATGTAATAGAAGTGCTGGTGGAGGAATAGGCAGATTTTAAAAGTGTAGTACCATTATTATCAAACAAATAAACCCACTTATTCTGGCCATTGTAAGATTGTAAATCAAGTGTGATAACACCATCTTTTAATGTTGTTAGTTTATACCAATCGGCTGTGTCTTTATAGTGATCGTAATAGTAGTTTACATAACCTGTTTTGCTGCCGTTTAACGGCAATGTAAGCGCCTGTGCCCTTATATTGTTTGGTTCGGGATCATCTGCCTGCTGCGGTGTAAACAAACTATCTTCCAGCGTATAAGGGGCAAACTCAGAAGTATAATAGGTATTCACTCTTATGTAATAGGTGCCGGCAGCAAGGCCGTCTTTATTTACAACAACAGCAGCGCCTGAGGTGTAGCCCGCATCTAATTGTGTTGTACCATCGTTATCGAACAGGTAGGCCCATACGTTCTGGCCGTTGGCAGATGTGATTTTTAAACGTATCCTGCCGCCGCTGTTAGTTACCAGCTTATACCAGTCAGTGCTATCCTTTTTTTTATCGTAATAATAATTAATATGGCCTTTAACGCTGTCATTCAATGGTAATGCAATTGCCTGTGCTTTTGCGTTATTAGGTTCAGTATCATTTTTATGTGTTGTAAACAGGCTGTCGTATAATGTATAAGGGGCAAATTCGTTTGTATAGTAGGTATTCACTCTTATGTAATAAGTGCCGGCTGCAAGGCCATCTCTATTAACCACAACCGCATTTCCAGACGTATAATCTGCATCTAATAGCGTGGTGCCATCTTTATCATATAAATACGCCCAAACATTTTGCCCGTTGCCGGATTTAATTGTAAGGCGTATGCGGCCATCGCTGTTGGTTGTTAATTTATACCAGTCTGATGAGTCTCTTTTATTGTTATAATAATAATTTATATGGCCCGTTGCACTGCTGTTTAATGGCAGCGTAAGCGCCTGCGCTTTTAAATTGTTTGGCTCGGTATCATTTTCTACTGCTGGTGTAAACAAACTGTCAGATAAAGTATAGGGTGCAAAATCGTTTGTATAATATGTTTTGATTTTTATATAATAAACACCCGCAGCAAGACCATCTTTATTAACCACAACTGTATTTCCGGATGTATAACCCGCATCCAGTTGAGTAGCTCCATCGTTATCATATAAATAAGCCCACACGTACTGGCCATTGGCAGAGGATATGGTTAAGCGAATGCGCCCGTTTTCATTTGTCGTTAATTTATACCAGTCTGATGAGTCTCTTTTATTGTTATAATAATAATTTATATGGCCAGTTACACTGCTATTCAACGGGAGGATAATAGCCTCTGCCCTGGAATCGTTAGGTTCTGCATCATTGGCCTGGGCAGGAATATCCAAAGTGTTGGAAATGGTATAGGCAGGCATGTGCCCGCCGTAATAAGGATAAAGTTTTAGATAATACGTGCCTTTTGCAAGCCCGTCCTGCGAAACTATTGTGGTGGCTGCGGTATAACCCTGTGTTAAAAGCGTGGTGCCATCATTATCATATATCTGGCACCATAAATATTCACCGTTGGAAACAGTAATAGTAATATTCAGTTTACCATCACTGTTGGTAGTTACCTTCCACCAATCTATATCAGTGGCAGAGCCAATGGCGCCTGAATTGCTACCGCTCAGGGCAAGCGTGTTTGCCTGCGCTTTTGTATCGTTAGGCTCGCTTTCTGCGGCCATACTGTTTTTCATACAGAGTAATGCAAGAAAAAAGAGTAGAAGTCTCATACGTTTCATAAAGCATGGTTGTTTTGAATAAATAAATTTTAGACCATGCAAAAATTTATTAAATCATTAACCCCTGAAATACTCAATTTGTAGTATGCAATAGTGATAGATATGGAAATGTTTGAAGTTTAAGGTGCATCCTGTAATTTGGCTACGTAACTGTTAATAGGAAAAATTATGAAACGATTATTGCTTTGTTTTTCAAGCGTGCTTATTAAAGTGGCATTAATTGCCCAGTCTGATAACATACCCACACTGCAATGGCGGCCTGTATATCATTTCACGCCTGATAAGAACTGGACGAACGATCCTAACGGTTTGCTTTATCTCAATGGCGAATATCACCTGTACAATCAGCAGAATCCATTTGAAAATTTCTGGGGCCACATGAGCTGGGGCCATGCTGTGAGCACAGATCTTATTCATTGGAAACATTTGCCCATAGCTATTCCTGAAAAAATAAAGGATAGCGATACCACCTGGATATTTTCAGGCAGCGCCGTTTGGGATAAAAGCAATACCAGCGGCTTTTGCAACAACGGCGGATGCGTGGTGGCTATTTATACAGCGCATAGCCCCAACAGGCGCAATGAATCGCAATACATAGCTTATAGTAATGATGATGGCAAAACATTCACCGGTTATGAAAAAAATCCCGTAATTGACCTGGACCGGCTCGATTTCAGGGACCCTAATGTTTTCTGGTATGAACCGGGAAAATTTTGGTTGATGACAGTTGTTGTACCCGATATGCATAAAGCGCAATTCTACAGGTCGCCCGATTTAAAAAACTGGACGTTGCTGAGCGAATTCGGGCCGCAGGGTTATACCGGCGCTAACTGGGAATGCCCTTTCTTAATTCAGTTGCCGGTTGAAGGAACGAACATAAAAAAATGGGTATTGGGCATATCGGCAGCAGGTGGCGAGCGCGGAGTGTTTGAACAATATTTTGTGGGTGATTTCGATGGAAAGGAATTTAAGAATGATAATGCTGCAGATAAAGTATTGCCGCTTGATTACGGCGACACCTATTATGCGGCTATTCCCTGGAATAATGTGCCTGGTGATAAAAATATTTATATAGGCTGGATGATTCCCAACACGCAGCCAACCTGGCCCTGGCGCGGTCAAATGTCTATACCAAGGGATTTGAGTTTAAAGCAAACAACGGAAGGCTACCGGCTTATTCAAAAGCCATCATCTGTTGTTGTAAAAAACCTTGACAAATTTTCCAATAACGTTGTCTCTGTTTCAAACCTGCAATTAAATAATGAAGAGATCAATCCTGATAAAACAGGCAAAATAAAAGGCAATGCTTACTGGCTCGATGCCGAATTGGATGTAAAACCCAATGCTGTAGCGGGTTTCAAAATAGCGCAGCAAAAAGATGCAGGAGGAAAGGTTATTAATGAAACAATTATCAGTTATAATAGTTCAACCCGCCAGCTAACTGTTGACCGGACAAATGCAGGCGGTAAATTAAATGAACATGCGCTTAAACGGAGCATTGATGTTCAAGGCAACAGCCATACTGTTAGGTTAACCATACTGTTAGATAAATCTTCGCTGGAGGTTTTTGTGAATGATGGAGAGGCAGCTTTAACTACTTACATTTATCCCGGTGAAAATGCTGATAAGATTGTAGCTTTTGCAGCAGGCGGAAGCGCAGAAATAAAAAATTTAAAGATCAGGGATATGTCAAATAGTGGGAAATAAAGACATGCTTTTGCTATATTTAATTATGATTGCCTGCCCTGCTTAAAATCAATATGAGGAAACTTATGCTTCAAAGAATTTTTACTTTCCTAATTGCCTGCAGCATTGGTTATTTTTCGTTTGCACAGCCATCGAAAAATATTGCACCGTTTAAAATAAAATTAACCAATGGTAAAATGTTTACTTACCAGGACTTAAAAAAGAATACGCCAACGGTGCTTGTTTATTTTTCTCCCACCTGCGATCATTGCAAACATTTTATGGACGCATTGATGCGTAATGAAAACCGGCTAAAAAATAAACAGATCATATTGATAACCTATCAGCCTGTGAACGAAATAAAAGCGTTTGACCAGTCTTATAATATAGCAACAAAGCCTTATTTTAAAATAGGAACGGAAGGGCTCACATTTATTGTGCAGAAATATTATAACATTCAAAAATTTCCCTACATCGTTCTTTACAATAAGCAGTTAAAAGAGGTGAAAAAATTATCGCCCACAGATGATCCTGATGTATTGGCAAAAGAAGTGAGTGGGTTTGATTAGCATTAAACGTTTGCAAACGTTGCCCGCATTTTTATTAGCTTACACTAAAATGCCCGCAGCCGTTAATTCTTTTTTTAGTTTGCCTTCCAGTTCTTCCACAGATTCATGGTATTCCAGTGTAATTACGCCGCCAAGATCGGAAGGTAACTGCAATTGTTTTTGTTTTACAATGCAAACCCTCGACCTGCCGAAGCGCCCGCAAAACCAGCCCATCTCAAACAATACATTTGGCCTTGCCTGAAAATATTTTGTGTTCTTGTTCTTTATAATATCATCAGGTGAAAGGACGGCAATGGCATAACCGCAAAACCTTGCCATTTCTTCAAACTTTTCTATTACCGAATCGCCCAGGTTTGCTTCATCTTTTAATACAACCACATCAAGTTTAAATTCATCTTCAAGCATATTTTCGAGCAGGCGCAAATTACCTTCATCGTGCCCGTGTATAATAAAAACTTTCCTTGCCAATGGCGGCAGAAAACTTATCGTTTTTTGTTCATTCAGCAGGCGTTCAATTGTGTTCTCATATATACCTGCCTGTTGCGCAAAAGATTCGCGTAAAGCAATTATTGCAGGCACATTAATAAAATCAAGATCTTCAATTTTTTTCCAGGTGGCTACTGTTTGTTTCAACACTTCCGGTTCGGAAACAAATTTGCCCTGCTTCCTGTCTATTTGCATCTGCAGTGCCAACCCAAGGCCTTCTATAAACAGTTCAAATATTTTAAATAAATAACCTAATAATATTTTTTTATCATTTTCATCTTCATATTGCGGAACAAGCTGCTGCATCAGGCCAAAACCACTCCTGCACGTTGAAAGCGCATTTTTATATTGCTCCACCGCTTTCTCTATTTTGGCCTCGGCCTGGTATAATGTCATTTTCAATAAGGCGGCAACCAATTCTATATAATTCACCTGGCCTTCTGCAATCAGCCTGAGATTGTTTTCAACCGCAGGAGATAATTTTTTAAATGCCGTTTTGGCCTGCATCAGGGCCTGGTCGGTTCTGGCTTTATCCTGAAACTGGATGGTTATCATTGCAGTGGAGAAAGCTTCGTCAATTGCCTTCAGGTAATCAAGGTCACCCGCAGGTTTATATGTTGTCATAGGTGTATCAGCCATTAGAAATGATTTTCCTACTAAAGTACAACTTCATGTTGCAATTATTATAACAGGCGCATGTTCGCTTTAAATTTCTTCTATTTACTATACAATTGTAATTTCATCCCCAATATAATTGCATGAACCGTATTGACCGTTTATCAGCCATACTTATACAATTACAATCTAAACGATTGGTAAAGGCACAGCATATTGCCGATAAATTCAGCATAAGCCTGCGCACGGTTTACCGCGATATACATGCTTTGCAGGAATCCGGCGTGCCCATTATAGGAGAAGCGGGCACAGGTTATAGTTTAATGGAAGGTTATAAACTGCCGCCGGTAATGTTTACGCAGGATGAAACATCGGCGCTGCTTACTGCCGCCAAGCTCATGCAATCAAAAACAGATAAAAATTCAGCACGCCATTATAATGCAGCTTTGGATAAAATAAAGGCTGTATTAAGGTTTGCGGAAAAAGATCATATTGAAGAAATTGATGATCACATTGCAGTGTTGGAACACCCGGCCTTTAAGCGTGAGAAACCTGAAGAGTTACATCTTCAGTCTATATTAAAAGCTATAGCGGCCAAAACGGTGCTGGAGATAACGTACAGCGCTATTGAAGGCAATAAATTAACACGCAGAAAAGTGGAGCCGTTGGGTATTTACAACCTTGGCAATAACTGGCACCTCGTGGCGTTTTGCAGGCTGAGGAACGATTACCGTAACTTTCGCACAGACCGCATAGGGAAACTTATTTTCACTGAAGAAACGTTTGAGCAAATACACCCTTCATTGCAGGAATTTATGAAGCGGATGTCGCATGAGCGCGAACTCATCAAAGTGGTAGTGGAAGCAGAAATCGGCATCTTTAAATATTTTGGCCAGGAAAAATATTATCATGGTTTTGTAAAAGAAGAATTGGAAGAGGATATAGTGCGCATGACTTTTTTAAGCAGTTCCCTAATGGGCTTTGCAAGATGGTTTATGATGTTTGGCGACCATGCAAAAATTATAGAACCAGTAGAGCTAAATGATATGGTTTTAAATATTTCAGAAAATATTTTGAAAAAAATTGAACAAAGCCAAATGCTACTGACATAGGGCTGTCACAATCCCGCAGTTATTTTGTGTATTAAAACAAAGTAACTATGACATTCATCGAATTTTTTAAGCAACAATTTATTGAAGAAGGCGCCACCACCCGTAAAATGCTTTCACGCGTTCCCGAAGATAAATGGGATTACAAACCACATGAAAAAAGCATGAGCATGAAGCAGCTCACAGAACATTTAGCCGATCTGCCGGCCTGGATTTCGCTGGTGATTAAAACTGATGAGCTTGACTTTGAAAAACCTTATGATCATCCCAGGGTTAGCAATACACAAGAATTGCTGGCAGCTTTTGAAAAAAGTTATAATGATGGCCTCGCCGCATTAACGCCCGATTCGGAAGCATTGCTGGATAAGCCGTGGACGCTAAGAAGCGGCGCAAAAATATTCAGTACAGATCCAAAGATTGCTGTAATAAGGATGGCATTAAGCCAGCAAATACACCACCGCGCACAACTGGGCGTTTATTTAAGATTATTGAATATTCCAATACCCGGCAGCTACGGCCCGAGCGCCGACGAGAATAATTTTATGTAATAAAGTTTCCCGCAGGCAATCCTGTTCATAAAGATCGCCTGTGGGAATTTTTTTGTAACAGGCTAATATCGTTGTGGCATCACGGTTGTGTCACTCCCTTGTACTGAAGTTTTCATGGCAGCAATGTTCTTTTATACATTCCTGCTGTCTTATTATACAGTAAATAATTATTCCGGTTGTCAATAATAAAACAGCATTTTCCAATCAATAAAGTAGTATTTATATGACGCCTCATTATTTATTCACCATCTTTTTCAAACTCATCAAAATGCTTTGCAAAGCAGCAGCAGTTTTTTTTAATTGCCGTGCAGGCTGCTCCCGTTGTTGTAACTGTTGCTAAACATTTCTCCTTTAGTTTTGCACCTATGAGCAGGTACGATGTTTTTATTATTGGCGGCGGCCCGATAGGTTTGGCATGTGGCATAGCAGCACAAAAAGCAAATCTTAATTATATAATTGTTGAAAAGGGATGTTTGGTAAACAGTTTATACAACTATCCCGTTAACATGACTTTTTTCTCCACCTCTGAGAGGCTGGAAATTGGCAATGTGCCTTTTATGAGCTTAAACCCAAAACCGAAACGTGCAGAAGCACTGGAATATTACAGGCGCGTGGCAAAAGATAAACAGCTTAACATACATCTTTTTGAAAAAATAGAATCGGTTCAGCGCATTGATGAGAAGACTTATGAAATACGAACCAACAAACAAAATTATATAAGTACTAATATAATTGTGGCAACAGGGTTTTATGATATTCCCCAGTTGCTGCATGTGCCGGGGGAGGATTTACCGAAAGTAAAGCACTATTATGATGACCCGCATTATTATGCTTTTCAAAAAGTGATCGTTGTAGGGGCCAGCAATTCTTCTGTAGATGCGGCATTGGAAACATGGCGCAAAGGCGCCGAGGTAACAATGGTTATAAGAAAAGACACCATCGGTAAAAGTGTAAAATACTGGGTGAAACCCGACATTGAAAACCGTATTAAAGAAGGCAGTATTAAAGCGTATTTTAATTCTAATATTACAGCTATCCACGAACATGCGGTAGATATACAAACGCCTGATGGTATGGTTACGCTTGAGAATGATTTTGTGCTGGCATTAACCGGTTATCACCCGGATTTTAATTTGCTTAAAAGTTTGCACATTACTTTATCTGAAGACGAAAAGCAATGTCCTTTATATGATGGCGAAACGATGGAAACCAACCAGCGGGGCATTTATCTTGCCGGTGTTGTTTGCGGCGGCTTTGATACACATAAACTCTTTATAGAAAATTCAAGGGTGCATGCAGAAAAGATAATTGACGATATAAAGAAAAAAATATAAGCTGTTACCAAAAAGTGCCTTAGTTGTTAGAGAATTAAACCACTGAGGCGCAAAGACACAAAGTATTGCTAAGGTTCACCATCCGATACCATAATCTTCCCCGTTATTGGAGGATCCGCCCCAGAAGCTGCCATGCTTCCAGTCAAAATAAATAGCATTGATCGGTCCGCTTGTGCGTTCACCGATGGATAATGTATAACCCATTTTTCGCAGAGCGCTTCGCACATAATCCGGCGTATCGGAATTTACAAGTATGCTGCCGGGATGCGGTTGCCTGTCTTTAATTTGTTCGCCGCCTAATGAAAGCCATAATTGGTCGCTGTTGATGTTGGATGCTTCAGCAGCTTCCTGTATGGTCATGCCAAATTCAACTACGTTTAAGAAACATTGCAATAAATTTTGATCCTGTGTATCGCCACCCTGCACTCCAAAAGCCATAAAAGGTTTTCCGTCTTTCATGGCCAGTGTGGGTGTGAGTGTGACACGTGGTCTTTTGCCGGGCTCAATTACATTAAACGGATCAAGCGCACTGTCTAACACAAAGCTTTGCAAACGCTGGCTCATACCCACACCCGTATGCCCCGCTATACAGGCGGGAAGCCAGCCGCCGCTTGGCGTAACAGAAACCACCCATCCGTCTTTATCTGCTGCTTCCACCGAAGTAGTGCCCCGCCATAAGCGGTCTATATAGGCAGAATCGGGCGCGCTGATATTACGAACAACATCTTTTTGCTGCATGGCGTTTATTTGTGCCGCATCATGTTTTGGAATAGCGCCGGGAATAGTTTTATTGGTTGAATCAATCGTAAAACCTCTTTGTTTTAAAATATTTAAATATGGATTGGTTTTGCCTTCAAAAGGGTAGGGGTCGCCGGGGCCAATAGTTGGATTGCTTTTATCTAAGTTAATTAACGCCGCCCTTTGCCTCGCATAGGTTTTATCCAATAAACCTTTCATTGGTTCTTCGGGTGGAAAATATGGATCGCCATAATAAAAATCCCGGTCGGCGAAAGACAGGCTCATTGCCTGGTATAAAGTATTCATATAACGGGCAGAGTTATAGCCCATGCTTTCCAGATCGAAATTTTCGAGTATGTTCAACGCCTGCAGCATGGAAGGCCCTTGTGTCCATTGCTGCAGTTTATATACTTCAATGCCTTTATAATTTACGTGCATCGGTTCTTCTTCAACGGGTTTCCATTTTGCCAGGTCTTCCATCGTAATCAATCCGCCCTGTTCCTGTGCGCCACGCACAAATTCTTTCGCAATATCGCCTTTATAAAAACGGTCATAAGCAGCATAAATGGCATCTTTCCGGTTCTTCTTATTTTCTAATGCCTGCTGTTCTGCCTCCACCATTTTGGTTAATGTTTCCAATAAATCTTTCTGCACAAAAATTTCACCCGGCTCAGGCGCTTCCCGCTGCTGCCCTTCATGCGGTAAAAAAACGGCTTTGCTGTAAGGCCATTGCTTAATCATCTTCTTTCCACGCTCCATGCTATTGGCTGTTTGTGCTTCAATAGGATAACCGGCGGCCAGTTGCATGGCAGGCGCCAGCACCTGTTTCAGGCTCATCGTTCCATATTCGGCCAGCATATAACAAATTCCACCGGGCGTGCCCGGCGTAACGGCAGCCAATGGCCCATATTCAGGCGGAAAAGCCATGCCTTTATTTTTGAAAAAATCAACGGTGGCGCCAGTTGGTGCCACACCGAGTGCATTTATAGCAATTACTTTTTTGGTTTTAGGATTATAGATCAGCGCCTGGGTTTCGCCGCCCCAACTTAATACATCCCACATGGTACATGTTGCAGCAATCATGGCGCAGGCAGCATCTACGGCATTACCGCCCTGCTGGAAAATCATAGCGCCGGCTTCCGCTGCTAATGGCTTGCCTGTTATTGCCATCCAGTTTTTGCCATGCAATGGTGGTTTCTGCGTGTGCTGTGCGAAAATTATTACTGGCAGTAAAAGCGCGATAAGCAGGGCAAAGTATTGCTTCATATAACATTGATTTGCTTAAAGATAAAAATCAATTTATGAAAAGCTATAAAATAAAGAAGACTATTGGCTGCCGGAAGTTTGAAAAAAATTAGTAGCCGGCCTTGAAAATATCAGCGCATCCTTGTAAGATAAGGAATAAAAAAGGCGCAATAATTTTTCATTATACCAAAAAAATGGTTTAAAATTACAGGAAGAAATTAAGCCAAAGCACGAACATAAATTGTATAAACCTGCTTATTATGCAGGCACGCTAAATATCGTAAGCAAAAATTGTTGAAGCCCCGTCCAATATCTGACCATTGGCCTTTGCTAACTAAACAAGCCCCGTAAAAAAGCGGGGCTTTTCTGTATGTGGCGAAACTCGTTTCCTTTTAAATTAAAACCTTGTGCCACCCGCATCTTAAAATTTAATTAATACTGCTTAACAATGAAGAGACCTGATTCGGATAATCCATTCTAATAAATTGATTATCATTCAGGTAAAGTTGATGAAAGTTGCAGCTTTTTGCAATAAGCCAAATTGTCTTCTCCATATACTTCAAACCACTATCTTTGCCGCTCTCAAAAAAATTGTAAATACGTTTTAATTATGCAACTGAAAGGATTGGTGCGTTTTTTTGCGCTTGCTCTTATACTAATTTGCTTGTACCAATTGTCTTTTACCTGGATTGTTCGCAGCTATGAATCTTCAATGCGTGATAAGGCTGGATTGTGGGTGAAGGCTATGTATCCCCAAACTACTGATAAAGACAGCCTGGAACTGCTGAAAAAACAAAGACTTCAGCATGTGCTGGACAGTACAAAAGATACCAAAATTGGCCCTTTTGGGTTTACCACTTACCAGGCGGCTAAAGAAAAAGAATTGATGCTTGGTCTTGATTTGCAGGGCGGTATGAGTGTTACCATGGAAGTAGGGCTTGACGGGTTAATAAAATCGCTGGCTAACTACACTAAAGATCAAACATTTAATAAGGCGCTGGATGCCGCCGTAGCTAAAAAAGCAACTTCCGGTGCAGACCTCATTACACTTTTCTCAAATGAGTTTAAAAACGTAAGCGCCGGCGCTAAGCTTGCTCCTTATTTCGTTACACGCAGCAACGGTAAAATAAACTACGATGCTTCAAACGATGCGGTTATCACTTACCTGAGAGACCAGGCTAAAAGCGCATTTACCAATACCACCAATATTTTAACCCAACGTATTGACAGGTTTGGCGTGGCTTCACCCAATATTAATCCGGATCCTCAAAAAGGTATCATCAATATTGAGCTGGCGGGTATTAACGATCCTGAAAGGGTGAGACATTACCTTCAGTCAACTGCCAACCTCCAGTTTTTTGAAGTATATAACATTAATGATATTGGGGAAGGCGTTCTTTCTGCAGAAAAATCACTGGCTGATTATCTTAAAGGAACAAACCCTGCAGATAGTTCAAAACAGGCCGCAGATACAACCAAAAAAATTGTTGATACAGCCAATAAAAACACGGCTGCTGTAACCAGCCACGATACAAATGCCATTGCTGGTTTTAATAATGCTCAAACGGCAAAACCTGCCCCTGGTGCAGCCGCCGGCAGCAATGTTGATTCACTGGCCATAATGCGTAAAGAAATGCCTCTACGTACGCTGGTGCAGTTTGCGCAGCCACAGCAGGACCAGGCAACCGGCAAAGTACAATACCCGGCCAACGTTGGTTATGTTGCCATTGCCGATACAGCTACCCTGAACGACTATCTTGCTTTAGACTTTGTAAAAAACAAGTTTCCTTCCAATTTAAAATTTGTTTATGGCAAACCTGAAAATGGAGGCACAGATGCAACTGCCAAAAACTTTGTGGTATTATATGCCATTAAAACTTTGGATAATGGCACCGCAGAACTGGAAGGGGAGCATGTAAGCGATGCAAGGGCTGACTATGATGAACGCGGCAGGCCTGCTATTAAAATGACCATGGATGCAACCGGTACACGCATCTGGGCAAGAATGACGGAAAGAAATTCTCCGCAGAAAAATGGCGGCGTTTCAAAACCTATAGCCATTGTATTGGATAATATTGTTTACAGCGCACCGTTTGTAAACGGCCCTATACCAAATGGCTCTTCTGAGATTTCCGGTAATTTTAGCGTGAACGAAGCGCAGGACCTTGCAGATATCCTGAAGTCAGGTAAACTGCCGGCTCCCGCTAAAATTGTTGCAGAGCAACAAATAGGCCCCACACTTGGCCAGGATGCAGTAAATGGCGGCTTAATGTCGTTTGCCATATCTTTCCTTGTAATATTCGCTTTAATGCTTATCTACTACAATACAGGTGGCTGGGTGGCAAATATTGCCTTAATCTTAAACCTGTTGTTTACGATAGGTATTTTAAGTGCACTCGGATTTACGTTAACAGCACCCGGTATAGCGGCATTGGTATTAACAGTAGGTTTGGCAGTAGATACCAACGTAATCATTTTTGAAAGAATAAAAGAAGAACTTACCAAGGGTAAGAGTTACATACTGGCTGTACATGATGGTTACAGGCGTTCGTATGCACCCGTAATTGATGCCCACGTAACCACTTTACTTACTGCCATCATCCTGTTCATATTTGGTTTAGGCCCAATCCTGGGTTTCGCCACTACACAGATTTTGGGTATTTTACTGTCTTTATTCTGCGGTATTTTAATCTCCCGCCTGATAACAGATTTTTATACCAATAAACAAAGGCACTTTAAATACTTTACCGGTATTTCCAACAAGATATTCAAGCACACAGAATTCAAATTCACCAAATACAGGAAAGTGGCTTACGGTATTTCTGTGGTGGTACTTATACTGGGTGTTGCTTCTTTCTTTCATGGTTTTGAAGAAGGCGTAGAATTTAAGGGCGGCCGCAGCTATACCATTAAATTTGATAAGGCTTATAATACTACAGAAGTTGCCGACGCATTAAAAACGGTGTTTGATGATTACCCGGTTATAAAAACAGTGGGTACGCCTGAACAATTAAATATTACAACGGCTTATCTCATTAATCAAACAGGGCAGAACGTTGATTCTACCGTAGAGAGAACATTGTATGCAGGTTTACAGAAATTTCTTCCGGAAGGTACCTCGTACAGCACTTTCCAGTCAACTTATAAACTGGCTTCGCAGAAAGTGCTTCCGTCCATTTCAGACGACCTGAAATCCGGTGCACAAAAAGCGACGATTATTTCAATCATCATTATTTGCCTTTACATATTCATGCGCTTCCGCGACTGGAGATTTTCCCTCGGTACAATTGTATCATTGCTGCACGACGTTTTTGTAACACTTGCCGTGTTCAGCTTCCTTGGAGACGTGATGCCATTCCCGCTCGAAATTGACCAGCATTTTATTGCGGCAATATTAACGGTGATTGGTTTCTCCATGAATGATACGGTGATTGTATATGATCGTATTCGTGAAGACTCGAGGCTGATGAAGGGAGAAAGCAGGGAAACGATTATCAATCGTGCCATCAATCAAACATTAAGCAGAACAATCATGACTTCGCTTACCGTATTCCTCACCATTTTAATCCTGTTCATATTTGGGGGTGAGGTTACCAGGGGCTTTGCCTTCGCCATGTTGATTGGTGTGATTACGGGTACATATTCTTCTATATTTGTTGCGGCGCCTATTCTCATTGACTTTGGCAAAAACAAACCCTTGGGCGCTGTTACTGAAGTGAAAAACGAGGAAATAAAAAGGGCCGAAGCAAAAAGGTTATAAACCTTATCAATACATAAAATAAAAAAGCAGCTTTAACAGGCTGCTTTTTTATTTGTGTTATGCAATGCGGCATGTTCTTCTTGCATCATAAAGCTAATAGCCCTCAGCAATTACATATAATACCGGCAGGCAGTTTCTTTTTTTATTGGAAAAAGCAATGACTACACTCAATAAATTCCTAAAGCAGTTATAATATATATCGCAGCAAAATGTTATTTGTTTTTTTTTGACTATAATTGCGCAATTGGATATTGCCACCACAACATGTTATCTAAGAAAACGAAATATGCCATAAATGCGCTTGTCTATCTTGCCAGGGAAAGTAAAGACGGTGAACCTGTGCAAATAAGCAGGATTGCAGAAAGCGAAAATATTCCAAGGAAATTCCTGGAAGCTATATTGCTTGAGCTGCGGCATGCCGGCATGCTTAACAGCCGCAAAGGAAAAACCGGCGGGTATTATTTGCAAAAGACTACAGAAGAAATAAATATAGCAGATGTGATGCGCTTGTTTGATGGACCTATTGCTTTACTGCCCTGTGTTGCCTATAAATATTATGAGCGTTGCGAAGAATGCATTGATGAAGAAACCTGCGGCATACGGTCTGTGTTTTCCGACGTGCGGGCACAAACGGTTAGAATGCTGAAAGGTGCAACCCTTGCCGAAATCATTGATCGCAGCGAAGGGCTGAAGAAAGAAATCAGCCGTAATAAAAAGCCGGGAAAGAAAAAATAAATTTTTTTTGCGCAAAAATCCTACTAATTCGATAGGAATTATATATTTGTCGCAAATAACCTGTTTATATGTTTAGATTAGCTAACCGCGGAAGCCTGTTGTATTTATTAATCTTGATGCCGGGTATTAATGCACTGCGTGCACAAATAATACAGTATCCATCACCAATAGATACAGCAATAAAAAATGCAGCAGATACTACCATGAAGGGAAAAGCAATACCAAGTACGTTAACCTTTGCGTTGGATATGCGAACGCGTTCCGAAATGCGGCATGGATATAAATCTTTGCCAACGGCTGATACAGGCGCTGCTTTCAACATAAGCCAGCGCACCCGTTTTAATATTGATTTCAAGAGTAAAAAAATTGATGTTTTTCTTTCTTTACAGGATGCCCGTGTATGGGGCCAGCAGGACCCAAGGGGTGGACAATCGGGTACCGGCTCAGCCGTAACATCTACAACCTACCCTGTTTATTTATTTGAGGTGTACGCTGAGCCAAAGTTTACAGATAAACTTTCCATTCGCATAGGAAGGCAAAGAGTGATGTATGACAACCAGCGTTTATTTGCTGAGAATGATTGGCGGTTAGCCGGTAATTCCCATGACGCCATTCGCCTTATTTATAATAACAAAACCAATTTTACGACGGAGTTGCTGGCTGCCTATAATCAAAGCGGCGAAAATGTTTTTACCACAAAATATTCGCCCGGCGTTCCCAATTACAAATCGTTGGTTGTGCATTACCTTAACTGGAAAGTAACGAATAAGTTTATTCTTACAACAATTAATTCTGCAGACGGATATCAAAGCGCTGAGCCTGGAAAATATGCAACAACCTATGAAAGATTTACCAGCGGCGGCAGGCTCGAATATTCAACTGAAAACTGGTATGCAACTGCGGCTGCCTATTATCAATATGGCAAGGATTCATCCGGAAAAAAATTAGGTGCCTTTTATGTTCAGCCTGAGGTAAAATATTCCAATGGTCCCGTAACTATTCGTCTTGGCATGGAATACCTGAGTGGCGCTGACAGCTCAACCCATCCTTCAAAAGATAAAAACTTTGTGCCTTTATATGGTGTGGCACACAGGTTTATGGGTAACCTTGATTATTTTGCTTCTTTTCCCGGGGATGTTAATGGCGCCGGATTAATTAACCCATATCTATTTGTATGGTATAATAAAAATAAGATTGGTATTCGTATAGAGAGCCATTTATTTTATTCCCAATCACGGTTTGTTTATAAGGGCAACCCCGTAAATAAATACCTGGGTTTTGAAAATGATCTGCGGTTTAATTACAAGCCAAATAAGTTTACAGATGTTGAAACAGGCTTTTGCTGGGCTGCTGTAACCAATTCCATGACAGTTATAAAAAAGGGCGGTGATACAAACGCATTTCCCTACTTCGCATATATAAGTTTAAAGCTTACGCCCACACTTGGAAAGATTACCTTTTAATAAAAAGATCAGAGGAAGTAATACTCATAACTTAAATTCCTATTAAATATATAGGCTTAATAAAAATTAATCTTATGTTCAAACAAATATCAACGGCTGTTCTTTTATTTTCTGTATTCATTGCCGGCTGCTCCGGAAGTGCCGAGAAAGAAAAAAGTACTTCCGGTTCAGGAAATGTTTCTATTTCTTTTTCCGGTGCCTTCGCTTTATACCCGCTTGTGCAAACCTGGGTTACCGAGTATAATAAAATTCACCCCGAAATAAGGTTCGATGTACAGGCCGGCGGCGCTGGCAAAGGCCTTACAGATTGCCTTGCCGGTGCAGTTGACGTGGGCATGTTTTCCAGGGAACTCTCTGATGCGGAAAAAGAAAAAGGCGTTTGGTCTTTATCGGTTTGTAAAGATGCTGTACTGCCCACTATGAATGTAAAAAACCCTTTTTATAACGAAGTGCAGGCACGCGGTGTAAAGAAAGAAGAGTTCAATGCCATATTTGTTGATAACAGTATTAAAACATGGCAGCAATTACTCGGTAAAGGTGCCGGCGCTGATAATATAAATGTTTATACAAGGGCCGATGCTGCGGGCGCTGCCGATTCATGGGCTGCTTTCTTCGGAAAAAAACAGGAGAATTTAAAAGGCATTGGTGTAAATGCAGATCCCGGCGTGGCGGATGCAGTAAGAAAAGATATAAAAGGGATTGGATATAACAATACGCTCTTTGTCTTCGATCAGAAAACAGGCAATAAACTTCCCGGCATTGATGTGGTGCCTATTGATGTGAATGGCAATGGCAAAATTGATACAGCGGAAAATTTTTACGGTAATCTCAATTCATTTCTGCAGGCTGTAAATGATGGTAAATTTCCTTCACCGCCTGCAAGAAACCTGTACTTTCTTACAAAAGGTAAAACACAGAAAAAAGAATTGCTGGATTTTTTTAAATGGGTGTTAACCGACGGGCAAAAGTTTGTGCATGTTGCGGGTTATGTGCCCCTGCCTGAAAACATATTAACCGAACAGGCTCAAAAACTTTAAGAAAGTTGTGTTGTAATTAGTAATACCGGGCATTAAAGCTTTCATGACTGCGCTATGGCATGAAAGCAGGCCCGGTTTGTAACCGGCTTTTAAAACTACCGCTAATGTTATTAACCAGGAAATTAACCGATAATGTTTCATCCAAATGGATGGTAACCTGTCTTACATTTTGTCTTTTATTGCCGCTGGCAATAGGTACGGGGCTTGTATTTAAATCAACGCCCTTGTTAAGCGAGCACAGGGTAAGCGAACTTGTATTTTCAAAAGACTGGTTTCCTTCCGATAACAGGTTTGGCTTTTGGTCTTTCATCGTATCATCGGTTTGGGTTACTGTGTTATCATTGATAATATCAATACCGCTTTGCCTTTTATCGGCAATTTATCTTACGCAGTACGCGCCCAAGTGGCTTTTAAAATTCATGCGGCCGGTTATTGATATTCTTGCAGGCATACCTTCTGTGGTATATGGCGTTTGGGGTTTGCTGGTGGTTGTTCCACTCGTTGGAAATGAAATAGCTCCGTTCTTTGGCAAAGAATCGCTTGGTTACAGTTTGCTTGCCGGCGCCATTGTGCTTGCCGTAATGAGTATTCCCTACATACTGAATATGTTGCTGGAAGTGTTCAGGCAAATGCCCGTAGAGCTTGGTGAAGCTTCTTTAGCGCTTGGCGCTACAAAATGGGAAACCATTAAACATAGTTTTTTGCGCAAGGGCTCAACCGGTATTATTTCCGCATTTGGTTTAGGGTTTTCAAAAGCACTGGGCGAAACCATTGCCGTACTTATGGTTGTGGGTAATGTTGTTCAAATCCCAAAATCCATGTTCGATTCCGGCTATACATTGCCCGGATTAATTGCCAATAATTATGGCGAAATGATGAGCATTCCTTCTTATGATTCTGCATTGATGTTTGGCGCGTTGTTGCTGTTTGTTATTATCATTATCATCAATGTTATTTTCCGTTATATCATTTATAAATCCGAAGCACTATGATGACATTCAGAAGAAAATATGAAGAGCGTTTTTTTCGTGCATTATCATTTTTGTTTACGGCAATAATTGTATTTGCACTCGTACAAATAATATGGACGATCGTTAAAAAAGGCTTCCCTGCGCTCTCATGGCAAATGATAAGCGAGGAACCGAAAGGAGGGTTTTATTTTGGCAAAGACGGAGGCATTTTAAATGCTATAGCAGGATCATTTTATCTTGCCATTTGTTCAACTGCACTTGCGTTTATCATAAGCCTTCCCGTAGCCTTATTCATGAATATTTATTTGATAAGATACCAGCGTTTGCTCATAGGCATTCGTTTTTTTCTGGATGTGCTTTGGGGGGTTCCTTCCATTGTTTACGGCGCATTTGGTTTTACGCTGCTCATGTATTTAGGGTATAAAAATTCTTTGGGGGCAGGTATTATAACTGTTGCTGCCATGATAACGCCTATTATGATCCGCGCCATGGATGAAGTGCTTAAAACTATACCTATTGGCTTGCAGGAAGCTTCGTATGCACTTGGTTCAACAAAAACAGAAACAGCTTACAAAGTTTTTTTCAGGGAAGCATTACCTGGCTTTGCCACAGCCATTCTGCTTGCATTTGGCCGTGGCATAGGCGACGCTGCTTCAGTTTTATTCACCGCCGGTTATACGGATCATATACCACATGGTTTTGGCGAGCCAACGGCAACATTACCGCTTGCCATCTTCTTTCAGTTAAGTTCTCCTATTGAGGAAGTGCAAAACCGTGCTTATGCAGCCGCTGTTATATTAACGGTTATTGTGCTAGTATTAAGTGTTTCTGCAAGACTCATCAAACTGAAAAAATAATTTATCACCAACAAAAAACAGTTGTATGCCCACACAAATTGAAACACTACCCAAAAACGATTTAACTACTACAGTTGTAAGGAACAATGTACCGGTAGTAGAGATAGATAAAGTAAATGTATATAGTAAAGGGCACCATATTCTTAAAAACGTTTCCACTATTATCCCTAAAAATAAAATCACTGTTTTACTGGGCCCTTCAGGCTGCGGTAAAACAACTTTACTAAAATGCCTTAACCGGCTAACCGATCTGTATCCTGACCTGGAAGTAAGTGGCAGCATCAGGATTGATGGTGATAATATTTTTGATGCGCGTAAAGACATAACCGCTATTCGCCAGAAAATGGGTTTGTTGCTGCAACGTCCATATCCATTGCCTATGAGCATTTACGATAACATTGCTTACGGGCTTAAACTAAAAGGTATTCGCAGTAAAAAAATCATTGGCGATAAAGTTGAAAAACATTTGAAAGAAGTAGCGTTGTGGGATGAAGTGAAAGACCGCCTTAAAACATCTGCACAACGCTTATCTATCGGGCAGCAGCAGCGTTTATGTTTGGCGAGAGGCCTTGCGGTAGAGCCTGAAATTATCCTGGCTGATGAACCTTCTTCAGCACTCGATCCTATTTCTTCAAGGGTTATTGAAGAAGAATTTATAAAACTAAAATCTGATTACACTATCATATTGGTTACGCATATTTTAAGACAGGCAAAACGCCTTGCCGATAATGTAATATTCATGTATTACGGAGAAATAATTGAAAGCGGCCCGGCGCAGCAGGTTTTTGAAGATCCTCAATCTGAAATATTGAAGGAATACCTGCGTGTGGGCCACTAAGCTTTGTTGGTGGTAAACGTTTGAATAAAACGAAAAGCTGCTCTTGTCTAAGAGTGGCTTTTTTATTTAACGTCACACAATTCATCTTACTTTAGCATTATGGAGCAACCGGAACAGGAGCAGGCAATTAAAAAAGCAAGCAAACTGCGCATCCTATTCAGGATGGCATTTATATGCAATATCTTTTTTATTATCTGCATGATTATGCGCTATACAACCGCGCCAAAATATATTCCGCAGCCGTTAATTGAATTTGCTATTATTTTAGGATGGCTGGCGCCTGTAATAAATTTTATAAATTTTATGCTGGTACTTGTATTGCCTTCACGCATAAAAAATAAATTTATTCCGCTTTGGTTGCTGTACATAAATATTATTTGCTTTCTGCTGCAGATTTATTTTTTCTTTATTTTGAAAGATGCACCACATACTTAACAACAAACCTGCAAAGCTGTTTATAGGCTTCACGGCTTTCTTTGTAGCCAATGCATTAATTGCTGAATGCATAGGCACCAAAATATTTTCACTTGAAAAATTATTTGGCTTTGCACCATCCAACATCACACTGTTTGGTCAAAGCGGTTTGTCATTTAATCTTACCTGCGGTGTTTTATTGTGGCCGCTGGAATTTGTAATGACAGACCTTGTGAATGAATATTTTGGGCCAAAAGCAGTGAAGCGCATTAGTTATACAGCTATAATATTAATAAGCTATGCGTTTATTATGTTTTATGCAAGCATTCATATTCCGCCTGCAGATTTCTGGATAACATCCAGTCAAACCAAAGGCATTGATAACATGCAAACTGCCTTCAACGGTATTTTTGGGCAAGGGCTTTGGATTATACTTGGAAGCCTTACTGCATTCCTTGTAAGCCAGTTGGTTGACGTAACGGTTTTTCATCGTATAAAACGCATAACAGGTGAAAAAAAAGTATGGCTGCGGGCAACCGGCTCAACCGTGGTTTCGCAGATCGTTGACAGCTTCATAGTATTAACCATTGCATTTAAATTGGGCGGAACATGGACATGGCCGATGATCTTTGCCGTAGGCACTTTAAATTATATCTACAAATTTCTTATGGCCATTATTCTTACACCGGCACTCATTTGGGTTGAAAAAAGAATTGAGAAATATCTTGGCCATGAAACAGCCATGCGCATGAAAAAAGCGGCAATGGGCGAACCAACAGACGGTTTTGAAAATATACCTACAGCAGGCTGATAAAAGTTCTGTATTTAAAAATGCAGCTATCCATATCAAAAAACAATTCACAATATCATTTCACGCAATGATTGGTACAAGAATTGAAACCAGATGTATAAAAAATATTTATGTCTACATTAGATGAAATGAACACACTCAGCCAGATACTGAACAAGCTAACTGTAAAAGGTTATGATAATGAGTTCAGGTGGGCCAGCGAAGGTTTCGTTGTTAATGATAAAGTGTATAAACCCGAAGATTTAACTATTGTTAAAAGTTATCGTTTTGAAGGCGAGTCAGATCCTTCAGATACATCTGTATTATATCTTATTAAAGCAAATGACGGGTTAATAGGTTACAGCATTGATGCTTATGGCGTTTACAGTAACCATGACGATGAAGAAGGTTATGACAATTTTATACGTCAAATACCTGTAAAAGATAATGACGAGCAATTGCTGTTTGAACTTTAATCAGTGTTTCTTGAAATACTGAATTTCCTGTTCGTGTTTCTTTGCCGCTTCAAGCGTATTGAAAGTGCCCAGGTTCCTGCGTTTGTTGGTTTTTGGGTCTTTCTTTTTTGAATACAGCCTGTATTCGCCTGATTTTAATTTCCGTATCATAATTAATATTTTATAAAAAGTTTACAATAGCCATGCCATCTGCCAAAAATAATCCTGCGCAATCCGTTGTAATTGTTGGCGGCGGCGCAGCCGGCTTAATGACTGCTTTTGAATTGTCGAAACATAAAATAGCAGTAACTATCCTGGAGGCAAAGCAAAGGCCCGGTGGCCGCATAGATACTTTATATGAGCATTCTTTTTCTCAACCTGTTGAAACAGGGGCTGAATTTATTCATGGTGATGCGCCCATTACCTTGTCTTTACTGAACGAAGCTGGCATTTCATATCATGCCATTAATGACACAATGGGCCGCATTGAAAACGGCGTGTTTAACAATGAAAATAATTTCGAAGGGCATTGGGACTTATTAATGAAAGAAATGGCTTCACTGCAACAGGATATGCCGTTGGCTGAATTTATTACTACATATTTTGGAGAAGATAAATACGCGGAATTGAGATCATTTGTAAAAAATTTTGCAGGTGGGTTTGACCTGGCAGATATTTCAATAGCCAGCACCAAGACTTTGTACCGCGAATGGAGTAAGGAAATGGGAACACAGTACAGGATTGATGGCGGTTATAAAAAATTAATAGATTTCCTGGAAACGAAATGCAGGGATAATGGTTGTTCTATTCATTTCTCCTGTTGCGCCAAAAAAATAAGCTGGCACAAAAACGAAATAAATGTGCTTTCTATGTGCAGCCGCCTGTTTAAAGCCAATAAAATTGTGCTTGCCGTGCCCATAAGTGTTTTACAGGCCGAAGAAGTCAGCTCGGATTATATAGAGTTTTCACCTGCTATTCCTCAACACACAAAAGCCGCAAAAAACATAGGTTTTGGAGCGGTAATAAAAGTTATACTGGAGTTTGAGGAAAATTTCTGGAAAATAAAAACTAAAGATGCGGGTATGATTTTTATGCAGCAGGAAATTGTTCCAACCTGGTGGACGCAATCACCGGTTGAGAACAATATTTTAACCGGCTGGATTGGGAATGAGAAAGCAAAATTTTTGCAGCATGAAACAGACGAGGCCATTCTTCACAAAGCCATTCAATCGCTGGCAAATAGTTTTAACATGACTGCAGAAAAACTTCATAAAAATTTAAAGGCATATAAAATAGCCAATTGGTGCAAAGAGCCGGATATTTACGGCGGCTATTCGTTCAGTACGGTGGAAAGTGCAAACGCCAAACATATTTTGCGGCAACCGGTTGACGATACTATCTTTTTTTCCGGTGAAGCTTTGTTTGAAGGTTCACCGGGCGCTACGGTTGAAGCAGCTTTAAGCAGTGGCAGAAAAACAGCCGAAGCGGTTTTAAAATGCTATAAAAAGGCATAAAACTTTCAAATTAATTGTATGGATAAATCGAAACCAGATAACGATCCTAAAAAAGAAAAGCCTTCACAAAAACATTATGAAGATGAATTGTTTAAGCGTGAAAAATATCAATCAGATGAAATAGATTCTGATGGTTCCGCAAGTGCATTTGATGAAACAGAAACCGTAGATGAAGATAATTTTGACAGGCTTTCTGAAAAATAATTGGTTCAGTATTTATATTTAATGTGCCTGCTTTATAAAATCCCTGAAGGCAACACCATTTTCTTTAAGATTGCCACCGGCATCCTGCAAGGCAACCGCTTTGCCTGAACCTTCTGTGCCGCCGTCTGCGCTGTAAAAAATGCCATAAGCCAGCCCTGCATTGCGCACAGCATGCAATATGTTTTTTACTAATTCCGGTGAAGGTTGCAGTACGCCAAATTCGTTTGACATAACCGGTTTGCCCGTGGCTGTTTTAATATAATCCGCCACATAAGCAAATATTGCCGCATCAAAATCTGCATCGCCGCCCTTGCCCCTCATTTTTACAGGTTCATACCAGTGAAAATTTACATAATCAAGATCAAGTTTTTTATAAGCTGCCAGTATTTTTCTTCCAAATTCAATCTGACGCTGGAGCATTTTATTATTTGTATTCTGAACCCGCTGTACCAGTGCCGGCGGTGCTGCCTTTGTTACAAAATCCATGGCTTCTTTTTTCCTGCCTTTTTGCATAAGATCATCGTAAACAATAAGACAAACTTCCCTTACTGTGATGCCACCATTGGTAACTTTTATACCGCGTTTATGCGCTATATCAATCGCAGTCTTAAGTTCGGTTAAATAATCTTCCGCCGAGCCGGTGTGGTATAAAGGATTATCTTCTTCGTTTTCAACCACGAGCACTTCTGGTTTATATTTATCAAGAATTGAATTGAGTGCATTGCTGTAAGCAGCCATATCTGTGGGAAAAGGCACCGGGTCATGATCACCTACCGCATTGCGCGGAACAGCATAATTTACATTCAACAAAAATTTTAAGCCTGCGGCTGTATAAGCATCACAGGCATTGCTGCTGCCATTCCATGTTTTTATATCAATTTTTGCCCTTGTATAATTTACGCCCAGAGCTTTTACTATCTGCGCCTGTCTTTCCGGTGGGATATTCCTGCCGCCCGATTTGGCAACCATTACGCCAAACCTGGTAGCCAGTGAAGAAGTAGTGTCACCCGCAGTTACAGCAACATCATTTGCAGCAACGCTTTCATTGTATGAAGCGGAATCTTTTGTTTGTGCCTGCTTTTGTTCTACAGGCAAATTAGACCTGTTTGCCAATCTGCAGTTAACATTTAGTAATAAGAGAAGTAAGGGGAATAAAACCTGCATCTTCATAAGTTTTGTTTTCACGAATTAAATATCCGGTACAATTTAATACTGCCAAACCTAAGCCAAAAATTTTCATTGTTTTTCTGGTGTTGATAATAGCGGGAAGAATGACTGTAACATTTTCTGGGCGTTAACCGTTAAACGGCTTTTATTATAGCGTGAACGTCACAGTTTTTATTTGTATTTCAACAAATGGTTAAGCAACAAAAGGTAATAATATTTTTATTTTTAAACACAGGGTGGTTCACTATCGTTAAAAAGAAATTAAAAAACTATATTCGATACCTGAATGAACTACACCGTCGTTATTTAGCTGTCCCATCTTAACCATTACTTTATCTGTTAATTTAAATATCTTGTAACCATGACTAAATTAAGCGTGAACATCAACAAAATTGCCACTTTACGTAATAGCCGCGGCGGCAATAATCCCGATGTTGTTCAGGCCGCAATTGATGCGCAAAAATTCGGTGCGGAAGGCATTACGGTTCATCCAAGACCCGATGAACGGCACATTCGCTATGATGACGTACGAAAGATAAAAAAAGTTATTACCACAGAATTTAATATTGAGGGCAATCCGCAGGAAGAAAAATTTGTGCAGCTGGTGCTGGAAACAAAACCCACGCAGGTTACACTGGTGCCTGATGCTTTATCACAGGTTACAAGCAATCATGGCTGGGATACGATTGCGCACAAACAATATTTGAAAGATATAATTGCCGTGTTTAAAAATGCACGCATACGTACATCAATTTTTGTTGATCCTAAAATTGAAATGATTGAAGCTGCAGCCCAAACCGGCACAGACCGGGTGGAGTTATATACCGAAGCTTATGCACATAATTATGAAACCAATAAAGAAGAAGCTATAGCACCTTATCTCGCAGCAGCGGTAGCAGCCCGCGAAATGAACATTGGCTTAAATGCCGGGCATGACCTTAATCTTAAAAACCTCCATTACCTCATCCGTAATATTTCATGGATAGACGAAGTAAGCATTGGTCATGCACTCATTTGCGATGCTATTTACCTGGGTTTAGAAAACGCCATTCAGTTGTATAAACGCCAGCTTGCATTGCCTGAAGGCAATTTGTTTTAATACCAATATTATTTATTTCATTCTGGCTTTAATAAAAGCTATGGCTTTTGCGTAGGCATCTGCTGTAGCTTCTTTATTGTAACTGGGATTGCTCGGGTTGGCAAATGCATGCACCGCATCATATTCATAAGCAGTAAGATTTTTACCGGCGGCTTTCATATTAGCTTTAAATTCTTCAACCACTGCCGGCGTGATGCCACCATCTTTTTTGGCAAAAAAACCAATTACATCGCAATGGAGCTTTTTTAGTGCATTCACATCTTTCTCAGGCATTCCATAATACATAATGCAACCTTCAACACGGTTGCCGCCAAGCAAAGCTGCCTGCAAGCTCCAGGCACCGCCAAAGCACCAGCCAATAGTAAAAACCTGTGCGTTTGAACCAACATAATTATAAGCGCCTTTAATAATATTTACTGCCCGGTCTGTTTTTACAGCCTGCACCAGTTTGCGGGCTTCATCGGGCGTCGTGGCAATTTGTTTATCATATAAATCAATGGCAATGGCATTAACGCCAAGTTCATTGGCTAATTTTTCGGTTTCCTGTTTTATATAATCATTCAGCCCCCACCATTCCTGGAAAACAAAAATGTAATAGTTTGTTGGCTTAGGTGCTTTAACCATCCATCCGTGGGCATCGGTACCATCAGCCGCTTTAAAATTTATATCAGCGCCATTGACAGTTTTGTAATTAAAGGGCAACGGCGCGTCATGCTGCATTACAAAACTTTTATCATTGGCCAGGAGCGCAAATTGTTCTGTTGCGTTAGCTGCCGGGCAGCAGGCTGCCGGTTTTTTTTGTGCATTGGCCGAAATAAAACATATCAATAGCACAAAAAATAATAATTGCTTTTGCATAGCGATGGATTTAATTTTTGAAATAACAGTTCAGCACAAGTTAAATAATAAGTTGTAACGATTATTAACCAAACATGCGGGCGAAACGCTAACGTAGTTTATAAAATTTAGTAACCTTGAAATAGTTTCTTTTAATTTCGATTGTTTTATTGAAGAGCATGGAGAAAAATAATTTTATAGATTATATAAGAATTTTTTGCAGGAGTGGCAATGGCGGCGCCGGCAGCAGGCATTTTATGCGTACCAAATTTAATCCTAAAGCCGGGCCGGATGGAGGCAACGGGGGCAGGGGGGGCCATATAATATTAAAGGGCAATAAACAATTGTGGACGCTGCTCCATCTTCGTTATTATAAAAATGTGATTGCAGAAAACGGTGAAGGCGGCAATAAGAATAACTGCACCGGAGCTGATGGTGAGGATATAATTATTGAAGTGCCGCTTGGCACTATTGCCCGAGATGAAGAAAGCGGTAGAATGGAAGCGGAGATTTTGGAAGACGGCCAGGAAGTTATCTGGCTTCGTGGCGGAAGGGGTGGATTGGGTAACGCCAATTTTGCTACGGCCACTAACCAGGCGCCCGAATATGCGCAGCCGGGTGAACCGGGTGTGGAAGCATGGAAAACACTCGAATTAAAAGTGCTGGCTGATGTGGGGCTGGTGGGTTTTCCCAATGCAGGAAAATCAACTTTATTATCTGTACTTACAGCAGCAAAACCAAAAATTGCTGACTATGCATTTACCACTTTAACGCCCCAGTTGGGCATGGTGGAATACAGGGACGGACGGTCTTTTTGTATTGCCGATTTGCCCGGTATAATTGAAGGTGCTGCCGAAGGCAAGGGCCTGGGCCACCGCTTTTTAAGGCATATTGAACGCAATGCTGCTTTATTGTTTGTAATACCCGCCGACAGCAATGATCATATAAAAGAATTTGAAGTACTGCTGAAGGAGCTGGAAGAATATAATCCTGAATTAATGCAGAAAGAATTTTTGATTGCCATCAGCAAAAGCGATTTGCTGGATGATGAATTAAAAACAGCCATAAGAAATGAGTTTGACAAAGCAACAAGGATAGTATTCATTTCTTCTTTTACCCAAAAAGGTCTTGTTGAATTAAAAGATCTGCTATGGAAAACCATAAATAGCCAGGCTGATTAAAGAGATGTTGTTATTTTAAAGTTATCAATCTGAAGATAAATGTTTGGATGTCAATCACCTTGTAATTTTATCCCATAAAAATTACTAATGTAAGGTTACTTTTTTCTTTTAACAGTATTAATGTGTAATTAATACGCAATTGTTCTTAACTTTGCATCTAAATTAAGCTAACCGAACCGTTCATGCCATAGTTGTTTGCCGCCGATTGTATTGCCTCGCGGTTGATTGTCGAAATGAATAATTTTTTTGACATTAAAAAAAACAACAATTATGACAAAGGCAAATTTAAAATTCTCAAGCAAGAAATTAATCGCAGCAGCATTTTTATCAGCTTCAGTATTACTTACTTCTCTTACAACTAACGCCGCCATATATAACAAAAACATCGAACTGGTTTCCGGTGAAAAAAGCAATATTGCCCTTACCGCTAATACCAACGATGCATTATTGTTCAAATTAAATGTGAACAATGAAAAAGGCGACAAGTTTATCGTAACTATTAAAAATGATGCCGGCGATCTTTTATTCTCCCGTGCATTCAGCGATGTGAATTTCAACAGGCAATTTAAATTGCTTAAAGGTGAGCAGGCAAATACACGTTATTACATTAACATTACTTCAGACAACAAAGTTCTTGAAGATTCTTATGTAGTAAGTTCCACTGTACGCACTGTAAATGATGCAGCAGTAAACAAGCTTTAACATTAAAATTGTTTCTATAAAGCTTCCCTTTTACGTTTGTGTTTTAGGGAAGCTTTTTTATTGGGGGTGCTATAACATTTAATTACAATAATCTTTTCATTATAGATTTTACCTTTGTCTTTTACAATAAAACAAGGATTTTACAGTTTTATAAAAAATCATCCGATTTTTAGAGGCCATCCGGTCTGAATCCTTTTAGAAAATTTAAAAATCTTATAAGCCTGATGAAGAAATTGTTATTAGTGGGTGCTGTATGTATTACCATATTTACCTCTATGATTGCTGCAAAAGGAAAAGAAACTGCCGCCCTGAACTCAAACTCTAAAGCCGTTAATACTACAAACAAATCTGTGAATACAGAAGCGGTTATTAATTATTGGGTTGATTCATTGTATGCTCAAATGCAATTGGAAGAAAAGGGTTTGAGCCGTTCTGTTTTTTTTGAAGCTTATAAAGGGTATGAATATTTGCTTTCTGCGGGTAAACTGCAAAAGCAAGGTTTCCTAACCATTTGCGATTACAGCCAGCCCAGCAATAAGAAAAGATTATATGTGATTGACGTAGATAAAGCAAAACTGCTTTTTAATACCTACGTATCACATGGCCGTAATTCCGGTAATGATTATGCTACAAGCTTTTCAAACAGGAATAATTCGCATAAAACATCTTTAGGGTTTATGTGCACTGCCGAAACCTATAATGGAGATAACGGTTACAGTCTTCGGCTTGATGGATTGGAAAACGGTTTTAATGATAATGTAAGAACCCGCGCTATTGTAATGCATGGCAGTAATTATGTAAGCGGCCAGCGTGCTTCAAAAGGTACGATGATGGGCCGCAGTTACGGTTGCCCTGCTGTACCTGCAAAAGAAGTTAAAAGCATTATTAATACCATTAAAGGTGGAAGTTGTTTCTATAGCTATTATCCTGATAAAACTTATACAACTGCATCAAAAATTCTCAATGCAGATTTTGTTTGGCCTTTAACGCAAACGCCGCAGCTCGCATCTGTAAGATTGCCTGATTCGCTGGCAAAAATATATACGCAGTCAGAAGCGCTTAGCTTAAATTAAACTTGCAATTGGGATCAATATATTATTAAACCGTTCTACAACTTATTTCAATAAAAATTTCTTATAAAAAGCTGTTGAGCATAATCATTGTATATGATTTGTTGCTCAGCAGCTTTTGTATTTCTTTTGCTGCTTATATACTTATTTAATTTAAAAGCAGTTTAATAAACGGCGGTTATATATGCTGAATGTTGAAACTTTTTTGAACATGCGTTGCCTGTTCCGCATTAACAAAACACTAAATTTTAAACAGCATACCATACACATCAGCTTAACCGTTATGATGATTGTATTTTCGTAGTCATGTTCCGTTACATTTTAATTTTTCTTTTTTGCTTTACCGGCACAGTGGTTAAAGCCCAGGTAAATGCAGAAGATATCAGTTCCATGCAAAAGCAGGAAGACAGCCTGAAATATTATGCTAAAGGCATGGTATATGATTCCATGGCTGAAAACAGGTTTTATTTCGACAGTGTTTTTATTCGCCGGTTTGTAGCGGCATTAAAAACGCCGCATTCATTCCAATATCCTTTCGACTCATTAATTACCATATCACGGTTATATGCGCCCGATAGCAGCTTCAGGATTTTTACCTGGCAATTGCGGCGTGATGAAAGTTATTACCGGCAGGAGGGCGCCATTCAAATGAGAACAAGAGATGGATCGCTCAAACTATTTCCATTGTTTGATGTATCTGATTATGCTTCCGTGCCAACCGATTCAATCCGCACAAATAAAAACTGGATAGGCGCTATTTACTACAATATCATTGAAAAAGAATTTAAAGGCAAAAAATATTATACACTGTTTGGCTATGATGATAACGATATGGCCAGCACACGCAAATGGCTTGAGATATTAACTTTTAATGCAGCGGGAGAGCCGGTTTTCGGCGGTCATTATTTTACCTATAAAGATGATGAATTGAAGGCGCCGCAACCTGTTGACCGTTTCCTGCTCGAATACCAGAAGGATGCACGGGCAAGACTGGTGTACGATCCTGAACTGGATATGATTGTTTTTGATCATTTGATAAGTGAAAACAACCAGCCGCAAAAAAAGTTTACACTTATTCCCGATGGTGATTACGAGGCGTTTAAATGGCAGAACGGTAAATGGGTGCATGTTTCAAAACTGTTTAATCAATCTTTAAAAGATGGCGAGGCGCCAAGGCCGGAACCTATATATGATAAGGAGGGAAGCAGCATGAAACCGTTGAAAGAAAAAAATAAATGACTGCACGGCGAGGATCGCCAAACGTAGGGGCTACGCTTTATTTAAATTTTACCTGATTGAAATCCCGGCTTATTTACTCAGTTGGCTTTCTTTCTCCAAATATCAAACTTCCCACGCGTATCATCGTGCTGCCTTCTTCAATGGCAATTGTGTAATCTGCTGTCATGCCCATAGAAAGCGTTGATAGTTGGCAGTTGGCAGTTGACAGTTTTGACTGTAGTGATTTTAAATATTGAAATTCTTTTCTAATTTGATTTTCATCGTTCGTAAAACTTGCCATGCCCATCAGGCCGGCAATATTTACATTGTTCATGTTCAGATTTTCAAGTTCCCTCATTAACGCATTGGCTTCTTCTTCATCCAGGCCAAACTTGGTTTCTTCCTGTGCAATATGTATTTGGAGCAGGCAGGTTGTTGTTACATTTATTTTAGCCGATTGTTTATTAATTTCTTTCAGCAGCTTAAAGCTGTCAACGCCGTGAATCAATGCTGCAATGCCCACAATCTGTTTCACTTTATTGGTTTGCAAATGGCCGATAAAATGCCAGCGTATATCTTTTGGAAGCTGCTGTTGTTTTTCAATAAACTCCTGCACATAATTTTCCCCAAAATCCCTTTGCCCTAAATTGTATAAAGCAAGTATGTCTTCAACCGGTTTTGTTTTACTTACGGCAACAAGCGTTACGTTGTGCTGTTTACATTCCTGTACCAACTTATTATAGGCTTCAATATTCATCTGTTTGATTTAAAAAAATACCCGCGAATATTCATTAAAAATTGATGTGCAAACTTAAAACACAAACTTAACTTCGTAGCCATGATGCAGTTTCACCGTAACAATTTATCAAACGAACAGCTTGCTGATTTCTATAAAAAATTATTGCTGCCGCGCATGATTGAAGAAAAAATGCTGGTGCTGCTGCGGCAGGGAAAAATCTCAAAGTGGTTTAGCGGGATAGGGCAGGAGGCCATAGCCGTTGGTGCAACGCTTGCCCTGCAGCCCGATGAATGGATAATGCCATTGCACCGTAATCTTGGCGTTTTCACAACCCGTAATATGCCGCTGCACAAATTATTTATGCAATGGCAGGGCGGCGCAGATGGTTACAGCAATGGGCGGGAACGCAGCTTTCATTTTGGCAGTAAACAGCATCATATCTGCGGCATGATCTCGCATCTTGGCCCGCAGTTGTCAATTGCCGATGGTGTGGCATTAGCGCATAAATTAAAAAGGGAACAAAAGCTTTCGCTGGCATTTACCGGTGAAGGTGGCACCAGTGAAGGCGATTTTCATGAAGCTTTGAATGTTGCGGCAGTATGGAATTTGCCGGTAATATTTTTAGTGGAAAATAATGGATATGGATTAAGTACGCCAACCAATGAACAATACCGCTGCGAAAATTTGGTTGACCGTGCCAAAGGTTACGGCATGGAAGGCGTAATGATTGATGGCAATAATATTTTAACGGTTTACGATACTATTAAGGGCGTACGTGATTATTGCATTCAACAGCAGCGGCCTTATTTAATTGAATGTAAAACGTTCCGTATGCGCGGGCACGAAGAAGCCAGTGGTATAAAATATGTGCCGCCGCATTTGTTTGAAGTATGGAAAGAAAAAGACCCGGTTGTAAATTATGAAAACTATTTGCTAAACGAAACTGTGTTGACAAATGAATCAACTCAATCTATAAAAGATGCGATAAGAAATTATATAGAAGAAGAACTGGCCATTGGTTTTGCAGTGCCATCAATTGTTGTGAATACGGCAAATGAATTAAAAGACGTATATGCCCGGCAGTCAATGGTTGACAGTAAACGGTCTGCAATAAAACTTGTTGATAACAGCCTTCCTGATAAACAGCAACCCGCAACCGGTAGTGAGATGCGTTTGGTAAATGCCATCAGCGATGGATTAAAGCAAAGCATGCGGCAGCATCCCAATCTTATTTTAATGGGCCAGGATATTGCTGAATATGGCGGCGCTTTTAAAATTACAGAAGGCTTTGTTGACATGTTTGGCAAAGAGCGTGTGCGCAATACGCCTTTATGTGAAAGCGCTATCGTTGGTGCTGCACTTGGGTTAAGTATGGAAGGTTTTAAGGTAATGATGGAGATGCAGTTTGCCGATTTTGTAAGTGTTGGATTTAACCAGATTGTAAACAATCTTGCAAAGATCCATTATCGATGGGGACAAAATGCTGATGTTGTTATACGCATGCCCACAGGCGCCGGTGTAGGCGCCGGGCCTTTTCATTCACAAAGCAATGAAGCTTGGTTTGTGCATACACCGGGATTAAAAGTTGTGTATCCCTCAACGCCCATGGATGCCAAGGGTTTGCTGATTGCTGCCTTTAATGATCCCAATCCTGTTTTGTATTTTGAGCATAAGGCTTTATACAGAAGCATAAGCGGCCATGTGCCTGATGATTATTATGAAATAGAAATTGGTAAAGCCAAAGTGGTTCAATATGGTGAAGATATTTCCGTTATAACATATGGCGCCGGTGTGCATTGGGCACTTGAGTATGCTAATGCGCATAAAGATATTTCATTAGATATAACTGATTTAAGAACCTTATTGCCGCTGGATTATGATGTCATAAAAAGAAGCGTTCAGCGTACAGGCAAAGTTTTGGTATTGCATGAAGATACCTTAACGGGCGGCGTTGGCGGTGAGATTGCCGCATGGATAAGTGAGCATTGTTTTGAAATGATGGATGCGCCTGTTGTGCGCTGTGCATCGCTGGATACGCCTGTACCTTTTAATATTGAATTGGAAAAAAATTTTTTGGCAAAATCAAGGTTAGATGCGTGTGTGCAAAAGCTTATTAACTATTAAGCTGTAATAATAAGATTAGCTTATTTTTCTACAAGATCATCCACAACAATATCTTTTTCTTTTTTGTTATAAAATATCATACCTAGCATCATAATAAAGCTGGTTACGATGACCACAAAAAATAAAATGCCGGCCTGCAGCTTCTCCGGGTGATATGATTCGGGTATCTTATAAAATAATACGATGGTTATTAATCCACGCGGAATAAAAAACACTTCCGGGTAAACGCTTTCCCTTAAAAAATCGCGCAGGTATATAAAACGTATTATCAATAATATCAGTACAATTATGCTGCCTACAAGTATAACATCTGTTGAGCCAATGGCCTGTATGTTTATGGAATAACCAAATAATAAAAAGAAAAATGTACGTATTAAAAATGAACTTTCAGCCGTAATGGAATGCAGCAAGTGCGTGGCTTCTGTGGCTTTTTCTCCTGAAAACAACCCTCTTATTTTTGGAACTTTTACCAGGTGCCAGTTATTCATTAATAATCCGAAAAAAAGAATAATGATGAGCGATGGAAGGTTTAGAAGTTTGCCGCCTTCATACAAAATAATCAGTACGGCAAACACGAGGAAAAACTTAACGCTCATTTTTGATTTGGCAAGGATAATAAACAGCAGCACTGAAAAAACCACGGAAAGGATAATGGCGATGGCAATGCTTAAAAAGAATGTGCTTATGGCAAGCACTGAGAAAATTTCCCTTGCCGTAAAATAATTAAAAAGAATGATTCCTAATATATCGGAAAATGAGGCTTCATACACAAGGAATTCCTTTTTCTTTTCCGATAAATGGTGCAGGCTTGGAATTACAATTGAACTGCTCATTACCGAAAGCGGAATAGCGTAAACAATACAATCCCGTACATCCTGGTGCAATAAAAAATATAAAGCAGCGCTTATGGCTGTTACAGAAAGTATTAATATAAAAAAGGCTGCAAAAAACGAGCGGCTAATCAGCCTTACCTTATTGCGCCCAAGCTTCAGGTCAAGCCCGGCTTCCAGTACAATCATAATTAAACCGACAGATCCAAAATATTCAACCGTATTATCGGCAACGGGTAACTGCCATCCGTTTGCATTGGCAATTCCACGCAGTGCAATGCCCGCTGCAAGCAGCAGCAATACAGAAGGCACTTTTATATAATTGGAGATAATGGAAAAAAGATAGGAAACAACAATTACACCACTCAATAAAATCAAAACCCATTCAGGGGAAAAATTTGTCATACTACTTATTTACTCAATAATTACAATTGTAAAATTTGACAAAATGAAATTTAAAGAAAACATAAATAAACCATTTTAAACAACAGTTTGCATTATTTTTTGAAATTCAATTCGGGCTTGTTTTTTGGGATGTAAGATTCAGAAGAACAATTGTATAAATCGGGGATACTTAAATAAACCTGCCGTTTATTATTACTTTATCAATAAGGTTATTGCCAAAAGAATAAGGCAGGTAAGCCAGCGATGGAACCGGCCTGGTAAATATAAGATTGGCCTTTTTGCCAATGGTTATGCTTCCGGCCTCATGCTGCAACTGCATGGCATAAGCACCGTTAATAGTAGCAGCATTAACAGCTTCTTCCGGCAGCATGCGCATTTGAATGCATGCCATGGAAACAACTGTGTTCATATTGCCCGAAGGCGATGAGCCCGGATTATAATCGGAGGCTAAAGCAAGGGCGGCGCCGGCATTAATTAGCTTTCGTGCCGGCGGGTACTGCATTCTTAAAAAATAAGCGGCAGTTGGCAATAACGTGCCAATAGTTGCACTTGTTGAAAACTTTGCTATTTCATCATCATTCATTGTTTCCAGATGGTCAGCGCTTAATGCATTCAATTCAATGGCAGCCTCAATGCCACCAATACTGTTTAACTGGTTCACGTGAAGTTTGGGCCGCAAGCCATATTGTATGCCGGCTTCACAGATGCGTTTTGTTTCTTCAGCAGAAAAAAATCCATCTTCGCAAAACACATCAATAAAATCTGCAAGCTTTTCTTTGGCAATGTTGGGCAGCATTTCATCAATGACCAGTTTTATATATCCTTCATGATTGTTTTTATATTCCAACGGATAGGCATGTGCCCCTAAAAAGCTGGCTTTAACCGGTATTAAATCAAGCGCCTTCAACCGCTGAATGACACGCAGCATTTTCAATTCGGATTCAACGCTTAAACCATAACCGCTCTTTATTTCAATAGCGCCGGTGCCAAGCGCTATTACTTCATGCAATTTTTGCAGGGCTGCATTAAATAACGCATCTTCACTCATGCTGCTTAATTTATTTGCAGAGTTTAAAATGCCGCCGCCCTTTGCAGCGATTTCTGCATAACTTAATCCTTTTATTTTATCAATAAATTCTTCTTCGCGGCTGGCTGCAAAAACCAGGTGGGTGTGGCTATCGCACCAGCAGGGGAGTATGTAAGCGCCGTGAGCGTCATTTATTGTGGGTGATGATAGGTGCGTGGTAATTGAAGACAGGTTCTCCATTTTTCCATAGCCTTTTATCTTTCCGTCTTCAATAATTAAGTATGCGTTTTTTATACAGGGAAGATTGGATAAATTGTTGCCATGAAGCAATATATTTTCTTCACGCACATTTACAAGGCAGCCAATATTTTTTATAAGCATCTGCATATACAAATCTATCTAAAAGCTGAATAGCATTTATACAGCCGAAGTGTGCGACGCAACAGACCCTGCCTGCGTGATGCAGTTCAGGCAGGGATGCCATACTTTATTGGCTGATAACATAAAATTATTAATCAATAAAACATGCAGGGCAGGTTATAAAATTATATGTTAATGTTGATGGCTGTGCTATTGCAGATGTTTTGAATTTTTAGTTTCGTTTTACTGATTATGCAAAAAATTTTACCCTTCTTATTTATACTTTTTTCAACAGCCGCTTTTGCAGGGAGAATTACGGGCACCATTATAGATGACAAAGGCAATGCATTGCCTTATGCCTCTGTTTCCATAAAAGAAAAAGGAAGCGGCACAACTGCCAATCAACAGGGGCATTATTCACTTGAACTGGCTGCGGGAGATTACACGATCGTTGTGCAATACGTTGGTTTTGCCAAACAGGAAAAGAAAGTGCATGTAACCGATGCCGGAATACAGCTTGATTTTATGCTGAAGCCTTCGCAACTGCAGTTGAAAGATGTGGTGGTTTCATCAAACGGTGAAGATCCTGCCTATGCTATTATCCGCCATGCCATAAAAAAGCGGCAGGCATATCATGATGCGCTGGACTCCTTTACCTGCGAAGCCTATATAAAAACACTAATTAAAACGAGAGCCCTGCCGCGTAAAATCCTCGGGCAGAAAATTGACAGCGCCGACTGGAAACAGATGGGTGTTGACTCCGCAGGGAAAGGCGTGATTTATTTGTCTGAATCGCTTACCAAAATAGCTTTTAAAAAACCGGATAAAGTGAAGCTGGAAGTGCTTTCAGGAAGGGAAAGCGGCTCCAATGGTTTTGGATTTACCATACCAACGTTCATAGATTTTTATACCAATAATGTGCAGATAATGGGCGGCCAGTTTGCACCGCGTGGTTATATATGCCCCATTGCAGACGGCGCTTTGAATTTTTATAAATATCATTTCCTCGGTTCTTTTTTTGAAGACGGGCGTGAGATAAGCCGCATACAGGTGATTCCGCGCAGAAAGTATGAACCCTTGTTTTCGGGAACGATTGAAATAACAGAAAATGACTGGCGCATTTACAGTGTTGATTTAATGCTTACCAAAGAATCGCAGCTTGAAATATTGGATACGGTTAAAATAACGCAGATACATTTTCCCGTAACAAAAAATATATGGCGTACCAAAAACCAGGTGCTGTATTTTACTTTCAATAAGTTTGGTATTGATGCGGTGGGTAATTTTTTAAATGTTTATAATAATTACGATGTTACACCGGCATTTAAAAAGAAGTTTTTTAATAACATCATCATGCAGTTTGATACGGGCGTGAATAAGAAAACAACTGCTTACTGGGATTCTGTGCGGCCCGTGCCCCTTGAGCTGGAAGAAATGAAAGACTATAAGGTTAAAGACAGTATTTACCGCTACCAGCGTGATTCTTCTTTTACAAAAAGATACCGTGATTCACTGCGCCGCATGCAGGGAAAGATAAGCGTGATGAATGTTTTGTGGAATGGCTTCAGCCGATCAAATTATAATCCCAAAAATTATACAACCATTCAATGGCAGCCTTTATTAAAGCAGGTACAATATAATACGGTTGAGGGCTTGGTGCTGAACGGTGAAGCCACATTCAGCCGGGGTTTTCCATCCGTTAACAGAGAGCTGAGTTTTACACCGCATGTGCGATATGGTTTTAGCAATGAGCATTTTAATGCATATGCAACACTCAATTATCATGGCCGCACCAACTGGCGTGGCATAACTAATGATGCAGGTGATGATGCATCTTCATTTCGTTCAAATAATTTTTCGCTGAGTGGAGGCAGGCGTATCAGCCAGTTTAATAAAGGCAATCCTATCAGCCCCTTATTCAATAGTATATATACATTGTTCTTTAATCATAATTACATGAAGATTTATGAGAACAAATTTTTGCAGTTTGATTATTACGGTACTTCACAATCAGGCTTAAAATACACAGCGGATTTATTGTATGAAGACCGTATGCCGCTTGATAATACAACAGATTTTTCCATTATAAAATACGGTAACAAAAAATTCACGCCCAATTATCCTTATGAAAAAATGGATAGCCAGTTTGTGAGGCACCAGGCTGTAATTGCCGGCATAACTTTATCGTATCAGCCGGGACAGAAGTATGTGCAGTTTCCCAATTACCGTGTGCCGCTGGGCTCAAAATATCCAACGTTTACACTCGCTTATCAAAAAGGGTTCAATAAAATTCTTGGCAGCGATGTTGATTTTGACAAATGGAATTTTTCCGTAACAGATGATATGAATTTTAAGCTGGCCGGCCAGTTAAATTACCGCATTGATATTGGCGGATTTTTAAATGATAAATCTGTTTTTATTCAGGATTACCGGCACTTCAACGGCAATCAGCTGATATTTGCAAGCCGCTATTTATACAGTTTTCAAATTGCCCCATATTATGCCAACAGCACTACGGCTTCTTTTTATACAACGCTGCATGCCGAGCATCATTTCAATGGATTATTGACAAATAAAATTCCCTTCTTTAAAAGATTGAACTGGAACCTTGTTGCCGGCACCAATGCGTTTTATGTAAACGGCAATAACAATTACGTTGAAGTATTCGGCGGGCTTGAAAATATATTCAAGCTGTTTCGTGTGGATGTAGTTGGTTCTTATCTGAATGGGAAAAACGGGCAGGTTGCTGTGCGTGTTGGCCTGGGTGGATTATTTGGCGGGAAGATAAGGTTTGAATAAGCGATTTGGTAATATTTACAAATGCACAGATGAATTTGTTGCAATATTATCTGTGCATCTGTGGCAGTAGTTATAGAATAATTCTTTTATAGTTCAATTTTACCTCTCCAAAATTTACAATCAGCGCTATTTTATTGCCCGATACTTTTAGATAATTAATTGCCATAGCAATATCTTCATTTGCAATACCATTTTTGCCTTTCACTTCAAGAATTATTTTATCAAACACTATAAAATCTGCGTAAAATTTATGCGGAAGAATAATGCCTTTATAATTTACAGCATATTCTTTTTCGCGTTCGTAATCCATTAGTTCATTATTAAACTCAAACTCCAACGCATCTTTATAAACAATTTCCAGAAAACCTGAACCAAGATTATTATGCACTTCCATGCACAGACCAATAATTTTATACGTTTCTTCTTTTAAAGGAAAATCCATAGGGTTATTTTTTAGGTGTTGATTAATTTTTATGGAAATGTATGTTATTTTTTGCCACAGGTGCACAGATGAAAATTAAGATACAATTTATATGTATAATTATCTGCGCATCTGTGGCAAAATTTATTAAACTCAATTATAACTAATTGCGTACTTCGTGAAATTGTAAATCAACAATTGTAAATCGTAAATATTATGGCTCCTTTATCTGAACGCATGCGGCCCACAAAACTGGATGACCTTGCAGGACAGCAGCATCTTGTGGGCAAAGGCAGCATATTGCGCACAGCTATCGAAAATAATAATATCCCTTCCATGATATTCTGGGGCCCGCCCGGAAGCGGCAAAACAACTATCGCCAATATTATTGCACATACTTTACATCTTCCTTTTCACCAGTTAAGCGCCATTAGCAGCGGCGTAAAAGATGTGCGGGAAATAATAGAAAAAGCCAAACACGAAACGAATGCTGTTTTATTTATTGATGAAATTCACCGCTTCAATAAAAGCCAGCAGGATGCATTACTGGGTGCTGTTGAAAAAGGCATCATCACATTAATCGGCGCCACCACCGAAAACCCATCTTTTGAAGTTATATCAGCTTTGTTAAGTCGTTGCCAGGTATATGTTTTAAAACCGCTTGATGAAAATGATTTGATACATCTTCTGCATAACGCAATGGAAAAAGATGAAGTATTAAAAAAATATAAGATTGATTTAAAAGAAACGGCAGCGTTAATAAATATAAGCGGCGGCGATGCGAGAAAATTGTTGAACCTTTTTGAACTTGTTGTTAAAACAGCCGGTAATTCGTCTGACACTCTAATAGTATCTGACGAATTAGTAATGAACGTTGCACAAAAGCGAATTGCTTTATACGATAAACAGGGCGAACAACATTATGATATCATTTCCGCTTTTATAAAAAGTATTCGCGGCAGCGACCCCAATGCAGCCGTGTATTGGCTGGCGCGAATGATTGAAGGGGGAGAAGATGTAAAATTTATTGCAAGAAGATTGTTGATTCTTGCCAGTGAAGATATTGGCAATGCCAATCCCAATGCTTTGTTATTGGCCAATGCCACTTTTGATGCAGTAAATAAAATCGGCTGGCCTGAATCGCAGCTTATTTTATCGCAGTGTACCATTTACCTGGCTTCGTCGCCCAAAAGTAATTCGGCCACCACCGCCATTGGCGCTGCATCTTCGGCTGTAAAACAATATGGCGATTTATCGGTGCCTTTACACATCCGCAATGCACCAACTCGTTTAATGAAAGACATGAATTACGGCAAAGGTTATAAATACAGCCATTCCTATGAAGGCAATTTTGAAGAACAGGAATATTTGCCAAAAGAGATTGCAGGAACAAAGTTTTTTGAACCAGGCCAAAATGCGAGGGAAGAAGAACTGAGAAAATATTTAAAAAGCAAGTGGAAAGATAAATATGATTATTAGAGTTTCTTAAAATCAGTTATAAAATTGAGTGTACGGTCTTACTATGATTTACTTTTTTATTGACAATATTATTTTACACTTAAAGCCAATGCGCTCCAGTCGAAATCGCCGAACCCATCTTTTAATAATTCCTCAAATTCTTTCTTAGCCAATGCTGCCAAAGGCATAGATGCACCAACGGTTTCTGCCTGTTGATTAATAAGCGTTGCATCTTTTAAACCCAGTTCAAGGGTGAAAGCAACAGGATGGAACTTATCTTTTAATATAATATCACCGTAGTTTATATAGATGCCGCAATTAAAAAGCGTTGTGGTCATCATCTTCATCCAGGCTGTCTCGTCAATACCGCTTTTTCTTGCCAGGTTAATGCCTTCGCTCATAGATTGAATGGCGCCCAGGATCATATAATTTGTACAAAGCTTTGCCACATTGGAAGCGCCCGGCGCCGTGCCATATTCCCATATAGCAGCAGCACCTGCATTATTCAACAATGGCTTTATTGTATCAATAATTTCACTGTCCCCGGAAATCATAAAATTTAATTGCTTATTCCTTGCGGCATCCGGCCTGCCTGAAACAGGGCATGCGATATAATGATTTTCATACTGCTGATGAAGCTTAAACAATTCATCGCTGGTTGCCGGCAAAACGGTGCTCATGGAAATATGAATACCGCCGGGTTTTAAATTGGCGGCAATACCATCTTCCCAATCTGTTATTTGTTTCAATGCATCATCGTTTGAAACAATGGTAAATACAATGTCGCATGCAGAGGCCAACTGCTTAACGCTTTCGCAAACAACGGCGCCTTTTTCTTCCAGCAATTTTGCTTTTGAAATGGTGCGGTTATATACCATGATGCCTGTATAATGTTCAAGCAGATTTTCTGCTATAGGCGTGCCGAGATGGCCCAAGCCGATAAAACCTATGTTCATAAATATTCTGTTATTGAAATTGTTTGAATTGTCGTTAATACAATATTCTTTTATTGAAACATTTGTTCCAGGAACGCTGCAATCTCTGCGCTGTTTAAAATTTTATCAGGTTTCATTTGCCCCAACGCCTGCTGCGGCATGAAATCTACCTCTGCCGATTCAGGATCCTGCACGATAGTGAAACCGCCGGCCTGTTTTATTTTACTGATGCCATTTGCGCCGTCTGCATTGGCGCCGGACAATAAAATGGCAATTGCACTTTCGCCAAAAACTTCAGCAAGCGATTCAAAGCTCACATCAATGCTCGGGCGGCTGTGATTAACTTTTTCAGAAGAATCGAGCGAGAACATTTTTTCGTTTTCAAACAACACATGATAGTCTGCCGGCGCTATATAAACATAACCCGGTAAAATATTCTCCTTATCTTCTATCTCCTTAACAACAAATTTTGTCCTGCTTGAAATAAGACTTGCCAGTATGGATTCGCCGTCGTTTTTGCGATGAACAATTATCAATAAAGCTACGTTTTCATTCAAAGGCAAAACGCCCACTATCTTTAAGATAACTTCAAGGCTGCCTGCTGAACCACCAACTGCAATTAATTTATATTTTGTTACTCTATCTTGCGCCATATCTTTTCTTTCTCCACCTGCACAAATTTTTTAGCTATTGGCGAAAAGCGCAAACTTTCTTTTGAGCCGAGAATAAGAAAGCCAAGCTTTTCAAGACTGTCATCAAAAAGTTTTAAAACTTTATCCTGCAAAACTTTATCAAAATAAATAAGCACGTTGCGGCAGAATATTACCTGGAACTCATTAAACGACCTGTCTGAAACAAGATTGTGTGTAGCGGTTATCATTTTATCTTTAAGCTTCTGGTTAAATTTCGCGAAGCCATATTGTGCCGTATAAAAAGAAGAAAAATCTTTTTTGCCGCCGGACAGCACATAATTTTCAGAGTACTGCTGCATGCGGTTTAAAGGAAAAATTCCTCTTTGTATATTTTCAATCACCGATGGATTTAAATCTGTTGCATAAATTAACGACTTGCGCAGCAGGTTGGCTTCTTCAAGCAAAATGGCCATTGAATATACTTCTTCGCCGGTGGCGCAGCCCGTGTGCCATATTCTTATAAAAGGATGCGTGGCCAGCACCGGTAAAACTTTTTCGCGGATTAATTTAAATACATGGGGATCGCGAAACATTTCTGTAACATTTACCGTAATCTCTTCAACAAGATGTGTAAGATAATCCGCATCATTTTTTACACGGTAAATTAATTCTGCAAAGCTTGGAATGCGGTCAATGGTAATAAGCCGGTTAATGCGCCTGCGCAGGGAAGCTCTTGCATAATTGGTGAAATCGTACCCATAACGCCGTGCAAGTTCGTTTATCAGTAATTCAACCTCTTCATCTTTAACCATTATTGCTTCCACATTAATTATTTAAGGCTTTCGTTTAAAATGTTTATCAGCCAGTCCACATCCACAGGTTTCGGTATATAATCACTGGCGCCTGCATTCAGGCATTTTTCACGGTCGCCCGCCATAGCCTGTGCTGTAACTGCAACAACAGGAATATTTTTGTAAGCTTCTGTTGATTTCAATACAGGTATGGCATCATAACCATCCATGCCCGGCATCATCATATCCAAAAGAATGATGCCAATTTCATTTACCTGTTTTTCAAGTATGGCAAAAGCTTCTATCATATTATTTGCTACTGCAACGGCATAGCCCTTTGCTTTAAGCACGGCAGAAAGCGCAAATGTGTTGCGCAGGTCATCATCAATTATTAAAACTTTTTTCAAACCGGTTAAAATTTTAAAAACTAAATATATAAGAAGTTGCCTGAAATTTTTTGTACAGGATGTGAATTTAATTCCTGGTTTATTTAAACAAAACTTTGATTAAATGTTGCAAGCCTTATCTTTAATCGCTTATTGAAATAAACTATGTCGTTTATCATATTGCTTGCTGGCATTGTTTTATTGATCGTTCTTATTACATCAGCAAAACTTAATGCATTTCTCGCTTTTCTTATTGTTTCTATATTGATGGGCCTGGCCAATGGAATGCAGGTGCACGAAATAGTGCCTGCCATGGAAAAAGGCATTGGCGATATTCTTGGTTCGCTAAGCATTATACTTTGCATGGGCGCCATGCTTGGAAAACTGATTGCCGAAAGCGGTGCTGCCCAAAAAATTACAACCGGCCTTGTAGATGCCTTTGGCAGAAAATATTTGATGTGGGCTATGGTGCTCACCGCTTTTATCATCGGCATTCCATTATTCTTTGATGTGAGTTTTGTATTGATGGTGCCGCTTATTATTACCGTTTCAAAACGGTATAATATTCCTGTGGTATATATCGGGCTGCCGGTGGTGGCCGCTTTATCAATAACACATGGTTATTTACCGCCGCATCCTGCGCCAACGGCGCTGGTGAAGCAGTTTGGTGCAGATATAGGGTTAACCATGTTGTATGGTGTTTTAATTGCCGTTCCTGCCGTAATAATTGCGGGGCCGTTGTTTGCAACGCGCTTAAAAAAATACATGAATAAGCCTCCGGATACATTTGTGTCTAAGGACCTGCCGGAAAGTGAACTGCCCTCTTTTTTCAATAGTTTATTTACCACATTTCTTCCCGTATTATTAATTGCTGTTGCCACCATTTGCCAGCAGTTTATCCAGCAGCAAAATATCGTTACAAAAATTCTTATTGATATCGGCGACCCGCCGGTTGCTATGATTATTTCTGTTATATATGCTTTATACAGCCTGGGTATAAAGAGAAAGAAACCGATAGCGTTGCTTATGGGGCATCTTACAGATTCCATAAAAGATATTGCCGTTATATTGCTCATATTGGCCGGCGCAGGCGCTATGAAAGAAATCCTTACAGAAACAGGCATCAATACGCAGATAGCAGGCATGCTGGATAATTTTCATGTGCATCCTTTGCTCGCCGCCTGGACGATAAGCGCCGTCATACGTATTGCATTAGGCTCAGCCACCATTGCAGGTTTAACCACGGCCGGCATAATTGCTCCCATAATTGCAACAAGTGGTGTTGATCCTAACCTGATGGTATTGGCAACAGGCGCAGGCAGTTTAATCTTCGGCCATGTGAACGATGGCGGCTTTTGGTTGTTTAAAGAATATTTTAATCTAAGCCTGAAAGACACTTTTAAAACATGGAGTGTAATGGAAACGATAGTATCAGTTGTGGGGCTTGGCGGTGTATTTGTACTGAATGCTTTTATGCATTGATGAATGATTTGTATTTAGAACGGATAGCCGATAGCAAGGTTCCAAACAATGTTGTTTTTACGCCATTCGCTGTCGCCAAAATCAATCTTATATTTTTCGCCATTTGGTAAATTGTAAGGCAAATGCAAAGGAAAAGCCACATCGAGCCTAAGGATAAGAATGCTTACATCTGCACGTAAACCTATACCTGCATCAACGGCTATCTGACTCATAAAATCTTTGGAGGAAAATTTAGAGCCCGGCCTTTCACTATCATACTTTAACGTCCATACGTTACCCGCATCCGCAAACAATGCATATCTTAAAATAGAAAACAGCTTGGCGCGGTATTCGGCGCTTAATAAAAGTTTTACATCGCCCGGCTGATCCCAAACTAACTTTTCTCTTGGATTGCCGGCATAATACCCGCCCACTAATGTTCTTGCCCTGAAACCTCTTAAATCGCTTACCCCGCCGGCAAAAAATTCTTTTATAAAAGGCACAAGTGTGTCATTGCCATAAGCTGCGGCAATGCCTGCATCAAATCTTGTATTAAAGGAATTATACTTGCCTAACTTCAGGTAATGCCGGAAATCGCCTTCTAATTTTATATACTGTGTAAACTCCTGCCCAAGGATTTTCTTTTTTTCGCCTTTCAATACATTAGCGCCGGTTATTAAACCCAGCAAATTGCCCGAAGCATCAACATTGCCATTAAAATAAAAATTATTCTTTTTTGTATTGGCCTGCGCCTGTGAATTATAATTGTAATTATAAATGCTGCCTATAATAAACTGCTTCTCCACGCTGCGGCGTACAGTAAGGTTTGTATCAATAAGCGCTTTAAAACTATCCGTAAAGTTTGCAGGCTTAACTGCGTTTATATTAATTAGCGTAAACTCGTGCTCGTTTTTAATATTATCCTTCCAAACATAACCATACGTTCCGCCTATTGACCGGAGTGTATATTGTGTAGTGCGGTTGTAAAATTTATAGCTGGCCCCAAACTTTGTTTGCGGAACATAAGCGCTGCTGGTATTGAGCCTGAACGGCGCTATAATCCGCGGCACGAATAGATTAGCTTCAAGGCCATAGCTTAATGTGTTTACATTATATCCTGAAGATATTTGTGTTTGAAAACCAAAATTGGCTGCAATAGTGAACAGCTCCGCGCCCTTAAATAAATTACGGTGCCGCCAGTTGGTTGAAAATTCGCCGCCTGTTGCATTATTCGATTTTGTAAGCCCTGATACTTCAAAGCGTATAGACTTTACATTGGTGGGTGTTAAATAATAAAAAGCATTTAATTTTTGAACACTGTCTCTTGCCGGTTCAAAACGCACTTTTACAAACTTGTATATGCCCAATGTTATAAGGCGGTTCAGGCTTAAATTATGATCGGTGCGGTTATACAATTCACCGGGTTTAAACACAAGCGTTCTGCTGAATATTTTAGGATTGTATTTGTGATTGGGATCAACAATACGGTAACCTTCAAACAATTTTGCTTTTCGCCGCGTCGTATCTGAGTTTATATCATAATCTGCAAAAACATAAACATTATTAATATAGTATGGAAGCCTGGCGTTTGAAGGTGTCTCCGGCTTTATCCTTAAATCAATATCCACTTTATGATTGCCGATTGTTGAATCGGCTTTGGCCAATAAATAATCAGGGTTGAAATAATAAAAGCCTTTATCTTTTAAACGGGCGTCAATGCGTGTGCGTTCATCTTTTATCACATCAAGGCTGTAAGGATTGTTTGGCTTTAACAACACATATTTTTTACCCACCGCATACCGCTGAATATTTTTGGCAAGAACACTTGAATCGTTAGGGTAGGAGACGTTATTGATGATGTATTGCGTATCAACTAATGCCGTATACGTCACAGATAATTTTTTATTTTTTACAGATGTATCCATAACAACAGAATCCCTGAAGAAGCCTTCGTTTTCCAAATGGCTTTGCAATACCAGCCGGTTTTTTTCAAGCGCTGAATTGGAAGCCAATACCGGCGGTTCGCCAACTTTATATTTCAACCAATATATGAGCCCCTTTGGTTTTTTCGGTTCTTTAAACATGTTGAAAACCGTAAGCTTAAACCGTGCGCCTAAAATGGTAGAGTTAGGTTCGGGGCGCACCAGCGAACTCATTTCGCTCTCCAGCTCTTTTCTTTTTTTGGAAGGAATTTTATCTGTTGATTTTATCTTTTCTTTTGAACCCACAAAAAGGTTTTGGCCGGGGCCAAGGTTTTTGGTATTGCTGCAGGAAGCAAGCAATAAAACCAGGCCGGCAAAAACTGCGAGGTGTTTAAAATGGATGCTATGTATTTTTTTCAAATTCATTAGTGCTCCTGTTATAAAAACAGTTAAGGTGTATTGGTTGGATTTTGATATTGAGACGCCTGTTTTATTTCCTGCTGCCTTCTTTTTTCCCTTTGCTGCTTCGTAATTCTTTTGTTTTTCTTCCTTATCAGTTTTGCTTCTTTTCTGCCTGTAAATATTTCACTGAATTTATTATAGTCATATGTAAGAATAAAGCTCATACCGGTCTCAACTACCTGTCCGTCTATCTGGTTTTCGTATTGGTTTAACCGGTAAACACGTATCATATAACGGCCATCTTTCGTAAGCTGGTAATCAACCGAAACATCGCCAGCCGGGTTTACTGTATTCTGATTAGGGTTGCTCGGGCCTTCCAATTGGAAATTACTACCCACATTTACACGCAGCCTGTCATTCAATAATTTTTTTGATACCGTTATATTAAGGTCTGTTTTATTTTGCGCAGTGCCGCTTGAATAATCAGCGCCTGATTCCACGCCAAAGTTCACGTCAACGCCTTTTATCAAACTGCCTGCAAGATTATTTAATTGTTCGGTTAAAATGCGGCTGGCGCTTGCCCTTAGTTCCCCTTCAACACCGGTGCCGCCGGCAGAGCTTACAAATGGATTTTCCTGTATAAACCTGCCCAGTAATAAAAGTGCAAATACCTGTTTATTTAATTCGCCTTCATCATTGCGCACCTGCTGCAGTTTATCTGAAACATCGCTCCATTGCGCGGCAGTTCTTTCAGGCAATACTATATCGAAAGTTATCACGGGCTTTAATAATTCGCCCGTCATGTGCAATAAAACCTGGAAGGGCAATTTCTCTTTATACCTTGTCATCTCAGCAGTAGAATTACCGGAAACAGAAGATTGCATTAAATCGATAGAAGGTGTGTTGATATCATATACAGCCGTTACATCAATATTAGCTGCCGTGGGGTCGCCCGTCCAGGTAATAGTGCTTCCTTTTTGAATAAGAAACTGTCTTTTTAAAATGCTTAGTGATAAATTATAGGAGCCGCTTTCCAGTTCGTAAGCGCCGGTTAAAGTGGTTTTGCCACTCCTGTCAACACCGCCATTTAAATTGGCCCTTCCTTTCAGCGTTAATGCATCGCCATTTCTTTCATCAATTACCACGGTAAATTTTGCGGAGCTGTCTATTTCAATATTAGCATCAACCGATATGCCTGTGAGTTTGGCGATGGCTGCAGAGTCAATCACCACTTCTGCCGTATCTGCCGGGTTATCCTTATCTATAAAAACAACCACGCCTTCTCTTGATTGTACTTCCGGGTCTGATTGCGGCAGCACAAAAACAAAATCAGTAACCTTATTCACTCTCAAGTCGCCGTTTACAGTTGGCGCAGTTAAATCTCCTTTTATATCTGCGGCGGCATCAATATTCAGTTTGCCATATAGAATGCGGTCGGTGGCCTGTGGAGCATCTACTACTGTAAAATCATCAGCGTTTAAAGTGAGATTAAAGGTGAAGCTTTTATAATCTTTAGTAAGAATATCGCCATCAATGGTGGCTTTATTGCCGGAAGAATCAACGAGGTCAAAATTATTAAAATGAATACCGCGTGAATTGACGCGGATAACATCTTTGGGAATAGTAAACCTTTCTCCTGAAATAGTGGGAACGAATGAAGCATTCGCAAAATTTAACCTGCCGTCTATATTTGGTGCCGAAGTTGTGCCTTTAATAGCAACCTTACCTTTTAAAGAACCTCTTATATCATCCAACTGGCCTGCTGCGAAGCCTTTTATCATAGCCAGGTTTAAATTATTCATGGCCAGGTTCAAGTCCATCCTGCCTTCACCGGTATAATATAAACCGGTTAAACGAACATCGTTGCCCTTACCGGTAATGGCAACATTTGCGTTATATGCATTGGCTGTTTTATTATCAACTTTTATGGCCAGGTTGCCGATTGTATCTGTTTTGTAGGCAAGGTTATTTATAGTTAAGTCTGAAGTAAAAACCATATCCTTTGTGGGATTGGTGATTTCCGCCGTGCCGTTAATAGTGCCTGAGGCTAGCAAAGAATCCTGGTGGGCAATTTTAGTGATGGTAGCTATTTCAAAATTTTTCAGGTCAATTTTTATGGGCGCTGCCGGCGATGGTGCAGTGCTGTTTAATGATAAAGACTGGTTACCCTGGCTGATGGAAAAATTATTGATAACGATCCCTGATGAATCGTATTGAATGGAATTGTTGGCGCCAACATTCCACCTGTCGCCATCTAAAATAAGATCTGGTTTTAAGCTCACCCTGAAACCGCTGTCAACCTGGTTTAATAAAGCACCCAGCGCATACTGTGTTTTATTTTTGGAGTCATTGGAATTAACATCCACATCCAGCTGGTTATTGGCAACCTTTGCACTTAGGGCGGTTTTATATAACTGCGTTGAACCGGCTTTAATCCCATCCACAGAAAGGTTTGCATTAAAAGCATCTGCTGCTGATTGCGCATTTACGTTTAAGCTGTCAATTTGATTGGTGCCGAAAATTATGCGCTGGCTTTTTGCAGTTAACCCCAAATCATTTTGCGCTGAATTCAGGTGTGCATTTACAGCAATGGAATCGCTTCCCTTTAAATCCGGCATTAATTGTAACACCAAACCTTGCGGGCGAACCGTGGCGTCAAACGTCCAGTTTTGCGCCGTAATATTTTTCTGTTCGTAGCCCGGTAGTTTATAGTATTGATTGATGACCTGCTGCAATGCCTGTGCTATTTCCGTTAATTTATACTGGCCAACGAGTGCAGCATCCATATCATTGCCCGCTTTAATTACAATGCTTTTATTAGTGGAGTCGCCGCCTGCAACAAGAGAAATGCTATCTGTATTTAATTTCTGGCCGGCCCTTGTTAAGGAAAGATTATTGATGTTAACTGTTCCAACCAGGTCATCAGGATTGGTGGAAGGAAGATCTGCCGTTATATGCCCGCTTAAACTTAATGTATCACTCATCAAGTTTAATGCTCTTGCATTCAATGTATCTATTAATAAATCTAATTTCAGCGGTGGATAGGTTGAGGGCGTATTCAGCTTGGCCGTAAGATCAAGGTTTAAGGCAATGGAAGAATCTTTAATAGAAGCTTTTGTGGTGTTAACGCCGTCATTAATTTCACCGTTTACATTTAATCCCTGGTAAGTATAGCCTTTTACTTCGGCGCTGGCCACATCAAGATTATATTTTGCATTGGCTTTCTTTATGTCAATGCCTTTGCCGCTTGCCGTTAGATTAGCGGTAATTTTGCCAAGATTATCCGGTTGCTTCATTAAATACCCTGCATCAACATCCTGGAGTTTTGCATTCACCGCATACACATCGCCGGGCTTCATGCTGCCGTCAACATTTATATTGCCTTTGTTGGTTTTTAATGCCAGTTGTGTATTGAAGGCACTGGTGCTGCCTTTAAAAAACCCGGTTAAGGCAAAATGGTCAGGAAGGTTAATATTATCCGGTAAAGTTTTGGGCGGCAACAAGCTGAGTATATCTCTTTTGGTTGAAGTAAACTGGTTAATTTTTACATTATAATAAGCCCGTTTGGTATCGGGCAAACCCTGTAAACGTCCTGATAGTTTTACATACGTATCACCATACCCGCTCAATTCAAATGTTGGTATGGAAAGATCGCGTATAAAACCTTTAACCGCCGCATTCAGTTTTATGGAAGATAATTTATAATTGCCCATCGTTCTTTTATACGAAGGCATGAATGCCAGGAAATCTTTTACAGCGATTTTTGAATTGGGCAGGTTCGCATCAATATATAAAGCGCCAATGTTTTTGGATATGGCTTCTGTTGAAGGATATTTTACAATGAGTTTATTTTGAATTGTTGTGCCGTCAGTTTGCAGCAATAAATCGGTAAGTGATGCGGTTGTATCGCTGTAATAAAATCGTGTATGAAATTTTTGTAAGGCAAGCCCGCTTTTTTCGTTCAGTGCAAGCTGGTCAATATTGCCTTTAAATATCGCCGGCGTAAAACTTAAACTATCACCTTTTAAAATAAAATCTTTTATGTGTAAATGACTGGCGTCAAAACCTTCGGTCAAAGGCTTTGCACTGTTGTCGTCATAAATGAGTTCATTATTTTTAAAATCAGCTTTGGTTAAATAAAATTTCCAGGGATTATTTAACTGGCTGTCGGTTTTAGCGGCAACCACATCTTTTGTTGCTTTAGCTTCCTGCGATTTACCAAGGCCAACTTTAATTACCGAATTATTAAATGTGAAATCCTTCAGGCTTATATGGAGGTTTTGCAGATTGATATTTTCAGGGTGTGTACTTAACTCCCCAATCTTTAAGAATGCCAGTAATGCCGAAACATCGTTCCTGTAATTAAAATAAATGCGCTGCAGGTTTAAGCCACTCAATTCAAGCGTGGGCATTTGCGATGATGATGCAGACGGTGGCGGTACAGGGCTGGTGCTGTCTTTATTTTTAATTAAAGGTTTATACTGGTAAACTTTTGCATTGATATCTGCAATGTTGATATCTTTTATTTTATAAATGAGTTTATCCGGATCGAAAGTATCAATGCTTGTTTTAAAATCACCGAGATAAAAATAAACGTTGTTGCCGCTTTCATCATCTTTAAACTTTGCCGTAATATTCTTTAAAACAATTTTGCCAATCTTGAATTTCATGGCGGCGGAAGAGTCTTCAGGGGCCGGCGTTTTTTTCTCTTCACTTGCAAAGGCTTTTACAATATAATCGAAATTGAAACTGGTGTCGGGATAATTGCGGTAAATGTTTGCCTTAATACCATTCAACTCAAGGTATTGAAGGTTTACTTCGTTGCGCAGCAGGCTGAATAAGGAAATGTCAACTCTTATTTTACCACCATATAAAAGCGTGTCTTTTCGCTGGTCTTCAAAATAAATTTTTTCTAAAACAATTCTTTTGGGAAAATCGAGCCCAAATTTTCCTATTTCAACCTTGGTTTTAATTTTTCCTTCGAGGTAGGCAACGGCTTTATTCTTTGCGAAGTTTTGAACGGCGGGTACCTGTATCAATATATAAACAAGCACGATTAAAAAAATAATGATGCCAATTATCCATGCAGCAACTTTTAAAACCGCCTTGCCAATTTTTTTTGCGTTCAACCGGTATTGTTTTATTATCCTGAATAATTACAGCAATAAATTCTTAAGCCTGCAGCGCAATTATCGTTTTTAATAATTGCTCAAAATACTTCAACAAAATTATTGGAGAAAATCCTCAGACATTCAGGCAGATACAATGCCAAAATTATTTTTTTGCAATATAAATTACCGAGCTGCATTGAGAAGCGTTCTGCAAAGCTTTTATATTTGAGCGAAGGCCGTTAAAAAAGGCTTTTACAAAATTGCTTTTGCCTGAAACATATTTTTCACTTAAAAGGCTCACATAAAAACTGTCGAACCACATGGGCTTGTTGTTCGCAGGTGTAAATTTATGTGCCTGTAAAAGTTGTTGCATGCTTGCAGGAGAGAAGTGGTAGAGATGCCGCGGCACATCATAAGCTGCCCAGTTTCCGTTATAGGTTTCAGCATCAAAACTGGTATAATTGGGAACGGCGATCATTAATAGGCCACCGGGTTTTAATAAGGCGTGAAATGTATCGAGATATTCATGCAGGCGGTGTACGTGTTCCAGCACATGCCATAAGGTAATAGCATCAAAACTGTCGGGCGCAAGATTAAATAAATTTTCTGCCGGTTGTAATTCAATACCAAAATCTTTTTTTGCATTCAATCTTGCCGTTTCATCGGGTTCAAGACCTGTTACATACCAGCCCGCATTTTTCATGGCAGCTGCAAAGGCACCCGTGCCGGCGCCAATATCGAGGAGGTTGCCGGCTTTTATGCCGCTGTATTTTTCAACCAGCTTTCTTTTTGTTTGTAATGTGACGGAACGAACTGTATGATACAGTTTATTCACCATGCCTTTTGACGTATTGGAATGGGAAATATATTCTGATGACTGGTAATAAGGACCAATGCTTTCTTCATCAGGTACATCCTGTGTAAAGCGAAGCGTGCAATTATTACATTGCCATACTTCAAAATATTCGTGGCTTACAGTTTCATCTTTTGCTTTCAGCACGAATTCAATATTCGTACCTGAACAGGCCGGGCAATTATTATAATGAATGGTATTGCTCATGCGGCTTATATAATTTCTTTCAGTTTTTGTACAACAGTATCTATTTCTTCTTTTGTATTATGCCTGCTGAAAGAAAAACGAACCGTTACAAAATCTATATCAGCATTTGGGTTAATGGCGCTTATTACGTGGCTGCTTACGTTAGCGCCACTGGTGCAGGCGCTGCCGCCGCTGGCGCATATATTATTTATATCAAGATTAAATAATATTAATTCGCTCTTTTCATTTTTGGGAAAATTGGCGCTTAATACGGTATATAAACTGTTGCCGGCATAATCGCCGTTAAAACTTGCGCCTTCAATATTGTTTTGCAATTGCTGCAGCATATAGTTTTTTAAACCGCAGATATAGGCTTTGTCAGCTTCATAATTCTTTGTGGCCAATTCCAGGGCTTTTGCAAAGCCCACAATGCCATAAATATTTTCAGTGCCGGCCCGCATATTCCTTTCCTGGCTACCGCCTTGTATAAAAGGGCTTATCTTATTTTTCTCACTTATATAAATAATACCAATACCTTTTGGGCCATGAAATTTATGCGCAGCGCCGTTTATAAAATCAACCGGCGTTGCATGCAGATTGAAGGGAAAGTGACCAACGGTTTGCACGGTATCGCTGTGAAAAACCGCATTGTATTTTTTGCATAGCTCACCCACTGCATGTATATCGGTAATGTTGCCAATTTCATTGTTGGCATGCATTAAAGTAACCAGTGTTTTTTTGTTGGATGCCGAGAGTAATTTTTCCAGGTCATTCAAATCAATATGACCGTCAGGTGAAACTTTTACAAATTGCAGGTCGATGCCTTTTTGTTTATGCAAATGCTCTACCGTGTGTAATGTGGCGTGATGCTCCAATGGGGATGTTATAATTCTTTCACAACCCAAATCGATTATGGCAGCGCACAAAGCCGTGTTCGTGCTTTCTGTGCCGCCGCTTGTAAAAAATATTTCACCGGGGTTAGCGCCTAATATTTTTGCAACTGTTTTGCGTGCATTTTCCACAGCCAGCCTTGTTTCCCTGCCATAACTGTAAATAGAAGAAGGATTGCCGAAATGCGTGGTTAAATAGGGCATCATGGCATCAAGTACTTCCGCATCAAGGGGGGTAGTTGCAGCGTTGTCAAAATAAATTCTTTGCATAGCTTCTCAAATCAAACAATAACAGAAAGCTGCGAAGGTAAAAGCTATCGGTGTAATATATAATTTTTATGCTGTTTAATGATGCTGATATATTCAAAGCACTATAACCGCTTATAAAAAAGAAAAGTAAAAAAGCAGCTTTAATTGTTAAGTTTTTGTCATAGAAATGTTATTTTGGCGCACAGGGAAGTGACCGGCTTACAGTAAACAAGAGTCTCGTATCTGCTTTATTTACATAATTTATTTAAAAACCAAATTCCATGCTTAGATCCACGATCATTACAGGATTTTTTTTGCTGTTATTTTATGGTTTAAATGCACAACCGGGGCAAACAATAACCGGTACGGTAACTGCTTCTGACACAAAGCAACCGCTTGAAAAGGTAGCTGTGCAGGAAAAGGGTACCAGGAATTCAGTGCTCACCGATAATACCGGCAGGTATTCCATTACATTGTCCAAAGGCAATGCAACGCTCGTATTTTCTTATGTGGGGTATGATACCAGGGAATCTGGTGTTGGCAGCTCTGCAATTTTGGATGTAGCGCTTGAGCCATCCGGCAATGCCCTAACCGATGTGGTGGTTACGGCACTGGGTATTAAGAGGGAAGTGAAGACTTTAGGCTATGCCTCGCAACAGGTTGATGCAACTCAAATTGCACAGGCAAAACAACCGAACTTAATTAATGCGCTGCAAGGAAAAGTGGCAGGCGTAACCATACAAAGCTCCGGTGGCGGGCCGGGCCAGGGCGCCAGTATTTTAATTCGTGGCGTAAATTCTATCAGCCCTTCAAATGATAACCAGCCTTTGTTTGTGATTGATGGCCTGCCGGTGGATAACAGCACCTTTACAACCGGCACCACCGGCGACAGAGGCGCCAGTATGCCTAACCGGCTGTCTGATTTAAACCCGGATGATGTTGAAAGTATAAATGTGCTGAGAGGTGGTGCAGCAACGGCTTTATATGGTTTGCGCGGGGCAAATGGTGTTATAGTTGTTACAACAAAGTCCGGCCAGGCCGGTAAAATGCGCGTGAGTTTTAATGCATCTTATAATATTGACAACGTAAATAAAATACCGGATATCCAGTTAAAATATTCACAGGGATGGATGGGCGTGTATGATTCAACCGATTTCTGGCCGGCATGGGGGCCAACCGTTGAAGAAGCCAAAAAAATTGATCCTTCCCATCCTGATAAGCTGTTCAATAACTGGAAGCATGCTTACAATACCGGGCATCAATTCAGATCAGGCGTAAACTTTTCCGGCGGCAGCGAAAAAATTACCTATTCTTCCTCTTTTTCTTATTTAAAGCAGGAAGGCGTTATTCCCAATACTTTTTACCAGGCGGTTAATGGCAGGTTGAATGGCCAGCTTAAATTCAGCGAGAAATTTAAAATGGGAACGTCGATTTATTATACCAATACAAACGGTAATTTTTATGATGCCAACAGGTATAATGAAGACCTGGTTTACTGGACGCCAAGATGGGATGTACGCGACTATCTTACACCGCAGGGAACCATGAAAAGCTACGGCAATGATAATCCCATTTATCAAACTGCCACCAACAAATTCGGCTCGCAGGTAAATCATATTATCAGCAGTGTAAATTTTGCTTACTCACCTGTAAAGTGGCTTACCGCAACCTACCTGGTGGGAGTTGACCAATATGGTGATGCGAGAACGGCAACCGCACCCGGCGCGGTTGGTTTTCCCGGTGAGTTTATTGCCGCCGACAACCAGGATTATGATGGTAAATACGGAACTGGTTTTGTTCATGACTACCAGTTAAACTACCGGCAAATCAATTCGAACCTGCTGCTAACGTTTGATCATACCTGGGCCAATAAATTTCAAACTACATTCCGCGTGGGCAATGATATATTAGACAGGAACATAAAACGTATATCAGCCGAAGGTAGCGGGCTTGATGTGTATAACTGGTTTTCTTTAGCGAATGCAAAACATACACAAATTGACCAAACGAGAACAAAATACCGCATCATTGGTTTATACGGCGATCTTACTTTGGGTTATAATAATTATCTCTACCTGACATTAACAGGCAGAAACGACTGGACTTCATCATTGGAAATGGATAACCGTTCTTTCTTTTATCCTTCTGCAAGCCTGAGTTATATTTTCTCACAGCACTTAACAATGCCATCATGGTTCACGTATGGCAAGTTCAGGGCTTCACTTGCAGGTATTGGAAAGGATGCGCCGCCCTACAGAACCAGTATTACCTATGCGCCTTCCGGTTCTCCAATTTCCAACAATGGTGTAGATATTATTCGCTGGACACGTAATTCAAATGCCGGTTCTGTAGATCTTAAGCCGGAAAAAACCACCACGTTTGAAATAGGCACAGATTTGAGTTTTTTCAAAAGCCGGCTTGGCCTTAATTTAACCCTGTATAAATCTAACAGTAAAGACCAGATCATAGATGTAACTACCACTACCACTACAGGATTTGGTTCCATCACCTTAAACGCAGGTGAAATTGAAAACAAGGGTATTGAAGTTACTGTAACGGGAAATCCTGTAAAATCAAAGAATTTCAATTGGGATATCTCAGCCAACTTTTCAGCCAACCGTAATAAAGTATTATCACTTTATGAAGGCTTAAGGAGTATTTATATAGGCAGTGTATTTGGTTATGGCAGGTCAACAATAAGCAGTTATTATGTTCCGGGCGAGCCTGTTGGAAATATATGGGGAACACCCGTTATGCGCTATGGCGATGACCCGGCAATTGCAGACGATGCCGTTCATGCGAATAAAGATTTGCCCGTGCTTATTGGTGACAACGGTTTTCCTGTTTATGCAGACGGCACCAATCAAAAAATATTGGGTAACTCTTACCCAAAATGGTTAACCGGCGTTAGCAATACGTTGACCTATAAAAACTGGAGTTTGTATTTTATGTGGGATGCACAGTTGGGGGTGCATAAATACGACCAGTTTACCAACTTTCTTGCTGCCTTTGGCGAATCTACAGTTACCCTTAACCGTAATGAAACAATTGTGTTTGATGGCGTAACCGCAGATGGCAAGCAAAACACTAAACCTGTTTGGCTTGGCCAGGGCGTAGGGCCGGACAATGTTGATTATGGGGCAGGATATTACAGGAATATTTATCGTGGCGTTTCAGAAAATTTCGTGGAAGATGCATCATGGGTTAGGCTACGTACAGCAACCCTGTCTTATTCTTTGCCTGAAAACTTAATCAAGAATTCATTTATAAATAATGTTTCGCTTTCATTTACAGGCACAAACCTTATTCTTATTACAAAATATAAAGGATATGATCCCGAAACACGCAGTGATGCCGCACCGGGAAGCAACCTCAATGTAAGCTCAGGTTTCAGTTATCCTGCCTTGCGGAGCTATATATTTTCTCTAAACGTAGGGTTCTGATTGTTAAGCATTATTTATTTTAAAAAAAACAAAGAAATGAGCAAACTTAAAATATATAAAAGATTAATGGTTTTTGGTTGTATGGTTCTTTTGTTGGGCAGTTGTAAAAAATACCTCGACATCAATCAAAACCCAAATGCAGCGCTGCAGCCGCCAATTGCCGGCTTATTGGCAAATGTTACGAATACTGCAGCCATAAATGTGTTCAGAATAGCAGACTGGACATCTTACTATACACAATACCTCGCTTCACCCAGTGCAGGGGCTTCTACCGATACTTATGAAGATGTAGATGCCAGCAGTGCATGGAACAATTATTATAATATAATGACCGATTTGTATGATATGAAGATGCAGGGGCGCGAAAATGGTTTAAATGCTTACATAGGTGTTTCTGATGTATTAATGGCTTTACATATCAATATGGCTTCCAATGTGTGGGGAAATATTCCGTATTCGGAAGCTTTTATAGGGGTTGATAACATTCATCCTGTTTATGATGATCAGAAAGCTTTATATGATACTTGTCTTAAATTACTCAATGATGGCATGGCTGCTTTGAACCAACCTGATGCTGATGGTGAATTAGATGCCAGCAGTGATTTCATTCATGCCGGTGACGTGGCTGCATGGATAAAAACCGCACATGCACTAAAGGCCCGTATGCTGAACCAGGTTTCTAAAACTTCATCTTACAATGCAGATGCTGTTCTGGCTGAATTGGCACAGGCCTATACGAGTAATGAAGATGATGCACAAATAACAGCCTTTGACGGCTTTAATCCTTGGGCGCAGGAAGCACATAATAATGCGAGTTTATTGCTGGACGGATGGCTGTCTGCCAATTTTGTAAATGCAATGAACGGCACTACTTATGGATTATTCGATCCGCGGCTTCCGCTTATTACAGATACCACCCGTTACGGCGATTACAGGGGAACAGTTAATGGTGCTGGTGCAATTGGCAATAATACCGTGCATAATGAATGTTATCTTACAGTAGGCAAATGGTATTCAAGCGATCAATCGCCATTGGAAATTATAACCTTTGCTGAATGTAAATTTATAGAGGCTGAAGCTAAATTCAGAAAGGGTGATAAAGCCGGCGCATACGCAGCTTACCTTGCAGGCATAACGGCAAACATGAATAAGATAGGTGTAAGCGGCGGCGATATAACTTCTTACATAACCAATCCCATAGTTGCCGTAGGTGAAGCCGGTATTACCTTAAAGCTCATATTTAAAGAAAAATATGCAGCGCTCTTCCTGAGCCCGGTAACCTGGGATGATATGCGCCGCACAGATTATGATTATAAAGATTTCAGTTTACCTGTGGGGGCTGCTTTAAATACATTTATAAGACGCATGAATTATCCTTCTACAGAAATTTCAACAAATGGCAGTAATATACCAACCGTTCAGCTCTCAGATCATCTTTGGTGGGATCAATAGTAACGCCGGTTAAATAATTTGCCTGTGAATTACATGATAGTGCGGCAGCAATGCCGCACTATTTTTTATATGTATCTTTTTATATGCACCTTCTTTCTTAACAACCCTTCCCAAACACAAATCTTATCTTTACATAAATTCTTATTCATTATGTGGAAGAACAACATCCTGGAGACTATTGGAAATACACCGTTAATTAAGCTGAATAAAATAACGAAGGACTTTCCGTGCACGGTGCTTGCCAAGGTTGATTATTTCAATCCCGGTAATTCCATTAAAGACCGCATGGCTTTAAAGATGCTGGAAGTGGCTGAACAGGAAGGTAAATTAAAACCCGGCGGCACTATTATAGAATGTACAAGCGGCAATACAGGAATGGGCCTTGCTTTGGCAGCCTGTGTAAAAGGTTATAAATGCATATTTACCACTACAGATAAGCAGAGTAAGGAAAAAATGGATATTCTTAAAGCAGTAGGCGCAGAAGTAATAGTTTGCCCCACGAATGTTGAGCCTGACGATCCGAAAAGTTATTATTCTGTTGCAAGAAGGTTAGCCAAAGAAATTCCCAATTCTTACTTCTTTAATCAATATGATAATCTTGCTAACCGGCTGGCGCATTATGAAACCACCGGCCCTGAAATATGGGAACAAACCGAAGGTAAAATCACACACCTTGTTTGCACAGCGGGTACAGGCGGCACCATTACAGGTACTGCCCAATTCCTGAAAGAAAAAAAACCCAATATACAGGTGTGGGCCGTTGATGTGTATGGTTCACTGCTCACCAAATATTTTAAAACGGGTGAGGTTGACATGAATGAAGTGCACCCTTACATAAGTGAAGGTTTTGGCGAAGACTTTGTACCTGCAAATTATGATATGAGCGTGATTGATCATTTTGAACAGGTAACTGATAAAGATGGCGCTATTATGGCACGCCGCATTGCAAAAGAAGAAGGTATTTTTATTGGTTACAGTGCAGGCAGTTGTGTGCAGGGGCTGATGCAGTTGAAAGATAGATTAAAAGAAGGCGACCTGGTGGTTTGTATCTTCCATGACCATGGCAGCCGGTATGTTGCAAAAATTTATAATGATCAATGGATGATGGAGCGCGGTTTTCTTGATGTAAAAACATTTAAAGATATTATAAGCGCAAGAGAAGGTAAGCAACTTGTTACTGTTCAGCCTTCGCAGACCGTTGCAGAAGCAGTTGAACTGATGAAGAAATTTGATATTGAAAACATTCCTGTAATGAACGGCAGCGGGCCCGTTGGTTCTGTAAGCGAAACGGGTTTGTTTCAAAAAGTGTTCGATCATCCTGAATTAAAAGATTCAACTGTTGAAAGCATTATGGAAAAAGCGTATCCTGTTGTTGATTTTGATACTCCGGTTGAACGGCTTGGCAGTTTAATTAACAAGGGCAACGGCGCCGTTTTGGCAAAAGATGAAACAGGCGATTATCACATCGTCACCAAATATGATGTAATACAAAGCCTGGCGAAATAACATTATTATATCAGGCCCCGCAGGCCAAACCGGCGGGCTTTACCGAAAATGATAAATGCAAATGGCAGCCGTAACAACAGTTGCCATTTTTTTTGTAGTACTTATTAAAGCAAGGCCATGCTGAATGATTCATTGTATAAAAGATTATTTATAAAATCTGTAGAACAGGCTGTAACAAATTTTAAAATCATCAGTTTTGAAGAAAACCACAACCTTCAGTATAAAGCAGGGCAGTATATAACTTTGGTGCGTTTCAGTTATAATGAAGAAATACGCCGCTCTTATTCCATTACATCTTCGCCGGATTTAAATGAACCATTATCAATAGGCGTAAAGCGAATTGATAACGGTTATTTTTCGCGTTTGCTTGTAGATCATGCCGCTCCCGGCAATGAAGTAATAACTATTGGCGCCGGTGGCCTGTTTGTTTTGCCGGATAATATTGATGCCTTTAAACAGGTCTTCTTTTTTGCTGCAGGCAGCGGCATTACACCTGTTTATGCGCTTATAAAAACTTTATTATTTGTACATCAGCATACAAATGTTGTTTTGATTTACAGCAATGCATCAGAAGAAAAAACAGTTTTTTTGAATGAGTTGAAAACACTTGAAGAGAAATTTAAATACAGGTTTACTATAAGGTTTTTATTCAGCAATATTTTACAGCTTGCCAAAGCCCGGTTGCACCGGAATTTAATCATAGGTTTTTTAAGGGAATTGTCTGTTGGAGATTATGGGCAAACCTTGTTTTATATCTGCGGGCCGCAATCGTATATGCGTTTATGCACTTATACATTGCAGGAGCATGATGTGCCGAAGAATAATATTAAACGTGAAGACTTTGGGATCAATGTGGTTAAACGTGATGTTTCTCCGCCCGATAAATCTTCTCATACTGTGTATATAAAGCTGGGTGATAATAATATTCAATTTGGCGTTCATTATCCTGATTCTATTTTATCGGCAGCGAAGAAAGCCAATGTTGTTTTGCCTTACAGTTGCGAAACGGGCCGCTGCGGCAGTTGTGTTGCCAAATGTATAAAGGGCGATGTTTGGCATTCGTATAATGAAGTGCTTACGGAAAATGAAATTCAGCAGGGCCTTGTATTAACATGCGTTGGCCATGCTATAAATGGCGATGTTGAACTGGAAATAAATATTTAACAGCGTGTGAATACTATCGGTCTGACGCTTTATGCGTCTGACCGCACAGCCTGCTATCCCGGAGTTTAACTACTGTTTACCAGACCAATAGTGTATCAATAAGTTGGTTCGCGGCAACGGCCGTTACATTCTTTCCGGCATTTTAATACCTAATAAATGCATACCTGTTTGCAAGGTTTGCGCTGTAAGCTGTGCAAGCTTTACACGTAATGTTTTTTTCTCCTCGCTTTCTGCATTAGCAATGGAATGTTCAGTATAAAATGAATTAAATGTTTTGGCAAGATTGAAAACATACAACGCAATTTTGGAAGGATCATATAACGTTGCTGCTTCTTCAACCGTTGCAGGAAACTGCTCCAGCAGAATTATAATTTCTTTTTCCAGTGGTAATAAGGGCTGATGTTCTGCGCTCACTACTGACCACTCACCACGCACTTTCCTCAATACGCTTTTAATTCTCGCATAAGTGTATTGAACAAATGGGCCGGTAAACCCGTGAAAATCGATGCTTTCCTCAGGATTAAAAACCATTTTCTTTTTCGGGTCAACCCTTAATAAAAAAAACTTTAAAGCGCCAAGGCCGATTGTTTCATACAGCTCAGTTAATTCAGCTTCTGTAAAATCTTTTACCTTGCCCAGCTCTTCTGTTTTCTGCCTGGCAATGCTGATCATTTCATTCACTATATCATCTGCATCCACTACAGTACCTTCACGGCTTTTCATCTTTCCGGAAGGCAATTCAACCATACCGTAGCTTAAATGATGGATGGCTTTTGCATAGGGTAAACCCAGTTTTTCGCAAATAAGTTTTAATACTTTGAAATGATAATTCTGTTCATCGCCCACCACGTAAATGCTTTCATCAATTTTATACTCTTCATATTTATCAACAGCAAGGCCAATATCCTGCGTTATATAAACGGCAGTGCCATCTTTACGGCGAACGATTTTTTTATCAAGCCCGTCATTGGTTAAATCAATCCAAACACTGCCATCTTCTTCTTTATAAAAAATGCCTTTTTCCAGGCCAGCTTCTACTAAATTCTTACCCAGAATATAGGTCTGGCTTTCGTAATACACTTTATCAAAATCAGCGCCGATCCGGTTATACGTTTCGTCAAAACCTTCATACACCCAACTGTTCATCATGCTCCACAATTCAATCACATCGGGCTTTCCGGCTTCCCAGTCAACCAGCATTTGTTGCGCCGCATTCATAATAGCCGCTTCTTTTTCTGCTTCTTCCGCGCTTAAACCTTCTGCTTCCAGTGTTTTTACTTCACCTTTATAGGCTTCATTAAATTTTACATAATAATCGCCCACAAAATGGTCACCCTTTGTGCCTGTTGATTGCGGAGTTGCGCCATTGGCAAACATTTTCCAGGCAATCATGCTTTTGCAGATATGAATGCCGCGATCATTTACAATACAGGTTTTTATTACGTTGTTGCCAATAGATTTTGAAAGCTCTGCAGCGCTCCATCCTAAAAAGATATTTCTTAAATGACCGAGGTGCAAAGGTTTGTTGGTATTGGGTGAAGAATATTCAACCATAATTTTTTTATGGCTGATCTGCTGTTTGCCAAATGAAGTATTGTTGTAATTATCTGAAAGAAAATTTATCCAGTAGCTATCTGCAATAACCAGGTTTAAAAAGCCTTTTATAATATTATAAGATTGAAAAATGTGTGGGTTATTATCAACTAAGTATTTTCCCAGTTCGTTGCCCAAAGCATCCGGCGATTTCTTTAAAGGTTTTAATAAAGCAAATAATACAATAGTATAATCGCCTTCAAATTCAGGTTTGGTAACGTTTACGGTAATGGCAGATTCATCAATTGAAATATTATATAATGTTTCAATTACTTCTTTAGTTCTAAGTTTAATAATGTTTATAAGACTCATAACAAATTGTGAGGCGCAAAAATACTATAGGCAACTTGTAAAATCTTCCTTAAATCTGTAAACAAAAAAACAGGTGCATTTTTTGCTGTTACCTTCGCCCGATGCAAAAACTACATGCATTCATACGAAAAATGGTTTTGGCGGTGGTGGATGCATTTTATCCTTTATTCAGGCGTTTCATGCCTTTGCAAACCTTCCGGTATGCCGCCTGCGGCGGCGCCAATATGATTTTTGACATAGTGGTTTTCATGCTTTCCTATAATTATTTTCTTAATAAACAAATAGTTTATATAGCCGGTGTTGCTATTAGCCCATACATTTTTGCATTTATTATTTCATTTTGTATTTCTTTTCCGGTGGGTTTTTATTTAAGCCGTTATGTGGTATGGCAGCAAACCAAAACGCGTAAACGCGTACAAATTTTCCGCTACTTTTTAATTGTAGTGGCCTGCATTGCGCTCAATTATTTTTTCCTGAAATTATTTGTTGAAGGATTTCACTGGTGGCCTACTTTTTCAAAAATTATCACAACTTTTATTGTTGTATTATTCAGTTATTTCACGCAACGAAATTTTTCTTTTAAAGCTGCGGCCGAAAAGGAAGAAAACGCTGCGATAGCAGAGGATGAATTAATAGATTAGCGCCTCTACTACCCAACCTATCCTGCTAAAAATTTCGACATTGTTATTGCCGGTTTAGCTAAATGGCACGATTTTCTTTTTATAAGCCTAAAAAACCGGTATGAAAAAAATAAGAAGTATTTTCCGTTTATTGTTTATGGCCCTGTTTTTATCTGCAATGATTGTTTCTTGTGCACCTCCGGGAAAAGGCCACAGGCCCCCAAGGCCACCAGCACCTCCGGGAATGCCTAAACATCCGTAACAGTTTAAATATATAAAAAAGCGCTTTAAGGGCGCTTTTTTATTATGGAATTATGCTGTTATTATAATTAAAAGCCAATGGAATTTCCGCCGTCAACCGGTAATACAACTCCCGTAATAAACCCCGCGCCTTCGCTGGCAAGAAATAATGCCGCTTCGCCTATATCATCAGGTTGTCCCATTCTGCCCATTGGCGTTCTCGCAAACACCCGTGTTTTGCGGTCTATATCTTCATTGAGTGCTTTGGCCGTCATATCAGAATAAATAAAGCCGGGTGCAATTGCATTTACGCGAATGCCTTTTGGTGAAAGTTCTGTAGCCATTGCCCTTGTAATGCCGTCAATTGCAGATTTGCTGGCAGAATAAGCAATCACTTTAGGCAAGCCATATTGCGCTGCCATTGAACTGATATTAATGATGCAGCCTGAATTATATTTCAGCATGTCTTTTACCACTTCGCGACTGACAGCAAATACAGCATTAAGGTTTGTATGGATGATGGCAGCAAAATCTTCATCCGTTACTTCAGTAAATTCTTTTTTCATATTAATGCCGGCATTATTTACCAATATATCTATCCGGCCATGTATTTCTACAATTTTTTGTATGAAGGAAGGAATGCCTGCAAGATCACTTAAATCGTAACACATGATATGGCATGATGAACCCAGTTGTTGCTGTGCATGCTCAAGCTTTTCAATATTGCGCCCGATAATGATCGTTTCTATATTATGTTGAGTGAACTTTTTTGCTATAGCCAAACCCAGGCCCGAACCTCCACCCGTAACAACTGCAATTTTTTTCCTGTTATCTTCCATATTCTAAAATGTTGGCTGCTTTATATTTTCGCTTTAAGATAATCTTTAATTAAGCGAAATGGCATTAAATATTGTAATCGGTTGCGTATATTTTATTAAAAATCCGGATAGCACAATAAAGCTACCCGGATTATTTTTTAAGCGCGTTTAAATATATTGGTTAATGATATTTTCCAGCAATTCCTGCTTGCCGCTTTTTACAGCAGGCTCGCCGTTTTCGGCTGCATAATTTCTAAGGTCTTCAAAACTCAGCTCGCCGTTTTCAAAAGCTTTGCCTTTGCCGCTGTCGTAACTGCTGTAACGTTCCTGCTTCATTTTTTTGTAAGGAGATAAGTTCAGCACCTGGTCAGCAATAATCAGTCCCCTTGCAAAACTATCCATACCGCCTATGTGGGCATGAAAAATATCATCTTTATCAGTGGAATTGCGCCTGATTTTGGCATCGAAATTCACGCCTCCTGAACCTAATCCCCCGGCTTCCACGATAATCAACATTGCTTCTGCCAGTTCATTAATATTATTAGGAAACTGGTCTGTATCCCAACCGTTTTGGTAATCGCCGCGGTTGGCGTCAATGCTGCCGAGCAAACCTGCATCTGCGGCGCATTGCAATTCATGTGTAAATGTGTGGCCGGCTAAAGTTGCATGGTTTACTTCAAGGTTAAGTTTAAAATCTTTATCGAGGCCATTATGTCTTAAGAAACCAATCACTGTTTCAGCATCATAATCGTATTGATGTTTCGTTGGTTCACAGGGTTTTGGTTCAATAAGAAATGTGCCGGTAAAACCATTTTTCCTGGCATAGTCTTTTGCAGCATGCAGAAATTTTGCCAGGTGTTCTTTCTCCCGCTTCATATCAGTATTTAGCAGGCTCATATAACCTTCCCTGCCGCCCCAGAAAACATAGTTTTTGCCGCCTAATGCAATCGTTGCGTCTATTGCGCCTTTTACCTGTGCAGCCGCATGCGCCAGCACATGAAAATCGGGGTTGGTGGATGCACCGTTCATATACCGGCGATGCGTGAAAACATTGGCGGTGCCCCATAATAGTTTAACGCCGCTTTCCTGTTGTTTTTGTTTGGCATATTCAACCAGTGCCTGCAGCCTTCTTTCGTTTTCTGCCACATCGCTTGTATAATCCACCACATCTATATCATGAAAGCAATAATAGGGGAGGCCTAATTTTGTAAAGAACTCAAACGCAGCATCCATTTTATCTTTTGCCCTTTCTACCGCATCTTCTTTTTTGTCCCATTCAAAAAACTGGGTTGGCTGGCCAAACGGATCGGAACCATTGGCACAGAAGGAATGCCAGTAAGCGCCTGCAAATGGAAGCCATTCTTTCATAGGTTTGCCTGCTACAACTTTATCGGCATCATACCACCGGAAGGCAAGCGGGTTATCTGTTTTGGGGCCTTCATATTTTATTTGTTCTAAGCCCGTGAAATATTCTTTTTCCCCGATTGTAACTTTCATGTTTATATGTTTTTAAAATATATTTTTTTTGACAGGTACCGTTTTTAATGTCCGGTTGTTTGCAAAGGCTTGCCAGAATTGTTGCATAAAACGGCTATGATGCCTGCCCTTAATCCGGCGGCGGCAAGATACCGATTATAGCATTTTAGCATAAGTGTATTTATGTATAAACCTTTAAACCGTTAGTTTCATAAAGCAAGCCTGCCTTAATAATTGCAAATATATATTGATTGTTATGAAATCGGTTACATAAATAAATAAAGTTTTTTTGATAGCAGGTGAAACATTCGCCTAAGGCATTTTTTTTACAACCCGTAATATAAAAATACCTTTTACATAAAATGTGGTTGCAGAAACAGCCGGATGCTTACCTTCAATTTTTATTACTTTCGATTTTTACCGAATGACAATTAAAGATTCTTTTAGCCTTGCTTATCGCACCGTCCGCAGTAACAGGTTGCGTACGGGTATTACTGTGGCGATTATTGCTTTTGGGATTATGGCGCTTATTGGCATCATTACCGCCATACAGGCCATGAACGAAGGATTACGCAACAGTTTTTCTACCATGGGCGCTAACGGCTTTACCATTTCTTATAAAGAACGTTTCAGGTTTAATGATGATAATGATAACGGAGATGCCGATAAAACTAAAAAAGCTAAAAAATCGAATCTTGATAAACCCATACAATTGAACGAAGCAGAAACTTTCAAAGAAAAGTTTCATTATCCGGCAGCTGTATCTATTTCATTGGGCGGGTACAGTAATTATGAAATTCATTATGAGGATAAAAAAACAAATCCCAATGTCCGCATGAACGGCGGCGATGAAAACTATCTTGCCGTAAACGGTTTTACCATTGAAGCAGGAAGAAACTTAACGCCTGCCGATGTGCATAGCGGCCGCAATGTATGCCTGCTTGGAAGCGATGTTGCTACTAAATTATTCGGACAGTTAAAAGATAAAGCGGTTGACAAATTTGTAAATGTGGGAGGGAAGCCATACCGCGTAATTGGCATACTGAAATCAAAAGGGTCGAGCGCTTTGCTGCGGGCGGATAATGTTATCATAACTTCTTATAACAATGTGCGGGCAACGGGCTTTGGCGCCAGTTCTTTTTTGATAGGTGTATTGGCAGACGATATCTCGCTGGTTGACGGTGCCGTAAATGAAGCCACAGCCGTTTTCAGAAGTGTGCGCAAACTTCTGCCTACAGACACCGATAACTTTGTAATTGAAAAAAGCGATAAACTGGCTGCTACATTCATAAGCTTATTGGGAAGCATACAGGCCGCCGCTGCCGCCATTGGTTTAATCACATTAATTGGCGCAGCCATAGGTTTAATGAATATTATGCTGGTTTCTGTAAATGAACGCACCCGCGAAGTTGGATTAATAAAAGCGCTGGGCGGAAAGCGCAGCAATATCCGCCAGCAATTTTTATTTGAATCTGTTATTATAAGCCTGCTGGGCGCATTGTTTGGAATTGTGCTCGGTGTAATTATCGGTAATGTATTTGCCATGCTGCTTAAAGCCGGTTTCGCCATTCCGTGGGCGTGGGTTATTGCCGGTATCATTATATGCTCAGGTGTTGGTTTGCTTGCGGGCATATGGCCTGCCGTAAAAGCATCAAGACTGAACCCGATTACAGCTTTAAGATACGAATAGCGCCAGGGCTGATTGTATGTGATGCATAGAAACTTATAAGTGCATGAAATTATTTATTCAGTAACTGAATAACGGCGTAACCGATAAGGGAAAGGATTATTACTGCAATGATTGCCATCAGTTCCCATGACAAACCTTTGAAGCTGCGTTTCATTTTTTGCTTTCTTGCAGCAGTTTTTTTGCGCAGGTTATCATTGAGCTGTCTTGTAAAAAGATCTATTTTTTCAGCAGAAGAAAATTGCTGCAACCCTTCAACGCCATCACTTATAAACGCAGAACCGGCCATTTTTTTTTCAAAGGCATTGGCTTCCTCCTCAGTTAATTTACCATTTATATAATTCATTAACTGTTCTTCATTCAGTTCGTCATCCACATTCCATATTTTATTTAACTCACTCATCTGCTTTATGCAATTTTCTTTCAACAAGTAATTTCAAATTACGTTTGCCATTCTGAATATAACTTTTTACCTGCATGAGGCTAAAGCCGGTTAGCTCACATATTTGCTGGTAAGATTTTTTTTCAAGATAAAATAAAGTTATACATGTTTTCTGATCTTCATTTAATTCTCGCAACGAAGTTTCAACCAGCGATATCATTTGCTGTTTTTCAATTTCTTCCTGTAATGGAAACGCTTCATCTGCAATATTATCCGTGAATTCAGCTACATGTTTTTCTCCGTGCCGGCGTAGTTGCATGAGACAATAATTGCGGGCAATCATATACAGCCAGCTTTTAAAATATTGTACAGGATAACGCTGCAACTCATGAATTACCTTTAAAAATATTTGCTGCACTGCATCCTTCGCGGCTTCTTCGTTTTTTAAATATTTCATGCACACACCCAGCAATAACAATGTATAACGCTGCAATAAAATTCCCAGCAGGCGGTTGTCGTTTGTTTGCTTAAACTGAGCCAGTAATTCCTGGTCGCTTATATGTTTTGATTCTTTTTCGCTCAAAGGTGTAAGACTTATTTACCAGATGCATTTATGGGTTAAATTCCATAAAGTTATGTGGATAGCAATTGTAAAGCTGTATTAATTAATTACCATTACAAGATTTTGTTTTTGAACATATTTTACAGGCTCACCATTTTGTAATGCAGGCTGCCAGTGCGGGCTTTGTTCAATGAGGTCAAATATTACCGCATCAGCGGACCATTCAAGGGAGTTAAACAAATAAACATCCTGCGTTTTTCCTTCAGTACTAATAGTAAAACATACTGTGACTGTATATTTCCCGCGCCCAACTATGGAAGTAAACCGGTCGGGCACTTTCAGATTTTTGGAAATATAGTTGGTCCAGTCATTTGCACCCTTCTTAAATACTGCTTCTTTTTGGGTAACCGCTATTTCATGCCCACCAGTTGTATCACTGACGGCCTGTTGGAATGTTTCTTTTTTTAAAAGTTTTCCGTTGTCATATTTTTCATAATAGGTATATTTAGTGCTATCGCCAAGAAAATAATACCAGTAGCGATCTTTTTTAAAATTTGCAACCCATCCGCAGCTATCCATTTTTCCTTTCTTATTATACCAGCAAAAAAGGCCGTTTGGTATACTCAATGCCGCATCCTTATATACTTCCTGTTTAATCATAGGCCCAAGTTTTTGATAATACCTGCACACATATTCCGTATCACTTTTCTTTATCTCCTGCATAAAATAGGTACATTCATCAATAGATGATGCTGCAGACCAGTCGGCATTAAAGGCATAAAAACTTTCGTTTGATTTTTGTGCTAAACTTATTTGTGTTGTACACAGCAATAACACTAAGGGTAAGCATTTAAGGGTTGGTTTCATATAGTTTTATCAAAATAATCCAAATAAAAGTGAATCTACTTTTCTTATTATTTCACCGAGGTCTTCTTCTTTTTCGGGGAATTTATTTTTGTCAACATTTATTACCAGTACCGGGCCTGCTTTATAATTTTCAATCCAGCGGTTATAGAGTTCGTTTAATTTTTTTAAATAATCGAGGCGGATATTTTCTTCATATTCGCGGCCGCGTTTCTGAATCTGATCAACGAGCGTGGGCACAGATGCTTTAAGATAAATAAGCAGGTCTGGCGGCTGCACCATTGATTGTAAGGTTTTGAAGAAATTGAAATAGTTATCAAAATCACGTTTATTCATAAGCCCCATGTCGTGCAGGTTAGGTGCAAATATGTGTGCATCTTCATAAATAGTGCGGTCTTGTATCACCGTTTCGGTGCCGTTATGAATATCGAGCAATTGGTTTAGCCTGCCATTCAAAAAATATATCTGCAGGTTAAAACTCCAGCGCGGCATATCTTCATAAAAGTCCATCAGGTAAGGGTTGTGATCAACATCTTCAAACTGCGGAATCCATTTATAATGTTTGCTCAGCAATTCTGTCAGCGTGGTTTTTCCTGCTCCGATATTGCCTGCTACGGCAATATGTTTCGGTTTTTTTTGTTTCGCCATACAACCTGAAATTCCTAAATTTTTTTAGATAATGAGAGATACTGGAAGTACATTTCAAACTTAGAACATTAAAACTGAATTTCAAACATAATTCAGGTTCATTGCATCCCTTATTAATTTTATTGTTTTCATTGCATTTGCCCTTGCCTTTTCACCGCCTTTTTTTATAACGTAGGTAAGATATTCCTTATCGTTTTCAATGGCCTTTGCCTTCTCACGAATGGGTTTTACAAATGCAGCCATATCTTCTGCAAGTTGTTTTTTCATATCGCCATACCTTATGGTGCAGTTTTCATAATCCTGCTGGTACTTTGAAACAACTTCGGCACCGCTCACAAGCTGCATGAGTAAAAAAAGATTTTCAATATAGTCAGGCTTGGGTGTGCCGGGCTCAGTGGGGCCGCTGTCTGTTTTCGCCTTCATAATTTTTTTTCGAATGAGATCGTCATCATCGGCAAGGTAAATGGTAGCCATCTGGTTGGCACTCTTACTCATTTTTCCATCACCATCGAGGCCCAGGATTTTTGTAAGTGACGCGCCATAGTTAAAGGCAGAAGGTATAGGAAACACTTCGCTGTAACGATGATTAAACCTTTCAGCAAAATTCCTCGCCATTTCAAGATGTTGTTCCTGGTCTTTGCCCACCGGCACCCTTGTGGCGCGATGAATTAAAATATCAGAAGCCATCAATACCGGGTAAGTAAGCAGGCCGGCATTTACGTTTTGCGGATGTTGCCGCACTTTATCTTTAAACGTAACCGTCTTTTCCAGTTCACCTTTATAAGCAAGCATATTTAAATACAAATAAAGCTCTGCAATTTCAGGTACATCGCTTTGCACATAAATAACTGCCTGATCAGGATCGAGGCCTGATGCAAGTAATTCTCCCAACAGCCGGTGCACATTTTGACGTAATGATTTTGTATCGGGATGTGTTGTTAAGCTATGCCAGTCAACAACACAGAAATAGCAATTATATTCATGCTGCATGCGCACCCAGTTCTGTACTGCACCAAAATAATTTCCAAGGTGCAAAAAGCCTGTAGGCCTTATTCCACTTAAAACGGTTTCCTTTACCATGTGGCGAAGATAAGTGCATTGATTATTTGATGCGGCATTGATTCATGTGAATTGTCTTTTTGATTTCCGGCTTCCGGAGACACATACTTTCTATAAAAGAAAAATGGCGGTTACAGTTTACATTTAAATGAATATTATGATAATAATAAAATAGCAGCTACAAAACTGTAACTGCTATAGATATTTGCATCAGGATTTTATATTAATAATCACCGGGATATAATGATCTTTTGAGTAAACTTAATTTCTCCATAACCTATCAGCACTATATATGTTCCCGATGTAAGTGAAGGAAGCAAAACGCGTTGTGAGATGAAATCCGCATTTTGTTTTTGCCAGGCAATTTTGCCCGTGGCATCTATCACCTGTACATTCATTTTTTGAATGGATTTATCTGCCGGCACTTCTATATTGAAATTATTTTGAACGATGGTTGGATAAATTCTTATTTGCCTGTTGTTATTTGCTGCAGTTGATAATGCTTCAGGTGCTTCAAAATGTGAACTTGTAAATGAGGGGCTGGCGGTTGACAGTACGGTGAAATCGCCAAATGCTGTTAAACCCGAACGGCTTATAGACCTGTACGTGGTGCCGGTAGCCGTACCGGCTTTATTTACCTGGTAATCCCAATGATTGCTAACATACCTTACCGGCATACATTTGGTATAATCAAAGTTGGGAAGCTCATCTGCCGGTTTTTTCCATTGTGCTTCTATAACAGCATTAGCGCCGCCGGCCACAGCTTCATTAATAACCCATGCAGCTTTTATGCCGCCGCTGGAAACAGATAAACCAGAACTTCCGTTTAATAAGGCAGAATCCCGGCAACGAACGGAGTATGCATCCGGCGTTCCGTTTTCTGTAATGGTTATTTGATTATAGGTGCTTTTGTTAAACCCTACGGGAAAAACAAAAGGCGTATTCTTTACATTCATCTTTTTTAAAACACCTGTTCCGTTTGTTATAAAAAAGCGCTTGTTATTAAAGTTTTGAATTACACAATTCTGGCCCATTGTAAAAGTTTTGCTGTTAAGCCTGATCCAGTTATTATCTTTTAAAAAAGCGACTGCATTTAGTACCCTTTCATTATCCAGGAGATTAATAAAATAACCCGAATCTTTATTCACCTGCAGCTTGTAAATAGTTCCTCCGGTGTTTTTTAAATTGGAATTGCCTGTGCCGAAAAATTTTAAAACCGAATTGTTATAAGTATAAGTGCCATTGTTGGTAAAGTTTGTTTGCACGCTATAAGCACCGTTCCCTGAAAGTGAGGCGCCGGCATTATTAATCAAATCTGCACCTGTAATTATTTCCCCGTTATTGCTCACAATTCCTGCAGATGTATTGGTAAAAGATGCTGCTGTATAAACAACAGCGCCACTCTGTATTGTAATTTCCGCCCCATTATTTACCATCTGCGAATGCACCTGCTGCGACAGGAGCAATAGTATGGGCAGCAAGGCAATCCGCATAGCACTTTTAATTGATTTCATAATGTAGTTTTTAAGATGAAATAATTGAGGCGCATTAATTACCAAGACACATTATATTCCAGGTAATGCTTTGGTTTATCGTAGAATTGCTTGTGTTAAGAAGCCTGCATTTGCAGCTTGTTGCTGTTACGTTATATATTATAAGCTGGAGCTGGTACAGCGGGCCGGTGGTTCCGCCATTGGAAACAATATTGCCAACATATACCTGTGGTGCACTGCCAAACCCGCCAATAAAGCCTATTGATGCTTCAGGTGATAAGGAATGCGGGGCAAGGTTGTTTATGGTAAAAGCTGCGGTACGTGTGTAGAATTTTATATTGGTGCTGCCGGAAAGATTATATAAAACGCCCTTATTATTATTAACCGTTAAAGTGCCGGTAACTTTTGCAGAACCGTTTACAGTTGTTGTTCCGTTTAATTCTGTTGTACCCACAACATCCAATTTTGCAGAAGGTGCCGTGGTGCCGATGCCTACATTTCCGCCATTGGCTATTGTTAGCCTCGATGCTCCATCCTCAGCAATATTAAAATAATTACCGCCGCTGCTGTAGGTCATTATCCAGTATTTGGAATCTGTTGTATTATGAAGCGCAACGGAGCCATCATCTACCTGCATTTTATATATAGGCGATTGGGTACCTATGCCGAGATAACCGCCCAGGTAGCAATTACTGTTTGAATTAATAGTTCCGTTTACATCCAGCTTGAAAGCTGGTGTTGCAGTGCCAATGCCTACATTTTGGGCAAATGCGCTGCATGCAATAACTAAACATAAAAAAGAGAGTACAATTTTGTTTTTCATCGTTAGTTTTTTTGATTGATAGAATTGGTCGGTGAAACTATTACATGGCAAACAGCGTTTAAAGCTGGTTTATTAAATGGCCGTAACCATTTATTAAGCGGTTAGATTTTTATAAAAATTTTAGAGGGCAGGCACTGTGATTGCAGGCGCAGGTGTGCTTAACTTTTTTCCCGAAACTTTTAGTAAGGCAGGTTACGCAATTTATCTTCATTAAGCAATGTGATGGTGCTGCCTTGTAAATCGATTAATTTTTCGCTTTTAAAATCCGATAAAGTTCTTATTAAAGATTCGGTGGCAATGCCGGTAGCCTGCGCCAGATTTTCTCTTGAAATACTTATGGTGTTGGAGTTTTTTTCACGCTTAAATTTTTCAAACATCTGGATAAGCTGGTAAGCTACTTTTTTTCTGAGTGAACTATATGCCAGGTTAAGCAGGCTTTCTTCTTTATCAAGAACATTATGCGCAATTAATTTTATAAACTGTTTTGCCACCTGCGAATCGCCGGAAATAAGTGCTAAAAATTCTTCTTTGGGAATATGCATTATTTCTGCATCTTCAAGCACCTGCGCATTTTCTTTATAATTTATATCTTCCAGTATATAGGTATAGCCAAAAAAATCGCCTTCGCCATAAATGTTTGTGATCAGGTCTTTGCCGTCTTCGTTGGTTTTATATGTTTTAACTTTCCCGCTTTTTATATAATATACTGTTTTCGGCCGATGACCTTCAAAATACAATGCTTGCTTTCTTCTATAATCATATAATTCCCTTTCAGATGAGGTAAGTGGTATAATGCCTGTTTCTTTTACATCCTGTATAAATGCATCTGCATTTTTATTATTCTTAATGGCATTTTGCTTAATGGATTCCGATTTCTTAAGCCTTATTTCAATTGCATTCAGCAGTTCAATACCATCAAAAGGCTTGGTTAAGTAATCATCGGCGCCCATTTCCATTCCTTTTCTCAAATCTGTTTTTTCGGATTTTGCGGTTAAAAAAATAAACGGGATGCCATAAGTTTCTATTTGTTTATTTAAGAGATGCAATACGCCATAGCCATCTAACACAGGCATCATAATATCGCATACGATTAAATCGGGCCTTGCCTCCAATGCCAGTTCCACGCCTTTTTTCCCATCTTCAGCGGTAATAACTTCATAATTGGAAAGCTCAAGAATTTCTGCAATGTTTTCGCGAACCTGGGCATTATCTTCTATTACAAGGATCTTTTTCATTCGTCCAAGTTTGTTTTTGATTGTCTCATGGAACCGCTATGTACATTCCCCGTGTGAGGAAAATTATCATGCCTGGTTTCATTATAATTTTGGAATGCGGATGGTAAATGTAGTTCCCTCATCCAGTTTACTTTCAATTGTAATATCGCCATTCATCAATTCAATATATTTCGCCACAATATGCAGGCCCAGGCCTGTGCCTTGTATATTGAATGCATTCTTAGCCCTGAAAAATCTTTCAAACAGATGCTGCTTATCGCTCTCTGGAACACCAATACCATAATCCTGTACCGACAAATTAAAACTATCGGGGTTAAAGCCTGCGGTAACATTAATCATGGATGCTTCAGGTGAAAATTTTGTTGCATTGGACAAAAGGTTCATGCAGATATTTCTCAAAAGATGCTTGTCCAGCATTACCTCGCTGTTGCCGGTGTATTTAAAATCAATTTGCTGGCCGGGCTTAAGGTTTATCTGCATTTCGCTTATCACCAGGTGAAATTCTTTCACGCAGTCTTCAGCGCTCATAGACTTAATATCAGCTTTTATCAGTCCTTCATCCAGTTTATCCAGCGACAGAAAATCGTCGAGGATATTTTTCATATCACCCACGGCATTCTTTATGCGTTCAATATGTTTAATGCGTTTCTCCGGTGCATCTATATTGTTATATTGTTCCAGTAAATAAGAAGAAGATAAAATAGTACTTAGCGGTGTTTTAAATTCATGCGAAGCCATCGATACAAACCTTGATTTTAATTCCCCTAATTCCTTTTCTGTTTTTAAAGCTTCGCTTAATTCTCCTTTTGATTTTTCAAGGGCAGTTAAAGTTTCCCGCAACATTTTAGTGCGGTCTTCAATTTTCTTCTCAAGGCCTGCATTAAGCTGTTTCACTTCTTTGCTTACCCTTTCCAGTTCATTTTTTTGTGCAAGCTGAATTTCTTCGGAGTTTTTTCTTATGGTAATATCAATTACAAACGCAATTACAAAAATTGAATTCTCGATAGTATAATTGCTGAGGCTCACCTCAACAGGGAAAACAGAGCCATCCTTTTTTAGCCCGAATAAATCCCTGCCTGCACCCATTGCCCGTGGCGAAGGATGTTTGTAAAACCCCGACCTGTAATGTTCGTGTTTTGATTTTAATGACTGCGGAAGAAGTATGTCAACCGGTTTGCCAAGCACTTCTTCTTTTGTATAACCAAAATCACTTTCTGCCTTCCTGTTAAAGTTGATGATAGAGCCCTGCGCATCCGTTACAACAATACCAATGGTTGCATAATTAAACAAAGCCTCAAATTGTTTTATTGTATCTGGCATTTTTATATTATTGAAATCATCGCTGCAAAATTAATCTTCATTGCGTCAACAAAAATGGTTTAAGCAATGATGATGACAATCTGTAAAATTATTGTACAATCATAAGCATTATTTATTGCATAAAAAATGGAAAGGAAGGTTTTTCAGATTGCCTGCTGAAAAAATAATGATAAAATGCGCTCTGTTTTTAAATGCTTTTGCTAAACACCTGGTTATTTAAAGTGCTTATATTTTGCCTGTGCAGCTTTAAATCGAAAGCGCTGGCGATATTCCTGATAAAAAAATGACCTTCGGGTGTAAGCTTTGCTGCTGTTTTATTAAACACTACAAGGCCATCTTCTGCAAACTCCTGCAAGGCAGGAAAACTGTATTCTTCCAGCAAAGGCAAAGATTCTTCAAGAAAATATGTTTTGCCTTTGCAGCAAATATCCAGTATGTATTGTTTGAAGATTATATCTTCTTCATTTAAAAAATAACCTTTGCGCACCGGTATTTCGCCATTATGCACACGCTGATAATACCCGGCGATTGTTTTTTCATTTTGCGCATATCCTGTACCGCTGTCGCTTATGGCAGAAACGCCAAGACCGGCCAGCATACCGGTTTGCTGGGTTGTATAACCCATGAAATTGCGGTGCAACGTTCCATCCACAGAGGCTTTATATAAAGCATCGTGCGGCAATGCAAAATGATCCATGCCAATATCATAATAACCATTATCAAGCAGCAGTTTTTTGCCCGTTAAATACAGTTCAATCTTTTGTGTGGCGCCGGGCAGGTCGTGCTCATCAAACAGCCGTTGCGCCTTACTTGTCCATGGTACGTGTGCATAACTGTAAAACGCAATCCTGTCGGGCCTTAATTGCAATACTTCATTAAAAGTTTGCTCAATGCTGTCAACCGTTTGAAAAGGCAGGCCGTAAATAAGATCGAAATTCACAGAAGTAAACCCGGTTTTTCTTGCTGTATAAGTTGCTTCTACCACATTTTCAAAAGGCTGAATGCGGTTGATGATTTTCTGCACATATTCATTATTATCCTGCACGCCATAACTTATGCGGCGAAAGCCGAGATCAAACAACGTTTGTAAATGTTCTTTGGTTGTATTGTTTGGATGGCCTTCAATGCTGAACTCATGCTGCGGATGAATAACCACATCATTCAATATATTATTTAACAGGCATTTTAAATTTTCAGGCGAAAAAAATGTAGGTGTGCCGCCGCCAATATGCAGTTCGCGTATTACCGGTTTTGTCTCCATCAAATCGCGGTAAAAACTCCATTCTTTCTGAATAGCCGGTATGTATTCACTTTCCACCTTATGATTGGTGGTTATTTTTTTATTACACCCGCAATACGTGCAGAGCGATTCGCAAAACGGCAAATGCATATAAAGGCTTATGCCCCTGCTTTTATTATTGAGCATAAATTGCTCCCTAAAATTCTCTTTCCAGTCATATACTTTTATTCTATCCTGCCAGTAAGGAACGGTGGGATAGCTTGTATAACGGGGCACAGGTAAATTATATTTGTGCACCAGCCTTTTGTCAATAAATGCTTTATTCACCATTAATCAAAATTAACTGGCCTGCACAGCGTGAAAGATGATTGCCGGCATAACCCACTGCCGGAAAAGATGATTTAAATCATGCTTTGGCTGCAATGAAAAATTTAACCTGCTTATATCTTTGATTTCTTTGCATGATTGCTTTAATTTAAAAGCCTCAAAGCATACATAATAAAAATTGAGAAGAAAGAAATTAATTATACAGAATTATAAACCAGCATTAATCTTTTTTATCAACATAAAGAAGATCGGCGCATAAAATCACAAAACGATTGCAAATGAAAATTCCAGAATTTATTATTGTTGTTGCAGCATTACTTTTTTTTAATACCGCTCCGTTTGCACAAGACCGGTATCAGCCCACGTGGGAATCGCTTTCAAAATATCAAACCCCGGAGTGGTTTCGCGATGCGAAGTTTGGCATCTTCATTCACTGGGGCGTTTATTCCGTGCCGGCGTTTGGAAATGAATGGTATCCGCGCAATATGTACCAGCAGGGATCTGAAGAATATAAGCATCATGTTGAGAAATATGGCCCGCAAAATAAGTTTGGCTACAAGGATTTTATTCCCATGTTCAAAGCAGAAAAATTTAATGCAGATGAATGGGTGGCGCTTTTTAAAAAGGCCGGCGCTAAATATGTAGTGCCCGTTGCCGAGCATCATGATGGGTTTGCCATGTATAAAACAGCTTTGTCAAAATGGAATGCAGCAGAAATGGGGCCGCACCGCGATATAGTAGGCGAGCTGGATACAGCCGTTAAAAAGGCCGGCTTGATTTTCGGTGTATCATCGCATCGCATAGAACATTGGTGGTTTATGAATGGCGGCAGGAAATTAAACAGTGATGTGAATGATCCGGCATACGCAGATTTTTACGGCCCTGCAAGAGAACAAAATGAAACAATGAGCCCCGAATATATGAACGACTGGCTGCTGCGGTGCACGGAGTTAGTAAACAAATACCAGCTGCAATTGTTCTGGTTCGACTGGTGGATTGAACAGCCTGCACTGGAGCCATATCGTAAAAGCTTTGCCGCTTATTATTACAATAAAGGCCTGGAATGGAATAAAGGTGTTGTAATAAATAATAAATATGCGCTTGCTTATCCTGAAGGAACAACCGTGCTGGATATTGAACGCGGCAAACTTACAGGCATCAGGAAACTGCCCTGGCAAACAGATGATGCCATCAGCTATAAATCCTGGGGTTATATACCTAATGATAGTTTTAAAACTGCCAAATATCTCATTAATAATTTAATTGATATTGTTAGCAAGAACGGTAACCTCTTATTGAATATCGGGCCGCGGCCTGACGGAACCATTCCTGAAGAAGCACAGCAGCGTTTGCTTGAAATGGGCAAATGGCTTGCTATAAACGGCGAAGCTATTTATGCAACACGGCCGTGGAAAATTTTTGGTGAAGGGCCCACAGAAGTGGCCGGCGGCGCTTTCAGCGATGCAAAAGATAAACCTTTTACAGCCGATGATATACGGTTTACCACTAAAGGCGATACGCTGTATGCCATAATGATGGATATTCCGCACGAAGATATTCTTATAAAAAACCTGTCATCAGCTTCAGGCAATAAAGCAATTGAATCTGTTGTATTGGTTGGCAGCAATGACAAAGTAAGCTGGTCTCAAACCAAAAACGGTTTAGTTATAAAACCGCACAAAAATTACCCTTCAGATTATGCGGTGGTTTACAGGATAGCATTTATTAAATAAAACAGGTTGTATTAAATTAATGAGTTCAAATTTGAAAGGGTTTCAATCTTTCATTAAATGTTTATCAAATCCCGCGGCAACAAGCTGTTCATAAGCCTGCCAAACGTCATCCGGAATTTGCTGATAAACCTGGAAGCCTTTCGCCGGGTAAAACTTTATGCGTTGCAAATCACCCACCATAATATGAATTACTTTTTCCATCGATATTTCTTGTGTGGGATAATCTTCAAATGCAATTTGTGGGGAAGTAACCACCAGCTTTTTATCCGGCCAGTGCTGTTTGAAAGTGGCATAACTTCTTCTTTCCATATATGGCTTCTGCACTACAATAAAAGATGTTGGATCCAAATTTTTTCCTTTCAGCAGTTGTTGTGTGAACAAAATGTTTTCACCGGTATTGGTTGATTTGTTCTCAATAAGTATTGCATCTTTTGAAACCCCCATTTTTAGGGCAACTTCAGCAAATAAATCTGCTTCAGACTGTGTCCACATTTCTTTGGTGAAATTACCGAGCCCGCCGGAGAAAATAAGCAACGGCGCCCAGCCATCAAGGTATAATTGTGCAGCGCGTTCCGCTACACGCAGGTCGTGGCTGCCCAATGCCAGTATGCAATCCGCTTTTTCCAGTGTATGGTTCGTGTGATGATAATCCCAGAGCTTTTTAGCCAACGCAAGCGTTTCTTTATTCAGCATGGCGCTAAAATAAAACAGGAAATTGTTATTGGTTGCAATCTTTTGCTTTAAAAGATGGGGCTGAGGTTTGATTGCATTTTTGCAAACCTTCTGTGAACTTTTCAATAATAAAATATTAGAATTGCCGCATTAATCGTTTATAAATAATAATTGCTGATAACAATTGCAGAGGAATGGCGAAAGGTAAACGTTCTAAGAAAAAGGCTGGTAACAAATTATTTATTATCGCTTCGGTGATTGTGGCAGCCTTATCGCTATTTATCTGGGTTCAATATCTCATCAAACATAAAAAAGAAGCAGCCCGTTTTGCACTTTATCCCGGTTTTGGCATACAGGTACCGCTGGGTTATACTATTCATGGTATTGATGTAAGCAATTACCAGGGTAATATTCACTGGCCTGCAGTGGCACAGATGCAGGACCAGGACATCAGCATAAAATTTGCATTTATTAAGGCTACTGAAGGGCTTAGTAATGTCGACAGGCAGTTTAAACGCAACTGGCAAAAAGCAAAAGAAACCAATATAACACGCGGCGCTTATCATTTTTTCCTGGCCACCAAAAGCGGCCGCAAACAGGCGCAGAATTTTATTAAGCATGTCCAGCTGGAGCCTGGAGATTTGCCTCCTGTACTTGATATTGAGGAATTATATGGCGTGCGGCCAGACAGTATGCGCAGCCGCATTCGTGCATGGATTACTGACGTTGAAGATGCTTATAATGTAAAACCGGTTATTTATACCAGCGCATCGTTTTACAAAAATTTCCTTGGCCATGAGTTTGATGAATACCCATTGTGGGTGGCACATTATTTTGTAAAAGAACAACCCGGTGTTGCTGAAGGCTGGTATTTCTGGCAGCACAATGCAACCGGCAAAGTAAACGGTATAAAAACACGGGTTGATTTTAATGTGTTTAGCGGCGATACTACTTTATTCAAAAGCCTGCTGGTGCCGTAGCCATTAAAAAAAGCTCACATTTTTGAGTTTTGAATTTTTATTTTTGACTTAATGGAATACATCGAACATTTAAGTAAAGATAAAAAGCTGGCTGCGTTTATAAACGGCCCTGTGCATGAACGCATACAGCCGCATAAGAATATTCCGGTGCAATTAATTGGCAGTATTATGAGCCAGCAGTTGAGTACAAAAGTGGCCGACGTTATTTATAAACGATTTCTTGCCTTGTATAATGATAAACCACCAAAACCGCAGCAGATAATTGATACACCGAATGAAATGCTGCGAGCCATTGGTTTATCAAATGCCAAAGTTAATTATGTAAAAAATGTAGCTGTCTTTTGCATGGAGCATAAGGTAACCGACAAAAAGCTGCATGCCATGAGCAATGAGGATATTATTGCATTGCTTACGCAAATAAAAGGCGTGGGTAAATGGACGGTTGAAATGCTGCTGATGTTTGCGCTTGGCCGTGAAGATGTTTTTTCTATTGATGATTATGGCGTACGTTCAGCCATGATTAAAATTTATAAACTGGAAAAACTTGATAAGAAAAAACTGAACGAAAGGCTGCTGAAGATATCAGGCAAATGGTCGCCTTACAGAACGTATGGCTGTTTGTATTGCTGGCATTTAAAAGATAATGCGCCGGTGGTGGAGAAGGCGTAATTGACAGAGAAAATAATAATATTTAACCTGTAAAATAAAAACACAATGCTTACATCCATTCATCCAAAACTGCCCATGCGCAATAAATCCGTTACAAAAGATTATTACATTAATCAATTAGGCTTTGAACAGTTTGGCGGCGATTATGACGGCTATCTCATGATGCAAAAAGATAATATTCAAATTCATTTTTTTGAATTTAAAGAACTTGATCCAAAAGAAAATTATGGCCAGGTATATATCAGAACAAATGATATTGACACCTTTTATCAATGGTTGCTGGATAACAAAATAGCAATACATCCAAATGGGCACCTCGAATTAAAACCCTGGAAGCAGAAGGAGTTTTCTTTGCTTGATCCGGATAACAATTTGCTCACATTCGGGCAGGATGCATAAAGTTTGAAGAAGATAGTTGCGCCATGCACCAGGCAGGGCGCAACCATATTTTTTTAAGGCGTGGCTGGCGCTATATCTTTAACCGGCACCGGCCATATTCCGGGCACAGGAAATGAAATGCCCTTGTTTGCGCCCATTACCATTGCATCCTGGCCAAAATAATACAATGGCCAGCTTTTATACGTAAGCTGTGTTTTGCCAAATACATCAATGGTATTGAATAAAGATGCATCCAGTGAAGAAGGCGCTACCACATCACCTTGCTGATAAATGGGCCATATGGCATCGTTGGAAAAATCGGGCTTGGTGAAATTATTTTTATCAAACTTATCATTAATAAATGTATACAGCGTAATGCCATTGCCATCTGTAAAATATAATGTTTTCCCTGTTCCTTCTGTATAATCTGAAGTATAATTTTTTCCATCGTGACCCACCAACTGGGCATTGGTAAGCATAATCGTGTAATCAGGTTTTGCAACAAACCATATACCACCAACATTTTCGCCTGTGGTTTCGCCCGGCGCTTCAGGTGTGTTGGTGCCACTTACATCGGGCGCATAATAATAAAGTGGCCTGCCTTTATACACCAATTGCGTTTTACCGGAAGCATTAGTGGTGGTACCGAAATCAGCAACGTTGAGGCCGTCGCCAAATTTATCCGCTGTAATGGCATCTATGGTAAACGCCGGCCATACAGCTTCGCATCCGCCTGAGCATGTGCTCGTGCCCGACGCATCGTTGGCAAAATAGTATAAGGTTCTGCCGTCTTTATCTGTAAGAATTTTTCCTAGTGAAGCATTTGTTGCAAGCTGAACCTGTATAGGCGAAGGCGGTGGTGGGGGCGGTGTGTTATCATTTGATTTTTTACATCCGCTTGCTAAAATGAAACCAGCAAAAGCTATGCTTAGATATATAATAAATTGCTGCCTGCTGCTATGCACTATTAAATGTTTGATATTATTTGAGATGCTTTTCATTGCATGAGTTTTAAATGGTAATAAAAAATCCCTATTAACGAGAATTAATGGATGATATACAGAATCTTTATTCGAAGGGTTGGTTTAACAGTCCTCCGAAAATTGTAATGTTGGCTTAATCAGAATCGATTCGATTATTGCTATGGCATATTAAACCAGCAGGAATTTGTAAAGGTTGCTTTAGTGAAACAAATATTATTTGCGCGGTAGTTTACTGCAATATCTTTTGAATTTGAACCTGAAGAAACCGGCATACATTGTAAAAAAATGAAGCATTTTTTATACGAAAACTTATAATATCACAACCGGACTTTATTTTGCGTCATGGAATTTTTTGAGAAAGTACTTAAGTTCGGTATAGTCGGGTTTATCGGGATGCTTGTTGATTTCCTGGTAACCTGGTTATTAAAAGAAAAATTAAAGATAAATAAGTACATGGCCAATAGCCTTGGCTTTACCTGCGCGGTGATCAATAATTTTTATCTCAACCTTAAATGGACTTTCCAGGCTACGGGCAATACAAATATCTTTTTCATAAAATTTATACTTATTTCTATAGTGGGCCTGGCATTGAATAATATGTTTGTTTATCTGTTTAATGAAAGATTTTCCGTAAACTTCTACGTTTCAAAAGTGCTGGCGGTGGTTTGTGTTTTTGCCTGGAACTTTACCGCTAATAACTATTTCAATTTCCATACCTGATGGTTAGCCTTTAACATATTGGTTATCTTTGGGTAAATAAAAATTCTGAATTATGGCTTTTATCATTCCCTGTCTCGATAAATCTCCCCGTTTTGGCTCAAACTGTTTTATTGCACCCAATGCCGCTGTGGTTGGCGATGTTATTATGGGAGATGAATGCAGTGTATGGTTTAATGCTGTTGTTCGCGGCGATGTAAACCATATAAAAATAGGCAACCGGGTTAATGTGCAGGACGGCGCCGTTATTCATTGCACTTATCAAAAAAATGCAACCGAAATAGGAAACAATGTATCCATTGGCCACAACGCTATTGTGCACGGCTGTACAATAGAAGACGATGTGCTGATTGGAATGGGCGCCATTGTAATGGACAGGTGCATTATAAAAAGCAATTCCATAATTGCAGCCGGCGCCATTGTGCTGGAAGGTACTGTGGTTGAATCAGGGGCAATTTATGCAGGCGTTCCCGCTAAAAAAGTAAAAGATATTTCAACCGACAGTATACATGGCGAAATAGAACGCATTGCCAAAAACTACACAAAATATTCTTCCTGGTTTTCTGAATATAATGCAGCAAAATAGATTAAGTTATTGTCTGATAACTGTTGACTGTTGGCCGCAATTTAAAACTTACTGTTTTTGAAACACCCGGGGCAGTAAGTGTTTCCCCAATCAATATTTACGACGATTAATACACAATTGTGTTAATTCATTGTAACTTAAGTAGTTGAGGAAATGCTTTTGCCAGTTATGGAATGAATATTGTTGAGCAATGCTAACTAATTATTAATATGAAACCATTTGAATACAGCACCTTTACCGAAACGGTTATTAGTGAAAACGGCAACCTGCAGGACTTTTACCGTCTTGCTAATGTATTGAGCAAAACCCGCCATGTGCACCTGATGTCAAAAGAAGATGATGCCATAGTGGTTGAATGGCATTACAAATATCGCGGCGATGCTTTATCCCTTCAATACAGCGTTTACAACGGCGTTACGCTGTTGTATAATGGCAAAGACAAAAAGAACGCAGACAAAATTGCCGGCCGGTTACGTAATGGTTAGTAATTATTTTCAGGAATAGATTCGAGGATGTTATAATAGCTCAGATAACGTTCCATATATATTTTACCTTCTTCTACCGCTTCTTTTACTGCACAACCCGGTTCTTCAATATGCAAACAATTATTAAACCTGCATTGCTGCAATAAATTCCGCATTTCAGGAAAATAATGCGATAATTCAGTCCTTTCCATATTGGTTAATGCAAATTCCCGTATGCCGGGCGTATCAATTATTCTCCCGCCAAAGGACAGGTCGTGCATCTCGGCATAAGTGGTGGTGTGCATGCCTTTGCCGCTCCAGTTACTCACTTCTTTTGTGCGAATCCCCAAATGTGGAAGAAGATAATTAATGAATGTGGATTTTCCGGTGCCGCTGTGACCATACACCAGGGTAGTATTATTTTTCAACAGGCTTTTTATTGCATCCAGCCCTTCATTTGTTTTTACACTTATAGCATACACAGAATAATCAATGCTCTCATAAATCTGTTTAAGCTTGTCAAAAGAATCCCATTCCTTCTTTTTATAAATATCAGTTTTATTGAAAACAATTATAGATGGAATATGATAGGCTTCTGCCGCTACAAGGCACCTGTCAATAAAGCCCTGCGAGGTTCTCGGTTCTTTTAAAGTTGCAAGCAATAAAGCCTGGTCAATATTGGAAGCAATTATATGCTGCTGCTTTTTATTCCTCGGTGAATTGCGGGCTATATAATTCTTTCTTTCATAAATATCATGAATGATAGCATTGTTGCCAGCGGTATCTTCCACTTCAATTTCAACTATATCACCCACGGCAACAGGATTGGTGGAGGTTATATCATCAATTTTAAAAATTCCTTTCATTCGTGCATTGTAAATTGCACCATCTTCGGTTTTTGCTGTATACCAACTGCCTGTTGATTTATAGATACGCGCAAGCATTTAACGAAGATAGAGGAAGGCAATTGATAAATGTAATAAGTGGAATGAGCTTTGCAGCATAAAACAAAAAAAATTCACAGATGCATAATTATAAACTTAGCGGAAATGCGTTTGAACCACGGGCAACGAAATTATATGAAAACAGTAATGTTATAAATGTTGGAAAAACAGGGCGCATCGTTTCACTGGCTGCCGGAGCCGTTTTGTATGGCATGGCCATAAAAGGAAAACAAGGCATAGTAAAGAAGGCGCTGCGTTATGGCGGAATGTATTTTCTTTACAGGGGGCTCTCCGGCAATTGTTTACTAACCGCGTTGGCCAAACGCGAAGAGTACAGAATGCATACCCGTGCTGTAAACATAAGGACTTACTTTATTGTAAAAGCGCCAAGGCAACTGGTTTATGAATCATGGCGAAACCTTGAAAGATTGCCACGTTTTTTAAAGCATATAAAAGAGATTAAGGTGATTGATGAATTGCATTCCGTTTGGGTATTGAAAACCCCTGGACGCCTTCCCGCCATTGCATGGAAAGCCGAAATTATTGACCAGGAAGAAGGCCGTGAGTTAAGCTGGCGCTCCCTCCCGGGTTCTAAAATAGAAACTGCTGGTAAAATTACATTTGCTAACACCACCGGCGGAACGGAGGTTAACCTTATGATCAGCTATCGTCCTCCGGCCGGTTATATCGGGTCTGCCGCAGCAACTGTAATCAATCCCTGGCTGAAGGAAGTAGTAAAGGAAGATTTAACTCGTTTTAAAAGGTATATTGAAGCGAAAGCTATTGAATACAGCCATATAGGATATGATTTTACATAACTGTTTTATTTGCTGGTGCAGATTTCAAAAAAAAATGTTTAAGGGAATTTCCGGAATACCGTATAACGCAGCAAAACTTCAATTAAAATATAAATAACTGCGGCAACAAGCAGGGGCAGAAATTTATCTGTATAACGGTTATAAGTTTTTACTTCTATTTTAGATTTTTCAAGCTGGTTTATACTGCCATAAATTTTTTGCAGGGCAGATTTATCGATGGCATGGAAATACTGGCCGCCCGTTTCATCAGCAAGCTTTTTTAACAGGGTTTCATTGTACTGCAATGTTTTATGCTGCACAACCGGCCCCAGCGGTGAATCCACCACTTCATCCACTTCTTTTTCGGAGCCCACTCCAATGGTATAGATTTTTATACCGTAATATTTTGCCATCTGTAGCGCCATATCAGGAGGAATGGTTCCTCCAAAATCAACGCCATCGGTTAAAAGAATGATTATTTTACTTTTTACTTTGCTGTAACGCAGCCTGTCAACACTCGTTGCAATACCACTGCCGATAGCTGTTCCTTCATCCTGCAGGTAACCACTTTGTATATTTTTTACCTGGTTTAAAAGGGCATTGTGATCGGAGGTGAGCGGGCACAAAGTAAAACTCAGGTTACTGAAAATTACAATGCCAATTTCATCACCCGGCCTGTTGCTTACAAAGCTCGATGCTACCTGCTTCGCCGCTTCAAGCCGGTTAGGGTCAAAGTCTTTTTCGGTCATGCTGCCGCTTATATCAAAGCACAGTACAATATCAATTCCTTCTCCTTCATTTTCCGTTTCTGTGAATTTGATGCGTGGCCTGGCAAGCGCCAGAATTAAACATATTAGGGCAAGGCATCTTAACACAAAAGGCAAATGCCTTAACGATACTCTCAGATTTTTGGTTATCCTTACAAAATAAGTGGTGGTAACCAGCATAGATGCCTGCTGCTTTTTGTTGCGCCTTATATATTCATAAATTAATATGGGCATTAACAATAAAGCACCCAAAACCCAGGTATGCGCAAATTCAATATTTCGGTACCAGTCTGTCAGCATCTGTTTTTGCCCTGTTTATATTTTCATCAATGTCTTTAATTATCCGGATAACTTCCTGCAACGTGCTTTTGCTTTCTGTTTCGCCGGGCAAATACCGGGCAAATTTTACCGATGCATTCAAATCGAATATCCGGCTGAAATTATTTCTTTCAGCTATATCCTGCATATAAAATTTAAGACGGGGTAATAATTCGCCTGCGGTTAAATGCAGCGCTTTTATATTGGTTACTTCTTCAATATACTGCCTCGTGGCATCATCCATATCTGAATGGAATTTCTTTACAGCGGCAGTTGATGATAAGCTTTGTTGCTGCAAAGCCTTTAGCTTCTCCAAAGCCCTTTCCAGTGGTGTTCCTTTTAATTCAGGCTTGGGCTGCGGTGCAGGTTTTTTCTTTCTTTTTATGATGATGAGTGCAATAATCGCTATCAGCAAAACCAATAGCGCAGCTATAATTACGGGCCGCCAGTTAAAGCCTGTTTGCACATCAATAATATCTTTTATGGGATGATATTCTTTTAAAGAAGATACATCCACAGGAAGCACGGTTAAATAAAGCGGTGTGGTTTGAAGCTGTATTTTTTTGCCGGTTGATTTTTCCTGGATAATAAAATTAAAAGGACCAAGCTGCCACCGGCCTGAATCGAAAGATGTAATTACAAAGTTTTGCTGGTAAGTGAAATTGCCGGCGACATTAATGGTATCAATGGCAGCGCGTTTCACAATTTCTGCATGGTTAATGGTATCATTTATTTGCGGCCATGTTGCAACAAAGAAATTATTTTCATCTATCCTGTTAAGACTTATTTTAAGCGTAACCTGTTCGCCCAATAAAATCTTATCCCTGTCAATGGATGCAGATACACTTTGCGCGGAAGATGTAAAAAAGATAGCTGATGCAAAAAGGACTAAGAACGTCTTCATTGCACAAGAGAAAGTTGCAACCACTGTTGACTGTTGACTGTTGACTGTTGACCGGTTTCTCATGCCCGCTTCATAAAAAATTGCTGCAAGGCTTTTACATAATCGTCGCCTGTTGCAAGTTGAACAAGATCTGCGCCGGCAAGCCTGAAAACGCGCCTCGCATCTTCCTGAATTTTGTTGAATTGCCTGTTATATTCTGCCCGCATTACCACATCGCTGGTATTTAATAAAATGCTGCGGCCGGTTTCAGCATCCTGCAATTGCAATAAACCCATTTTAGGCAGATCAATATCCCTTTTATCATGCACCTGTATGCCAATTATATCATGGCGTTTTGCGGCAACTTTAAGCGTTTGCTCATAACCGGCATCAGCAAAATCACTTAATATAAAAACAATACTTTTATGCCTTGTAACACGGTTCAGGTAGGCGATGGCTTTCGTAATATCCGTTTGAGATGATCGTGGCTGAAAGGTTATCATTTCACGCAGCATATATAAAACATGTTCTTTGCCTTTTTTTGCAGGAATATATTTTTCAACTTTATTGCTAAAAAAAATAAGCCCCGCTTTATCGTTATTACTAACAGCCGAAAAGGCAAGCAAGGCCGCCATTTCTGTTATCAAATCTTTTTTACTTTGTTTAAAAGTGCCGAACAAACTGCTGGCACTTACATCAATCAATAAAAAAACACTCAGCTCTCTTTCTTCTTCAAAGATTTTGCTGTAGGTATGATCCATTCTTGCAGAAACATTCCAGTCAATAAACCGCACATCATCCCCCGGCTGGTATTCACGCACTTCTTTAAACGCCATGCCCTGCCCGCGAAAAGCAGTATGATATTCACCCGTAAAAAGGTGATTGGTTAAACGCCTGCTTTTTATTTCGAGCGCCCTTACTTTTTTTAATAACTCGCTTACTTCCATTTATGGTTTGTAGTTTATGGTTTGTAGTTTATAGTTGTTGAACTTCAAAAGTTCCGAGGCTCAAACAATTTTTATGAGTAGCTTGACGCCTCATTAAACTTAAAACCTAACTATAAACTACAAACTCTTTACGGCACATTCACCGTTCTCAAAATCTCTGATATAATTGTTTCCGCCGTTATATTTTCTGCTTCTGCTTCGTAGGTTAAACCAATGCGGTGACGCAATACATCTTTGCAGATCGTTTTTATATCATCCGGAATTACAAAACCGCGTTTATGCATAAAGGCATGCGCTTTTGCAGCCAGTGCAAGGTTAATGCTTGCCCTTGGCGAAGCGCCATAGCTAATGATATCACGTAATTTTGATAAATTATACTGATCCGGAAACCTGGTAGCAAAAACTATATCAACAATATATTTTTCAATTTTCTCATCAATATAAACCTGCCTCGTTAATACTTTTCCTGCATTCACTTCATCCAGGCTAACCACCGGTTCTATAATTGGTAATTGCATACCCTGCACCTGGTTGCGGATAATCATTTGCTCTTCCTGTTTATCAGGATATTTCACAATCACCTTCATCATAAAACGGTCAACCTGTGCTTCAGGCAGTGGATAGGTGCCTTCCTGCTCCAGCGGGTTTTGCGTTGCCAGCACAAGAAAAGGCTCCTGCAAATGATATGTTTGTTCTCCAATAGTAACCTGTTTTTCCTGCATGGCTTCCAGTAAAGCACTTTGCACTTTTGCGGGGGCGCGGTTTATTTCATCCGCCAAAATAAAATTGGCGAAAATGGGCCCTTTGCGCACAATAAATTCGTTGCGTTGCTGATTATAAATCATAGTGCCGGTAACATCGGCAGGTAACAAATCCGGCGTAAACTGTATGCGGCTGAATTTTGCATGTATGGCCTGCGCCAGCGATTTTATGGTTAGCGTTTTTGCAAGGCCCGGCACCCCTTCCAGCAAAATATGCCCGTTGCTCAACAAAGCAATCATAAGACGGTCCACCATTTCATACTGGCCTATTATCACTTTGCCTAAAGTGTTGCGTAATGTTTCAGTAAATATGGAAGCCTGCTGAATTTTTTCATTTAAAATCTTTATATCTTCTCCCGTTTGCATTGATTGTATTTATGATTGAAAAATGCTCTGGTTACAAAGTAATGCGGTATAGTATAATGCAAAAAATAATGTTGCAGCTTTAACCAACAATTATGCCGCAAGCAGGCATTTACATGATATTGTTTTATCCTCATACTATGCACATAATAATCGTTAACGTTTTTACGCAGTGCCTGAAAAAATGATTATCTTATTTTTGCATAATCACTATTATGAGTATGCAAATACCAAAAGGAAAGCTGATTGCAATTGGCGGGGCAGAGGATAAAGGCGTGGAAACGGAGATAGGCGAGTTGCAAAAGAATAATCTTAACTTTTTTGAACTGGGCATTTTGCGCCGGATTGTTGAGGAAGCCGGCGGTATTGAAAAGCGGATAGAGGTGGTTACTACAGCTTCTATGATACCGCACCAGGTTGGCGAAAATTATCTTAATGCTTTTGGCAAAATAGGCTGTATAAATGTGAAGCTAATGCATATCCGCACCCGGGAAGAACTGCAGCAACCTGAATATTTAAAACGGTTGAAAGAATGTGATTGTGTAATGTTTAGCGGTGGTAACCAATTGCGGCTTACGGCAACGCTTGGCGGCACTACGTTTATGAAAACCTTGCGGGAAAGGTATTGGAACGAAGATTTTATTATTGCCGGTACATCTGCCGGCGCCATGGCTATGAGCAGTACCATGATCTATGAAGGCAATGCTTTTCGTGCGCATTTAAAAGGACAAGTGAAACTTACGGCAGGCCTTCATTTAATTGATAATGTTATCATCGATTCTCACTTCGAGAAACGTGGCCGCTTTGTAAGGCTGGCACAAGCGGTTGCCGGCAACCCGGCCTGTATAGGCATTGGGCTGGGAGAAGATACGGGCATGATTATAACAGGCGGCAATAAAATGGAAGCTATTGGCAGCGGCCTTATTGTTATTATCGACGGCCACGAAGTAATACATACGAACATCGCTGATATCCCGGAAGGCAACCCAATGAGTATAGAAAACCTGCGCGTTCATTTCTGTGCAAGAGGTAATGGCTACTTCGTTGATGAAAGAAAATTTGTTGAGAAAATGGGTAAAGAAACCACGCCACTCATGACTGATGTTATTTAATCACACCTATTTATTATCGGCCATTACAGGCAAACTAACCTGGATATTTCTTTTAGTTGCTGTAGTTATAATAATTTCTTTTTTGAAAGACAAAAAACAGAAAGGGAAAAAAGTAATCTTTTTTGGCGATTCACTCACGGAATATGGCGCGAACAGAGGCGGTTATATATATTTAATGAAACGCATGCTGAAAGAGCAGCAAATAAACGATTACAACCTTGTTGGAGCTGGCATTGCCGGAAATAAAGTAACTGATCTTCAGGAACGGTTAGTGCGGGATGTAATTTCGAAATCACCGGATATAGTTATTATATGGATTGGCATAAACGATGTATGGCATAAATACTCGCATGCAAATGGTACCGACGAAGATACTTTCAACAAAACCTACCGCAATATTGTGAAGCAGCTACTCGCAGATAATATAAAAACTTTGTTGATTACCCCCAGTGTAGTTGGCGAAAAAACAGACCGCTCAAACCTGGCTGATGATGAACTTGATACCTATTCGCAATTAATCAGGAATATTGCGGCAGATTATCATTTGCCTTTATGCGATATGCGCCTTCTGTTTGCTTTACATGAAAACGAAAATAATCATGCAAATGTTGAAGCAGGTATTCTTACACATGATACTGTTCATTTGAACGATGCCGGTAATAAGTTTGTTGCAGAAGAAATGTGGAAGGCTTTAAAAGCGATGTAATTCTTTCCATATACGTTAACTGCAAACCGCTTTATCTTTGCCCGCAAAATTTTGTATGCTGAAGATTGGAATTTTTGGCGTTGGCCACCTTGGAAAATTTCACCTGAATAACTGGAAAGAAATTAAGAACGCCGAAGTTGTTGGTTTTTACGATCCCGATGATAATAATGCAAAAGAAGTTGAAGAAAAATACCAGGTAAGAAGATTTACCGATATTAATGCCTTGCTTGATATATGCGATGCTGCGGATATAGTAGCGCCTACCAATCTTCACTTTGAATTATGCCAGGCGGCTATAAAAAAAGGCAGGCATGTTTTTGTGGAGAAACCAATGGCTGACACGCTTGATCAGGGAAAGCAGATAGTACAGATGGTGAAAGAGGCAGGTGTAAAATTACAGGTTGGTCATGTGGAAAGATTTAATCCTGCATTTCTCGCCATAAATAACATGACTTTAAATCCTATGTTTATTGAAGTGCACCGCCTTGCACAATTTAATCCGCGTGGTACCGAGGTTAGTGTAATACTCGACCTCATGATCCATGATATAGATATTATTTTAAAGATTGTAAAAAGCGATGTAAAACATATTTCGGCCAGTGGCGTTGCCGTTATGACCGATACACCTGATATTGCCAACGTTCGCATTGAATTTAATAACGGTTGTGTGGCCAATTTAACCAGCAGCCGTATAAGCATGAAGAAGATGCGTAAGATGCGCCTTTTTCAGAAAGATGCTTACATAGGCATCGATTTCCTTGAAAAGAAAACCGAGATTATTAAGCTTAAAACAAATGAAGATAAAGATGCGTTTACATTTGATATTGAAACGCCATCCGGCAATAAAACGCTTGCTATTATCAACCCGCCTGCCACGCCTGTAAATGCTATAAAAGAAGAACTACAATCATTTGTAAAATCGATCAGCCAGAATAAAAATACCATTGTGAACGAAATTGATGGTTTGCTTGCAATGGAAGTAGCACACAGCATTTTAGAGAAGATTAATAAAGCGGCCAACAATATTTCATAATTAAAATATTACAATTGCTGAAATAAAGCTCTGCATCGCAGGGCTTATTTTTTATTATTTAAAACCTGCGTAGCACTTTTAAAAACATGTAACATTATTATACTTAATTTTGTAAGGTAAACTTACAAGTTTTACTTATAATATGGCAAAGCAATCCAATCTTGAGCTTGTTTCAGAAGTTCGCACCACGGTTACAAGGCTTGTAAAAAAACTGCGCAGGCATTCTGCAACGGGCATTACCCTTTCGCTCACCGAAAGATCGGTGCTGGGCTTATTAAGCCGTTCAGGGGAAATGCTGCCCAACGAACTGGCCACTGCAGAAAAAATTACTACCCAGTCAATGTCGCAGATATTAAATCACCTTACCGAAATGGGGTACATTAACAGGCGCGCCTCAAAGGAAGATAAACGTAAATCGCTCATATCGCTTTCTGCAAAAGGCACGGCAATTGTTAAGCAGGTAAGGGATGAGAAAGACAACTGGCTTTACCAGGCAGTGATGCAAACCTGCACTGCGGCAGAAATACAGGCGCTTAAAAAAGCGTTGGTGCCATTAAAAAAAATAGTGGATTTTGAAGATGACTGAAGCAAAACATAAGCGCAACATCACAACGTTTGAAGCATTCAAGAGCCGTAATTACCGGTTATATTTTTTAGGGCAATCCCTATCGCTTATGGGTACATGGATGCAGAAAACAGCCGTAAGCTGGGTGGTGTATTCACTTACGCACTCTAAGTTTATGCTGGGGCTTTCGCTGTTTGCCACTATGTTTCCTGCATTCATATTTTCTTTCGTAGGCGGCGCCACTGCCGACAGGCATAACCGTTACCGCGTATTATTAATAACGCAGGTGGTCTCAATGGTGCAGGCTGTAGTATTAACGCTTATTGTTTTCTTCGGACATTATTCTGTATGGACAATTTTAGCATTAAGTTTTGTGCTTGGTATTATCAATGCCTTTGATGTGCCTGCAAGGCAATCGCTGGTGAACGAACTGATAGAAGATAAAAAATACCTTGGCAACGCCATTGCTTTAAATTCTTCCATGGTTAATTTATCCAGGTTAATAGGGCCTGCCATTGCCGGTTTTATACTTGAAACATTTGGTGATGTATTTTGCTTTGGCATCAACGCCATAAGCTTTATTGCTGTTATTACATCTTTGTTAATGATACGGCTTCCCAAAGCTGAAGTGCAACGTCATAAGAAGAATATTTTACAGGATATAAAAAACGGGTGGAGCTATTTAAAAAATGAAAAGCAGTTAAGGTTCATTATATTCATGCTTGGGTTGATCAGTCTTTTTGTTTTGCCTTTCTCCACCTTAATGCCCGTATATGCCAAAGATATTTTTAAGGGAAACGCTTCCACTTTTGGTGTAATCGACAGCATGATTGGCCTGGGCGCGTTAAGCGGTGCTATGTTTTTAGCTTCGCTTAAACCCAGGGCTAACCTTAGAAAGGTGCTTGGCATAAATACATTGATCTTTGGCATTGGGCTGATATTGTTTTCTTATATGCATCATTACCCCACTGCGCTTGCCTGCGCCGTATTAACAGGCTTTGGAATGATGTCGCAGGTTACCATTACCAACACCATTGTTCAAACCACGGCAAACCCTGCCATGCGCGGCAGGATGATTAGTTTTTATGCAATGGCATTCTTTGGTATGCAGCCACTGGGCGGATTGATCGTTGGTTCCATATCACAATGGATCGGTGTTCCCAATACAGTATTGGCGCAGGGATGCATAGCGATACTGATCGGCATTTTGCATATCCGCTTTTTGCAAAAAAATAAATTCAGCATTAAAAGGAAAACTGTTCAGCAAATGATTCAACCCGCTGAAGAAGCTCCGGCATCTTAAAAATAAATTATGATAACAGCAATTGATATAAACACAGCCCTGGTATTAATCGATCTTCAAAATTCAGTAATGGCTGTACCCATTGTGCATTCTATGGATGATATATTAAGCAACGTCAATAAGCTTATTTCAGTTTTCAGGAGAAAGGGTTTGCCCATTGTTTTTGTAAATGTAAAACCAGGCGGACGCTGGCTGAATGCAAGGAAAGAAACAAAAATGCCTGCCTATCCTGATGATGAAAACCTGTATAAAATAACGGATAAACTGCATATGGAAAGCAGTGATATTTTCATCACCAAACATACGTGGAACGCATTCTTTGAAACGTCATTGAATGATGAATTAAGGCGGCGGCATATCACAGGCATCGTGTTGGCCGGCGTTGCAACGAGCATTGGCGTGGAGGGTACGGCAAGAACTGCAAGCGAGCTCGGTTACAATATAAGTTTTGCATTCGATGCTATGAGTGACCGGAATGAAGATGCGCATAAGCGCAGCCTGGAATATATTTTTCCAAGAATAGGCGAGGTGGGTAGTACGTACGATATTATTGCGATGGCGGAGCAATTGCAATGATAAATGTTAAGATATGCCGGTAAAGGCTGATAAAAAATAATCCGAATTTATATTGCGCAAAAACCCATGCGCAAACAAAAGTTTTTATTATTCATCATTATTGCTTTTTGCTTTTGCAAAACATCCGCAGTGGCTCAAACTGTATCGGAAAACACCGGCTGGCTGGCCTGGTTTAATACGTATAAATTTTCGAAAAGTTTTGGTTTAACATCAGATGTGCAGTTTCGTTCTGCAGATAACTGGGATTACGTACGGAATATTTTGATAAGACCGGGACTTACTTATTATATCAATAACAAAAGTAACGTAACTGCCGGTTATGCATATATCGGCTCGTTTAACAAATTGCCTGAGCCTGCAAAAAATGCACTTACAGAAAACCGCATTTTTGAGCAATATGTTTATGCTGTAAAACTGGGGCAAACATCTTTGCAAAACCGGTTGCGGCTGGAGCAGCGGTTTATAGAACGGCAGGCTGATCATATTTTTTCTCAGCGGCTGAGATATTTTGCGAGATTAATTGTTCCGTTGGTTAAGCAGGAAGCAGCATTCAGCAAAGGCCTTTTTGCTGCTGTGCAAAATGAAATATTTTTCAATATACAGAACAAAGATGCGCTTAATAACAGCGCATTCGATCAGAACCGGGCTTATGGCGCCGTTGGCTATCGGTTTAGCCATAAGTTTGATATGGAAGCAGGTTATCTTAATCACTATGTAAACGGCGCTGCAAATAATGTTTCCAATAACGTTATACAGCTTGCCCTTTATACAAGATTTTAAATGGCAGCGTTTGGAAAGTTTGCAATTTTCTAAAAGCTAATCGTTAAATTTCTCCAACTGCACAATCAGCATTAATTTGCTGCGTTTCCAGTAAAGTCCCAATCTTCACCAACCATCATTCACCAATAAATTTCATTTAATGGAATCGAATGCGCATTCTTTTTTGGGAAGGGACGATTATAAGCCTTCATCATTCACGCAGTTTTTGTGGTGGCTGGCCACTGCTGAAAAAGAGCTGATAAAAGATTGCTCTGTTGACCGTAACCGCTATGCCATTACCGGTGCAGCCGTGTTGGGAACATGGGCCTTCGCCACACTTGCTTGGAGTTATTTTTTCAGTACGGTTGTAAACAGTATGATTGCTGCCATACTGCTGGGTATCTTCATGGGCTTTATTATTCTTGGCATTGACCGCACTTTAATCAAAGGCATTACAGCCGCCAATAAACGCAAAGCATTACCCATTGTTTTCAGGATGTTACTGGCACTAACCATCGGAACATTTATGGCGCAACCTGCATTATTGTATTTATTCAATAAAGAAATTCATGTGCAGATTTCTTTGGATAATGAACATAGAAAAATAGCCAAGCTGCGTGAACTGGATAGTTTATATGCACCTGAAATAAACGGCTTGCTGCAGCAAAAAAAATCAATTCAGCAACAGCTTAATGCAAAATATAATGAAGTGGCAGCGAGCCGCAATGCTTTTATTGCTGAAACCGATGGCACGGGCGGCAGTGGTAAAATAGGCCTGAAGGATATTGCCCGTGCAAAACAAAATGAGTATATAAAACTTAATGAAGCCTATAATAGTTTAAATGCTGAAGTGCAGCCGGAGATAAATAATATTGACAGTGCATTAAGCACCGTCAATCAAACCAAACAAAAAGAAATGCAGGCTTTTAATGTTTTAATGAATGATGGTTTTTTAACGCAGATAGAAGCTTTACATAACCTTATCAAAAATAATACGGCTGCGCAGTTTCGTTATTATTTGCTGATTATTATTCTGGTGTTAATTGAACTGATGCCTGTAATTGCAAAATCATTATTGCCTGATGGAACGTATGATGAAAAAGTAAGGTTGCGTGAGATAATGGAGAAAGAAATTGTAAAAGAAAATATTCAGCAGGAAGGAAAACTGAAAATGATGTATAATACTGTTGCTGCTGAGCAGGAAGGTGAACTTATACATGCTTTTTTTGATGCTGCACAAGAAGAACGCAGGCAGAAAATGCACAACAAGCTTCAGCGCTGGAAAGAAAATGATGGCGGCAGTTTTAATAAGTTGTGGGGTAATTTTAAAAAGGATGTTTTAATGTGAGTACTCTTTCGGGCTGCACATTGCTTCGCTTATCATGTTACTAAAATTGCCCGCGTATATCTTATTTATCTGAAAGTTTCGGTAGGTTTTAATAATTATCATTGCGCAGCACTACTAATATGCAGCGTGATTCTTTCCGCCCTGAACAACATATCAGTTGCCTGGTATATTTTTCTTTTCAGTATAGGGTTATAATCAGGGTGCTTTTCTAAAAACGAATGCACCATATCAGCAGCGCTCTGCGACTGGTATGAGCCAAATGATGTGTTCAGCCAGCGCATAGCAAAGAACACACTGCCGGTTTGCTGCACATCAGCCAACCAATCCAATGTTTGCGGCAGGTACTTTTCCGAGTAAGCAGTCCTTAGCGGGTGATGCAGGTAAGAGAGTGCCGTCAATACCCAGGCTTCATTCATGCGGTTGGTTTTAACCGATAAAGAATTAAAAAAGGAATCTCTTGTATTTGGATTGTTTGAAAGTGATGGCAGCAAATATTTAAACCTCGCTTTCCTGTCTGCATCTGTTATTCTTGAAAGTTGTGCAGTTAAAATAGTATCGGTAGCAGGATACTGCCGTATGGCAAGGTCAGCCGCCATTGATGTATAATCATCGGGCGTTAATAACACACCCTGCGGTGCTTTTTGCATTTGCCATACATGAAAAATATTTTCTGTGGCAGGCTTTGTTACTGCAATGCTTTTATATAACAAAAACAGGATACGCTTTTTTGCTGCATTGTCAGCACGCAGCATAGACTCCCATACAGATGTTTCCATTCCTGCGGCAATTGTATCTCTTTCAGCAGGCAATAAAAATTGCCAATAAATAGTGCTGAACTGCCCGCTTAAAAGGTTTACGATAAGCTCTTCTTTTTCTGTTGACAGGCTTTTAATACATGTATTCAAAAATTCCTGCGGTGTTAATGTAGAACCATTCAAAACATTTTCATACAGGTTAATGTACCCTGATAAACGCATCAGCGGGTCTTTCAGCAGGTATATATTCGGCGGCATATTTTTACCGGCAGGAAATAATCCATAACCATTACCCAGCGCATTGAATAATATAAATGAAGGCTGCTGTATTTTTTCAGCCGCTTTTAATACAACAGATTTTTTATCCATATTCACAGGCAATATTTTTACACTGTCTTTATATACAAATGCCATTGAAAATTGCTGGCTCCACAAACCCGTTTTTCCGCCTTCACCTGCCTGTGCAATTACAAACTGCGTATATATATCGTTTGCAGTACCCATGGCATAGCTTATTACAGGACGTCCTTCCCCGTTAATCCAGGTATCGTTCCACGCGGTAATATCTTTATTGCCTGATTTACGCATGATAGTTATTAAATCAGGCCATCCTGCATTTTTATAGGCGTAAGTTTTCAGATATTCCTGCGCCCCTTTTTGAAAGGCAGCTGTGCCCACGAGCTTTTCCAGTTGTCTTAAAACGATGGGCGCTTTATCATAAATAATTGCACCATATAATAAACCTGCCTGGTTCAGGTTATCTAACTGCTGCCGGATGGGATGCGTGCCTTCTGTTCTGTCAACCGAATAGGCAGCAGGATAATGATCGAGCATAAAACGGAAATTGCTTTTATCATCAGGCATCAGTTCATCCGCTATTTTATCAGCCATAAAATTGGCAAACACTTCTTTCATCCAAACATCATTGAACCATTTCATGGTAACCAGGTCACCAAACCATGCATGCGCTATTTCATGCGATAATAATTTTAACCTGCCAAGCCTTTGGCTTTGCGTAGCGGATTTATCAAGAAAGAGAGAAGATGCGTTATAGTCAATCGCGCCTACATGCTCCATGCCCCCAAACTGGAAATCAGGCATAGCAATAATATCCAGCTTTTGAAAAGGATAGGGAATACCGGTATATTTTTCCATGAATTGCAGTGCAGCATACTGTAACTGCAAAATAGTATCAATGCTGTAATGCAGTTTAGCTGTATCTGTTTCGCGGTAATAAAGGTTTATGAGTGTGTCATTGAACTTTTTTGTGGCTCTTTCAAATTTCCCGGCTACAATAGAAAATAAATAAGTGCTTATAGTATCGGATGTTTTAAACGAATAGGTTTTTTCATTTCTCCTGGCATGGGTGTTTTGCACAGCGCCATTGGAAACAGCAGTCCAGCCTGATGGCACTGTTGCTTTCACGGTAAAAACCGCTTTAAGGTCGGGCTGATCAAAACAGGGCATAAAAGTTCTTGCCCTTTCAGGAACAAACAAAGTGTACATAAATTCAGGCTTGCGTGTAAGCGCTTCGTTGCCTGCAATAAATTTTACTTTAATATTATTGCTTCCTTTTTTTAAAAGATGCGGCGGTATAAAGATGTGTTCATTTCTTGTTATTACACGTGCCTCTTTTCCGTTTACCTTTAGCAACTTAACATGGCTGGAATCATTCTTGAAATCAATCAGTAAACTATCATGTGCATTGGCAAGATCAAATGCAATCGTTTCTTCCCCGGTAATGGCATTTTCTGTTGCTGCAGGAATATGCACAGCAATTGTGTAATGAATATTATTAAGCAAGGCCTTCCTTTTTTGCGCCAGTGAGAAGGAGATGCCCGGATCATTAACAGAAGTATCTGCGGTTATTGCCTTATCAGCTTTACAGTTCACAAATATTATAGCTATAAGACAACAATAAAAAAGTTTTGGGAAGAAAAAGATACTTGGTTTATTCATACACACCTGCTGTTATTGTTTAATTATATGGCGCAAAATAAAAAGAGTTGTCAACTATACTTCCCAAATTAAACATCTTAACAGGCATTCGGTATAAAAAATATTTAGAGGTTGCTTCGCAATTCTCAGCCGCATGGATGATGCGGGTAAAATTTAATGAGTATTTTTTGAATTCAACGATTATTGAAATACATGAAAAAGCCCTGCTTATGGCAAGGCTTTTTCATGGTAGTATTTTTTAACCTATGTGTTTTGTGACGAATAATTGATCATCCACTTCACACCATATTTATCAGTGAAGCTTCCGAAATAATCGCCCCAGAACTGGTCTGCCATTGGCATTTCCACCTGGCCGCCTGCTGATAAACCGTTGAATAATTTATCAGCTTCTTCTCTTGAATCAGGGAAGATGGAAACATAATTGTTGTTGCCTTCAATAAGTTTATGTCCCATCGATGGAACAATGTCTGAAGCCATCAGCAGGTCGTTGCCAACCGGCAGGGCGATATGCATTACGCGGTTCTTTTCTACTTCAGGGAGATTTTCACAACCGGGCGCATTGCCCATTTTAAACACTTCGCCGCGGAATTCGCCGCCAAAAACGGATTTGTAAAAAGTGAATGCTTCTTCTGCTTTACCATCAAAATTGAGGTAAGGATTTAATTTAGGCATGTCGTTAAATTTAAATTGTTGTTTAAAAATTATTAATAAGGAATAGTTTCGTTTACATCATATTTCATGGCTTCATAACCGAGAATTTTACGCATCAAACCTATCTGGCCGCAGAGATAATCCTCTCTTCCAATGCACATACCAATGAAATTCAAAACATTTTCTTCGAAAAAAGAAACATCCATGCCAAGAGGAAATTTTTCTGCCAGCTTATCGTCGGTTGTTTCCAGTAATTTTTGATACGTTAGTGATGAAATTGTATGAAAATTTTCTTTGAGTTTTTCCAATGAGGGATAATCAAATTTTTCATTTAATGCTTTTGCCTGGAAAAACAATTCATTGTATGGATCTTCTTCACGCAAACCAAGTACCTGACCCAGGCCATAACGCATGTTCACAAAATTGCCGGCCATCCAAACTATATGATTGGTTTTGCCATCAATCCGTTTCATGGCATCTGCCGCTGAAATGCCATCTAATGCATTTAAAAAGATTTGGGAATGCATTCTGTATGCAGGAATAATAATTTCAAGTTTTTGAGATTTCGGTGTATTCATAATTGTGTTGTTTTAATGGTGAGTTGCGAGTAGTTAAGTCTAAATTACTTACTGCTCACAACCGACTATTCACTATATAGTTCAGTTCAGTTACCCCGCAGGTAAATTGCCGGCTGGTCAATAACTTTAATTCTGTTTTGTCTTTAATGCCTGTAAACAATGGAATGCCTTGCCCGAGAATAACCGGATTAACAAATAACCAGTAACCGTCAATTAAATTTTGCTGAATAAGTGAATGTGTTGCTGTCGGGCTTCCGAAAAGCAAAATGTCTTCGCCTGCCTGTTGTTTTATTTTATTTATGTTGTCTGAAAGATTGTCGCTGATAATTGTTGTGTTATCCAGGTCTGCGTCTCTCATGGTTTTTGATAAAACAACTTTATGAACATTGTTATACCACTTTGAATGTTCAATATCATGCCTGCTTGCCGCCGGCTTGTCGCCCGCAGCAGGCCAGTAATCTTCCATCATCTGGTAAGTTACCCGTCCATATAATGCAGTATCGCCTTCACTTATCCGCTTACCCACGTGATCAAAGATTTCTTCATCAACTTTAATCCAGTCCATTTCACCGTTTGGACCGGCTACAAAGCCATCAAGCGATATGTGCATGAATGAAATTATTTTCCTCATCGTTTTATTCTTTATTTTATATAGTTTGTAACTGTCTTTGCAGCCAACTGTTAAATGCATGATCCAACTCACTACACCTACTGTTCTGCATATTGCTTAAACCTGTTCAATACTGATTGGCAAAATGCTTCCTGCACATCCCGTGGTGTTTGTTCTTCGGGTTCAAATGTTTCGCGAATGATGGTATTATTATCTATCTGCTGAAATTCAACAACAGATTTTCTTCCATCCTCCTGCGTGTTTTCAATATATTCAAGCTGGATAACCTTGTTATACTTTCCCTTATAATCAAAACCTTCTTTGCCGTCTTTACTTTCCATGCGAAAGAAAAAGCTGCCGCCTTCTTTTACATCATTTAAAGCTTCAGGGCAATGCCAGTTTTCAAACGGTATATTCCATTGTTTGATATCATCGGCATTCGTCCATTTTTCCCAAACAATTTCCAGTGGCTTCTGTATCAAAACTGCTACGGCTATTGGTTTTATTCCTGGCATTGAACAAGATTTAATAAGAGGATTATTTCATAGAATGCAGCCCGATTGCATTGCCTTCGGTATCGGCAACAATGGAACAAAATCCATACTCGCCAATAGACATTTTAGGTTTGTAAACATTGCCGCCTGCAGCTTCAACGCGGCTTTCTTCAACAGCGCAATCTTCACAGCCAAAATATACCATAATGCCATTGCCGCCACCTTTCATGCGTTCCATTTTAACAAGGCTGCCGCTTGCACCAAAGTTTTCACCGGCGCTTGGAAATGATTTCATTTGCATAGCTTCATCCGCAGGGTCAGACATAGGTTGAAGCTTAACATTCAATACGGTTTCATAGAATTTGGTGGCCCTTTCCATATCATTTACATAAATTTCGAACCATACTGCAGGGTTAATCTGTTTGTTTTCCATATAGCTTTATTTAAAATCAAAAGTAGGATAGTGAACATATAAACGAACTTGCCATTTGGCAAGAAATGAATGAGTGTTTTTGGTCTGAAAGTTTAAATAACAGGACAGGTTGCATTGCCTAATTGCCCGTTGTTTTTACGATGTCTTTTCTTATCCTGCTTAATGAAGTATCGGTAACGCCGAGATAAGTGGCGATTTGTTTTAGCGGTACATTCTGGATGACCTGCGGCTTTTCTTTTATAAGCTTCAGGTAACGGTTGGTAGCTGTTTCGGTAATCATATCCAGCGATCTTTGCTTGAGCGAAAAAAGCTGTTGCGAAAACCAAAGCCTGCCCCATTCCCTGAAGCCCGGAAGATTATGATACAATTGCTGAAAGTCATCAAATACAATTTTCCAGGCGATGCAATCTGTAACCGCCTGCAATGTTTCCTGCGATGGAGTGCGCTGAAATAAAGAAGGAGGGGAGATAATGATTTCACCATCCGTGAAAAAGCCCGTAGTAATTTCATCTTCATTGTAATTAATAACGAATGCCCTTACCAGGCCTGTTTCAAGCAAATAATATTCATTGGCAATACAGCCAGATCTTAAAATAATATCACCTTTATTAAAATTTACCTGTTTATGCAAATGCATAATGCTTTGCAAATCGGGTTCAGGTAAAAGCGGGTGTTTGTATATGTTTTGAAATATGGATTGCATAAATGAGGTGAATTCACTGTGGATTCATTATGGAATATAAAACATCCAGCCGCTTTGCATCCGGCATGGTTTGCGATTGCTGTGTATCGCCTAAAATCATTATGGCTTTTTCGTTTTTATTATAAGGCTTCCATTCAGGCAAACCCTGGCCGTTAGGGTTTCCTGTTTTAATAAAGTTTGCCCAGTAAGAAGACATAACGCCAGCAAGTTTATAATCAATGCCTGTCCATGGCCGGTTAACGAATTTTAAATTGTTATAAGCATAAGGCACTTCGCCCGTATGAAAGGCGCCATACTTTGCATATTGCCCTGTACCGGGCACTTTGCGTGTAAAGCGGTATACATAAACATGATTGCCTTGTCCGCTTGCCATATTGGCCCATGTATAGTTTTGCACACCAAAAATTATATCTCTTGAAAGATCGTATTGCGATGAAGAAGCCATAGAATCATTGGCAGCAGGATAATATTGCAAAAGTGTTTTTGCATTATCACCGTATTGCTGCTGGATTTGGTTGGTATAATCACCTGCATTTTTTATCGTGCCCGATAAACCTTCGTTTTCATTCCAGCCGGTTAGTAAAGCCACTTTGTTGGCTTTATTTTCCTGAAAGATTGCAGCAATTGATTGCGGCAATACATAACCATCAATAATAACACCGCGCTGCGATTGGGCTTTCATTAATTCGGATGCCGGCAAATTTCTTAATTCTTCAATTGAATTGGCGTGTAATGCTGTTGCCGTTTTTACGCCGGCTTCTTCCGCCTGCTGAAGATTATTACCCGAATTATTTCTTAAGAAAGATGCGCCGCTTTCTGCAATGGCTTTATTGAACAGGCCTTTTGCAAGGGGAGAAGCCACCAATGCATTTACACTCATGGAGCCCGCTGATTGTCCTGCTATAGTTACGTTACCAGGATCGCCACCGAAGGCGGCGATGTTATGTTGTACCCATTTTAATGCGGCAATCTGATCAAGTAATCCGTAATTGCCTGAAGCATGATAAGGCGCTTCCCTGGTAAGCGCAGGGTGCGCAAAAAAACCGAATATGCCCACGCGGTAATTAATACTTACAAACACAATACCTTCCTTTGCCATAGCCTCGCCATCATAAATGGGCACATTACTGCCGCCGCTTACAAAGCCACCGCCATAAATCCAGACTAATACCGGTAATTTTTTATCGGCAGAGGTGAAGCTTGTCCATACATTCAGGTATAAACAGTCTTCACTAATGGGTTCTTTTCTTATTAAAAATTCTTCACTCCACATGCTGAAGGGCGCAGGCGAACCCTGCATGGGGCTTGCACTGAATGTATCGCAGTTTCTCACGCCTGTCCATGGCTGCACCGGTTGCGGGGCTTTCCATCTCCGTTCACCAACAGGAGGTGCTGCAAAAGGAATGCCTTTAAAAATATTGATACCATTTTGAACAATGCCTGAAACTGACCCTGCATCTGTTTGTACAGCAGGTGTTTTTGTTTGTGCAAATGATATGGCTGAAATGAATAGTGAAAGAAAAAAAGCAGGCAATCGTTTTATATTCATTTTATTGAATTGATACTATGAATTTTATCTAATCGCTTCCTGTAATATTTAAAGCGCCTGGTAATGCGGATTCCCGGTCTGGCCCGGAACGCATGTGGGAACCAGCTTTGTCATCATACAATTTAAATGAGATATATGATCCTATTATTAGTTTACTCATTACGTACCATTTACCACTCACTTGTTCAGCGCTTCCTTAATGCCCTTCTGTACCAGCGACTCCATTATTTTATATCCTTCCAGGGTTGGGTGCACGCCATCTTTTGACAGGTTTGACGGCAAACCTTTTCTTTCATCGGCCATGGCAGAATAATAATCAACATACACAATATGATTTTTATCTGCATAATCTTTCAGCATCTTATTAATGGCAACCACTTTTTCCGCAGGCTGCAGGCCGGGCCGCCACGGAAAATCGTAGGCCGGTAATATAGAACATATAACTACTTTTATATTGTTGGCCTTGGCCAGTTCAGCCATTGAAACAATATTGCCATACGTATCTTCAGGGCGTATATAGCCGGTGTTTTGTGCAATATCGTTTATACCTGCCAAAATCACTACGGCTGCGGGCTGCAGTGCAATTACATCTTCACGGAAACGCACCAGCATCTGCGGCGTGGTTTGCCCGCTTATGCCGCGGTCCACGTATGGGTTCTTGGAAAAGAAATCAGGATCATGGTTTATCCAGCCATCTGTAATAGAGTTGCCCATAAACACTACACGGTCTTTAATCGCCGGTTTTGATTTTAACTGCTGGTTAGCTTCATCATAGCGCTTGATATTAGGCCAGTCTTTCAACATGCCCTGCATCTGTTCGGCCTGTTGCGCATTAAGCGCCACGGCCGATTTTGTAATGTCCATTGCGCTTAGCCAGTCGCCAAAACGTTCAATCCAGTTATCGGTTGGAATATTTTGTTTACGCATACCAAAACCATGGCCGCCTTTTACATACATGTGCAACTCTGCGGGATGTTTTGCAGCTAGCCATTTGTTATATAAACTTATGCTGTGCGGCGCAAGTCCTAACTGGTCATCAGATGCGGCCGTAAGAAACATTGGCGGCGCATCTGCTGATACGGTTGTTTGAAGGCTGTCGGGGAAAAATGCATATACCGGCGCCACAAAATCGGGTTTGTTATCAGCCGTATAATTAAATGCGGAAGCTGCTGCTACAGTACCGCCTGCAGAAAAACCCATGATGCCTATTTTATTGGCATCAATATCATATTCCTGTGCATGTTTGCGCACATAACTGATGGCTTCGCGCCCATCAGCAATTGCCATTAAAATTGCAGTTGTTGTTTCCTCGTCATTTTCGCTTCCTTTGCTTATCATGTCCATCATTTCCTGGATGGGATTATCGTTTTTGCTATGCACCAGGCGGTATTTTAATACAAAACAGGTGATGCCTTTTTTATTAAGCCACTTGGCCACATCAACACCTTCGCTGTTGATGGATAAAAGATGAAAACCGCCGCCCGGCGCAATAATAACCGCCGTATTTGTTTTGGGCGCCGTAGAGTCGGGCAGGTAAACGGTTAATGTGGGATGAGATACATTGTATACTATCGGTGTTTTAAACAGGTTGCTGTCCTGACGAGCTTCATCCCAGTTCCAGTTCTCCGAACCGGGCGCTGCGCCGTTGTATAAAGGAATTACTTTTTGTGCATGAATGTTTAGTGTGAGAAAGAATAAAAGTAAAACTCCGATAAGATTCTTCATGGCAATTGCTTTTTTAGGCTGAAATATAAAACTGTTTTGGTTATGCAATGTATAAAAATTGCAAAGGCCTGGGTATGCTTAGCCACCGAGATGCAGATTATGTGTGCATCTGTGACTGATAAATCTTTATCTGTATTTTATCATTAATAAGATCAGGTTGCCAAACATTGTTATGCCGGAAATTGAATTTACTTTGCCATTATGAACGAAGCGGAAAGAAATATTTTAGGGTTGCATTTGCCCACCGATCCGCGCTGGGTTAACCTTGCGTCCATCAGCCTGGAAGATATTTTAACCGATCATGCCTACTGTGAACAGAAAGCAGCCACAAGCTGCATTTCATTGATACAACGCTACCCTGATAAAATTGAGCTCGTGAATGAATTGTCGCCAATAGTTACGGAAGAATGGGGGCATTTTCGTTTGGTATTGCAGGAACTGCGAAAACGAAATTTGCAACTGGGCAAACAGCGAAAAGATGAATATGTAAATAAATTATTGCAGTTTGAAGTAAAGGGCGGGAGAGAAGAAGACCGTTTATTGGATAAGCTTTTGATATGCGCTTTAATTGAAGCCCGCAGTTGTGAACGTTTTAAACGTTTGAGCGAAGGTTTGAATGATGATTACCTGCGTAATTTTTATCGCCGTTTTATGGAAAGTGAAGCGGGGCATTATGTAACCTTTATTGAACTGGCAGAAACCTATATTGATAAAGATAAAGTGCGCAAACGCTGGCAGGAATGGCTGGCATATGAAGCGGATATCATTAAAAAACTCGAACCAAGAGGTGACAGGATGCACTGAGGAAAGGTTGAAGGTAAAAGTATAGGGTACGAAACAGCAAACGATGTGTTATGATTTATATTACGCAACTGGTATATATTAAAGAAGGACAGGAAGATGTATTTCATGAATTTGAAAACATTGCCATGCCCATAATTTCAAAATATAATGGGCGGCTTTTGCTACGCATCAGGCCTGCAGAAAATAATTTTATAGAGCATCATATTGATAAGCCCTATGAAATTCATTTGGTAGAATTTGAAAGTGAGCAGGACCTGCTGAATTTTTCAAAAGATGAAGAACGAAAACAATTCCTGCACCTGAAAGAACAATCTGTAAAATCAATTTTGCTGATAAAAGGAACACAGGTTTAATCTATAAATAGCATTCCTCTTACCGGCAAATCAATATTGATAGTGCATATAAGCTCAAATAACTAACTCCACTCTTCTGCTTCTTTTTGCTTTTCACGCTTGTAAACCCTTGAAGATAGATAAACGCCTAATTCATATAGACCAAACAATGGCAGGAACACTATCGTCTGGCTATACCAGTCGGGGCTTGGCGTAATAATGGCGGCAATAATCAATAAAACCACCAACGCATATTTTCTTGAGCGGCGCAGGAAATGCGGTGTAATAATGCCCACTTTTGTCAGGGCATAAGTAAGCACAGGCAGTTCATACGCAATACCGCAGCCTAAAATAAGATTGGTAAGGTTATCAATATAATCGTTAATGGTTGGTTGTGTTTGTACGGTATTAAGCGCACTTACCTGGAAAGTGGCAAGGAAATTAAAAGTAAACGGGCCAAGTACAAAATATCCGAAAGCAGCCCCCAGGAAGAAAAAGAAAGAAATCCAAAAGATGACAAACCGTGTGCCTTTAAGTTCCCTTGGTTTAAGTGCCGGTTTCACAAAACGCCAGAACTCCCAGAAAATATAGGGGAAAGCAATAATTAAACCACCCACAAACGCAATAGAAAAGCTGCTGAAAAATTGCCCGCCGAATGTTGTGGTTTGCATCTTCACGTCAACCGGCGCCAGGCATAATCCATCGCCGAGGCCAAGTTTATGGCTGAGGTTGCAAATAACACGGTAGCTTATAAAATCAGGATTGATGGGGCCTGAAATAATATTATCGAAAACCCATTGTATCTTAATAAAGATAAGTGCTGCAAAAAATAAAACTGCAATTAGTGAACGTACAATATGCCATCTTAATTCTTCAAGATGGTCAACGAAAGCCATTTCTCCTTTGCCCTGGTTTCTGCGGCCAATGAATCCTTCAGTCATTTATATTGGTCTTTTATTTTAAAGGGGTACAAATGTACGGGGCTGAATGACAAATGGATTTATAAAAATTATTTACGCGACGAAGTTTAAATGTTTGCAGGTCTAAGAGTTCACAAGTTTATTTGCCCGAGATTTTTCCTAATCCCATTACAAATTCCCAATTCTGCACTAATCAACCAATCAACTATTCAACTCCTCAGCTTTCATTACCGCAATATCTTCAACTTTACCATTTCAATACGGGTATCGCTTACGGTAATAATGTCAAATTCATATTTATCTATAATGATGCGCTCTTTGGCGCGGGGAATGGTTTCATGCTGATTGATGATATAGCCGGATAAAGTTTCAGAATCAGAATCGGGAAAATCGAGGCTATACTTTTCATTAAGATAATCCAGTTCAAGCCTGCCTGAAAAAATAAATTCATTTTCTGCTATCTGTTTTTCAACAAATTCTTCTGTATCATATTCATCTCTTATCTCCCCAAAAATTTCTTCCAGTATATCTTCCATGGTTATAATACCTGCTGTGCCACCAAATTCATCCACCACCCAGGCAATGGTTTTTCTCTCCTTACTGAATTTATTGATGAGGTCTGTGGCGCTCATTGTTTCGGGAACCACAGGTATGGGCAATAAGATGGAGCGTAATTCTGTAGGCCTTTTAAACAGGTCGAGCTGGTGTACATAGCCTTGTATATTGTCTATATTGCCTTCATACACCACAAGCTTGCTTAATTTGGTTTCAACAAAAAGTTTCAGCACATCATCAATGGAAGTATGTAATTCTATCGCTTCTATTTCTGTTCTTGGAACAAGGCACTGGCGAACCCTGACAGAAGGTAATGATAAAGCATTCTCAAAAAGTTCTGTATTCAAATCCTGTGTTTCCGGGTCCTGTTCGCGTGTTTGCTGATAGAAGTTTTCAAGATCAATTTTTATAAAAGGCTCGTTTTTATCTTTTGCCTTTACATTGAACAGGTATTTTAAAACAGCTTCTGATATTCTTACAAATAAAGAAGCTACAGGATTGAGTATTTTATAAAACAATTGAGCTACCGGCGCAAAAAAATTCAGAAGGCTATTATTCTTTGCACGGAAAACAGCCCTTGGCAAAAACACACCGGTGAGTAAAACAATAAGGGAAGAGACAATCGTATCGGCCAGCAGTTTTACATAAGCGTTGGTTAATTTAAGCGGGTTCCATAACGAAGTGCGCAAAAGTTCGCTGAACAGTAAACCATAACAAACAAGAAAAATGCTCATGCCAACCAAACACATACCAATAAACCCGGACGGGGCTTCCATGAACCTTGAAAGAATAGAACCACTGCTCAATCCCTGCTTTTTTTTAAGTTCTACCGACAACCTGCTGGCGCTGACAAACGCTACTTCAATGCCCGAAAAGAAAGCTATAAAAAGCAGTGTAACTGCAATGTATATAACCAGGTTAACAGAATCCATAATTCGAATATAGGAGAAAATATGATTTTATTGATGTTAGACGGGAAATGTATAGCGGGTGATTGGTTCTACATAAACATATTCATCAATAACAACGAACCTTGAAATTTTTACGTTTAATATTCATCATCCACCTTAACGCTATTCTTTGTTTTCTTCAGCCGGCTCCTGGAATTGCTCTTTCTTTCCCATTTCCAATATCCAGTTTTTGCGCCGCAATTCAAAATTGGTACCTAAGTAGAGCCGTCTTACCTGTTCGTTTGCTGCCAGTTCTTCGGCAGTACCGTGCTTGAATATTTTCCCTTCTATCAAAAGATAAGCCCGATCGCAGATAGAAAGTGTTTCATTTACATTATGATCGGTGATAAGAATGCCGATATTTTTATATTTTAATCTTGCCACCACGCTTTGAATATCTTCCACCGCAATAGGGTCAACGCCGGCAAAAGGCTCATCCAGCAAAATAAATTTGGGGTCCACGGCAAGCGCACGGGCTATTTCAGTTCTTCGTCTTTCGCCGCCGCTCAAACTGTCGCCGTTATTTTTACGAACATGGTTAAGATTGAATTCTTCCAGCAGCTCTTCCAGTTTTTCAAGCCTTTGTTGCTTGGTAAGGTCAGTCATTTCGAGCACGGCAAGAATATTATTTTCCACGCTTAACTTCCTGAATACAGAAGCTTCCTGTGGCAGGTAGCCAATGCCTAACTGTGCCCGCTTGTACATCGGCAGTTTGGTGATATTTTCTTTCTCGAGAAAAACCTCTCCGGAATCGGCTTTTATTAAACCTACCACCATATAAAAAGTAGTGGTTTTGCCGGCGCCGTTCGGGCCCAGCAAACCCACTATTTCGCCCTGCTGCACATGAATGGAAACATCGTTTACAACAGTGCGGCTGCCGTATGTTTTAAATAGATTTTGCGTAGTAATTGTAATGCTCAAAACAAATGGTTTAATAACAAAAGTAAATGAAGCCTGATAAACGCAGCAAAATACCGGGCATATTAACAAGTGTTTGAAAAAGGGTTGCGGGAAACAATTTTAAAATTGAAGTATTACGTATTCAGCTTTATAAAACCGCCATCAATAGGGTAGTCGCAGCCTGTAATAAACGATGCTTCGTTGCTGCATAAATACAAAGCAAGCTGCGCTATTTCTTCCGGCTTGCCCATGCGGCCGATAGGTTGTGTTTTGGATAGCTTCTCAAACATTTCAGCTTCTTTGCCGGGATAATTTTTTGCGATAAAACCATCAACAAACGGCGTATGCACACGGCCCGGAGAAATACTGTTGCAGCGTATGTTATGAGATAAATAATCTTTGGCCACAGAAAGCGTCATGGCGTACACAGCGCCTTTGGTGGCAGAATAAGCAAAGCGGTCAACCAGGCCAACCAATGCTGCTACGGAAGCCATGTTTACAATGCAGCCCCCTTTTTGTTTCATGAAAGGAATGACTTCGTGCAAACAATTATAAACGCCTTTCACATTTACATTCAATATCCTTTCAAAATCTTCTGCCGAAGTATTTTCTGCAGTGCCTATATGTGCAATACCGGCATTGTTAATTAAAATATCAATGGCGGAATGTTGCTGTATAATAGCTGCAACAATGGTTTTTACTTCCGCCTGGCTTGAAATATTGCATTTATAGAAGAATGATTTACCACCGGCTGCATTTATTTCATCAGCCACATTTTTGCTTTCATCATTAATATCAATAATGCAAACTGTTGCGCCCTGTTGTGCAAATAATATGGAAATAGCTTTTCCTATGCCGCTGCCGCCACCGGTTATGATGGCTGTTTTGTTATCTAATCTGAACATGAAATATTATAAAATTTAAATTAAAATCCATACTGATTTTTTAATACGGTGAGGGGCTTACACTCGTCCAGCCGCCATCAATAACCAAACTTTGCCCCGTTACATGTCTTGATGCAGGCGAAACCATAAACAATGCTGCATTGGCAATATCCTCCACCGTTGCTGGCTTACCCATAGGCGTTATACGGCTCCAGGTGGTTATATAATCCCGGTCTTCGCCTGTGCGTTCCGTAACAGTAGCGCCTGGCGCAATGGCATTGATTGAAATATTATAGGGTGATAATTCAACTACCAGCGTTTTTGCCAGCATTTCAAGCGCAGCTTTTGTGATGCCGTACGCCGCCAGGTTTTTATGCGCCTGGTGGCCTGTTACCGACGACATGAGCAAAATACTTCCGCCGCTGTTTTGCTGTTTCATTTGTTTGGCCGCGGCCTGCGCCAGCAAAAAACTGCCGCCAATGTTCAGGTTCATCACAGCCTGTAAGCTTTGTAATTTATATTCAAAAAAATCGCCAAATAAAGTAATGCCTGCATTGGCAACTGCGATCGTTAATTTGCCAAACTTATTTACCGCTTCATCTACCATTGATTGAATAAAGGCAGCATCAGCGGCGTCACCGGCTAATCCTATACAATGTCCATGCATTGAAATTTTTGCAACAGCTTCATCAACCAGCGGTTCATGTATATCATTAATTAAAACAGATGCACCTTTAAGGCAGAGCTGTCTTGCAATTTCAAAGCCAATGCCCTGGCCCGCACCCGTAACTATTGCAACATGACCTGAAAATTCGTTTATGCCCATTATATTTTCTATTGATATTGGTTATTCTGACGAATGCATCAAAGATTATTATTTTTTAGGCTTTTCACAGCGAAAAATATTAACCATTACAATGCAACCGATATCCTTTAATAACAGAAATAGTTAAATAAGCTATTTATGATGCAAAGCAATGGTTGCTATCTTAAATCTTTTTAATTTACAATAATTAAATTTCCTGTTATGAATGTCCATAGGCTTTTGACATATCAAGGCGATGATTATTTAAGGGCATTCCCTGCCCGTGCGGCCGGGCGGGCATCCGGCAATTAAAAAATAAAAGATATACAGATGAAATGGGCTTACCTGGTAAAAGACAAAATGAAGGCGGTTGCGGTGCTCCTGTTGATTATTGTATTAATATTAGTGAATAATATTTCCAACAGGAAAACCTTTTCAAAGCTGAATGAATCCATCGCTTCTATCTATAAAGACAGGCTGATGCCCGCCACTTATATATTTCAGCTTACTGACCATCTTTACCAAAAGAAATTTTTACTGAATGAAATGAAGGCAAATGATAATGCGGCAACTGCTGCCCGGCACGACAGCGCTATTCATTCAATAATAAAAACTTACGAAACCACTTATTTAACACCTGCTGAAAAAAAACAATGGATTGCTTTTAAAAAGGAACTTGAACAATATAATACGCTTACTGCAGGGCTGAATGAAAATAATAAAGCTGTTAATGTAAGTTTTGAAAATGTAATACAGCATTTAAATGCTTTAAGCGAAATACAGGCGAGTGAAGGAAGCCATATTTTCAGCATTGCAAAAATAGATGTTGGCGGAACAGTTATTATGTCGCATCTCGAAGTGGCCCTGCTGCTTATACTGGGCATTTTTGCACTGGTGCTTATTAATGCAAACGATAACAAGCTGATGCAGGTGCAAAAAGCAAGGCTTAACTGATGACACCAGGGCTTATTGCATATATTATTTTAGTGCGCACCAACAGCCGGTAAACGCATACAAACCTTTTACATATAACAATATTATTAATTTGGCATTAATAAAAGGGCAAGTTATTTTTGCCTGCTTTTGGGAAAAAATATAAATTAACTAAGAATGTTTCAAACTGCTTCGCGGCTAATTACGTATTCATTAGTGTCCCTGCTTTTTATAAATCTCGTATCCTGTAAAATTCAGCGTGTTTCCTATTTTAAAGATGTACCGGATTCGGCAAGGGCCCAGAGAATACTGCAAACCTTAACACCACCTGCTGCCATTGTACGGGTAGATGATGTGCTGAATATTAATATTCAAACGCTCGATCCTCAGGCAAATTCGGTTTTAAACCAGGGTAACCTGCCATTAAACTCAGGCGCCATAACAAGCATGGGCGACCGGAATGGCCAGCAATCTATAATTTCCGGCTACCTTGTGGATAAAGACGGGTATGTTCACCTGCCTTATATTGGTGATGTTTTGGTAAAAGACCTTAGCACGCAACAGGTAAAAGACCTGGTTACACAAAAAATTTCTGTTTACTTTAAAGATCCGGTAGTTAATGTAAGGTTTGCCAATTATAAAATAACCGTATTAGGCGAAGTGCGAAACCCCACCACGTTCCTGGTGCCCAATGAAAACCCCACTATTTTTGATGCACTTGGTTTGGCCGGCGATATAACGGTTTCCGGCAGAAAGGATAATGTGATGCTGATAAGAAGTGATGCTAACGGCGCAAAACAAATTGTGAGAATTAACTTAGACAGCACCACTACTATATCATCGCCCTATTTTTATCTTAAGCCAAATGATGTTTTATACGTAGAACCAACAGAAGATAAAGTGGCAGGCGAAAGCAACTACAGGGTAAGGGATATAGCAGTTATATCCAGCGCCATATCTTTAATGATAGTTATTATTGCACGGTTAACCCTGTAATGAAATATCCCCGGCATTATGATTTTGTTTAATTCGGTAAAGTTCAAGAAGCTACTACTATGCAGGATTCATATAATGATTTAAATGTAAACAGAAACGTTTCTCCGCATCACGATATTGATGTTAAGTTTCTTGTAGGCAAAATTTTTGGCAACTGGTATTGGTATGTATTATCAGTTTTCCTATTCATTGTTTTGGCCACCTTTATATTTTTCTACACATCACCTTATTATACCGTAATGGGCAGGGTGCTTGTGAATGGTTATAATTCGCAGGGCCGCCAGATTGTGGGTACAGACCAGGCGACAGTACTGGGCGACCTTGGAAAAAATTCCTATCCCAATTCAGTTTCCAATGAAATTGAAATTATCCATTCAAGAACCATTATCGAAAAAACCATACACGATCTTGAACTGAACCTTCAGTATTTTGGTAAGAATGCAATCCGTTATGAGGAAATATATAAGGAGTCTCCTTATTTCATACATGTATTGTATTTGAATGATGATAAGATTATTGAACCGGTTGAATACGACGTTAAGGCCGACGATAAAAAAGTGTGGTTTGAAGATGAAGATACCGACAGCAGCTTTACAGCTTCTTACGGCGACACGCTTACCTTCTGGTATGGCAGCTGGGTTTTAGAACGAAACCCGGCAGTTGCCATTAAAAACCCCGACCGTCACCTTGGGCTTACTATCAACAGCTATCACGCCACCTTAAAAATGCTGATGGATGATATAGAAGCCATTACTACCACTGAATTTGTAAATATTATAGATCTCAGCATAACGGCGCAGTGCCCTTCAAAAAATGAAGATATGCTGCGGTATATGGTTGACCTGTATGTAAAATCTGATGTGGATAATAAAAACAGGATAGCCGACAGCACCATAGCTTTTATTAATACCCGTTTGATAAAAGTATCGGAAGACCTGAATAATATTGATAAGAATATTGAAACCTTTAAGAAGGAAAACGGCATTACTGATATTACCGACGATTCCAAGCAATTACTCCAGCTTTCCAGCACTGTAAGTAACGACCTCGCTGATAAACAGGTTCAGCTAAAAGTGGTAGACGACCTTGAAAAGTACCTGATGGACGAGCATAATAATTCAAGGGTGATGCCTACAACAGCGCCTATCCAGGATGCGGCATTTGTGCAAACGCTGGAAAAATATAACACGCTGCAGTTGCAGCGCCAGGGCTATTTGCAGAATTCAACAGAGCAAAACCCAAATGTAAAAAGCATAGACATCCAGCTTTCCCAGTTACGCGGCGATTTATTAAGCATGATGCGCACCTTTAAAAGAGGTATAACCACCGAGCAGAATGAACTGCAGAACAGGAATGACCAGGTTACGGGCAACATAAAAAAAGTGCCCACAAAAGAGCGTATTTATATTGATTATACAAGAAAGCAAAACGTGGTGCAGGAGTTGTACCTGTATCTTTTACAAACACGTGAGCAAACTGAAGTTTCAAAATCATATAATATTGGCCCCATCCGCGTTATTGATGAAGTGAAACGCGGCCCTATGCCATTCTTTCCCACGTGGGTTATCTTAATTCCCTGTGCTTTATTTCTTGGTTTGCTGGTTCCTTCTGTTGTAATCTTCCTGAAAGAATTACTTAATACAAAAGTTATTACCACGAATGACATAACGAATGCAACGTATGTTCCGGTGGTTGCAGACATTAATCACACTAAAGATGGAAAAGCAATTGTGGTTTCTAAGGATGACAGGAGCCAGGTGGCAGAACAATTCAGAACATTAAGAACCAACCTGCATTTCCTGCTGCCTGATGCTTCAGATAAAACCGTATTGGTTACGTCGAGCATGGGAGGGGAAGGTAAATCTTTCGTTGCGGTAAACCTTGCGGCAGCAGTTGCCCTTTCAGGCAAGAAAGTTTTGATAATGGAGCTGGATTTGCGCAAGCCTTATATTTATTCCATATTGGGCGTTGATAATAATGAAGGCTTTTCCAATTACATCATTTCTGATATAAATGCCAGGGATATTATAAAACCAACAAGCCTTCATCCTGATTGCTACTATATAGGCCCCGGTATGTTGCCGCCAAACCCGGCGGAATTACTGGCGCATGACAGGGTTAAGCAGTTATTTGATGAGGTGAAATCCGAGTTTGATTATATCATTGTTGATTGTGCGCCGGTAGGCCTTGTAACAGATGCATTGTTATTGAGAAAATATGTTGATACCGTATTGTATGTGGTACGCCAGCGGTTTACTTATAAAAAGCAGGTGAATCTTGTACAGGGATTGGCAAACGATAAAAAGTTCAAGAATATTAATATTGTGTTTAACGATATAAAACGTGTGCCGGGCTATGGTTATACTTATGGATATAACGGCAGCCAGGATTATTATGGTGAACGCAAATCATTCTTCGGCAGAAAAAAACGCAGGGCGCATACTGTGTAGTTATTATTAATCTTGTTGATCTGATAGATATATTCAATAAGCAATACCGAATATTCATCGCAATGGCAGCTTGATTATTGAATTGAGCATTGTTTATTGCTTATTAAAAAATAGAATTTTAAATAAACAATACAGACTTACATATTGCCATAAGCTTGCTTATACAGGCTTGTGGCATATTAGTTCTTAAGGCCGTTTAAGCCCATGGTTAAAAAAAAGCAGGTTATACAATCCGGTGCCTGGCAAATGCTTAATGTGTGTGTTAAGGTAATTTCCCAGTTTGGATATTATGCAGTTATGGCAAGGCTGCTGCAAAAATCTGAGCTTGGTGTTTTCGCCCTGCTTAATTCTTTCATGAATTTCGGCAATATGATTGGCGATGGCGGTATGGGCGATGCACTGCTTCAGCGAAAAGAAACAGAAAAGCAGCACGTAAATGCGGCATTTTTTTCAAGTATGCTGCTGGCGGCTATCATCTACATTGCCATTTTTATACTTGCACCGTTTGCTGCAGAATTTTATAATGAACCGCAGCTAACATCATCACTGCGCGTATTCAGCATTATCTTTTGGTTTGCCGCTATGTATTCGCCATCATTTGCCATGCTGCAAAAGAATTTCAGGTTCAGGAAAATTTTTATTGCAGATGGCGTAATGCTGCTTTTATCAAATGTGCTGGGAATTATCCTGGCTTACAAAGGCTTTGGTGTAATGTCGCTTGTGTGGTCGCAGATATTTTATTTCGGCGCTGAATTGCTTACACTTTTATTTTATTATCCTTTGCGGCTTAAACTTGGGTTTACCAAAAAACACTGGAAAGATTTGATTGGTTATGGTTCGGGCTTAACGCTTATCCGCGTAAATAATTACATCGTAAATTTTGGGATTATACTGGAAGTGGGTAAACTCGTAAGCGCCGCCGTATTGGGTGTTTTCGACCGGAGTTTCCGCATTATGAATATTCCCCAGCGCTTTTTTTACGACATGGTGCAACGGGTAATGATGCCGGCCATGGTAAAGAAAAACGACAATGAAAAAGGAACATATAAAGTATTTTCCAAATCACTTTCATTAATTAATTCTGCCCTTGTTCCGCTAACAGTTTTTCTTATTATTTTCAGTAAACAGGTTGTGCTTATATTATTAGGCAGAAAATGGCTGGATGCTGTTCCGCTGCTGCAGGTGTTTTTTCTCAACCTGCCCTTGCGCACCACGTCAAGCCTGGGCGATACCTTAATGCGGGTGCATGGTTTAATAAGGCTTAATCTTATCAGGAAGGTTCAAAATTCGGTTATCATTTGTGTGCTTATTTATATAGGTTATGTATCAGCCGGCTTAACGGGCATTAGCTGGAGTATTTTTGTTTCCACCTTAATTTCTTATGTGATAATGATTGCCATTGTTAGAAAAAGAATTTTTCAAAACGACTGGAAAACATTGGTCTTCAGGCCTTATTATAATGGCGTGTTGCTAAGCATTGGCTGGGTAATTCCGGCTTATTTGCTTTACCGCTTATTACATATATTTATTGCTGATGAAATTATTGCATTTTCAGCTTTATGCACTGTTGTTGGCGCAGCAGCATTGGTTGCATTTATTAAGAAGCCGAAATTACTTGGCAGTGATATAGTTTATATACAGAAAGATTTTCTGCAGATGTTTAAGAAGAAGAAAAAGAAACAAAAAGGCCAGCCAATAATTACAGATGAGGAACAATAAAAATTAGCAGATAGTATTATTTACAATTAATAATTTTATTGCCGCATGTACGGAGGATATTCAAATAATTTACAGCAACAGCAGGAAAGCGGTATTTATGTTGGAGGTAAAGAATTATTATTTCTCGGGATACTAATCGTAATAGGCCTTACGCTTTATATCTCGCTCATTAATTTAACTTCAGCACCGCTTGTATTGCTCACCATTCCTTTGGTATTATATGACCGTGCCTTTATGTACCCTATGTTCATGACGATTTCTTTATCGCAGGGTGCATTTACCGATACTGCCACATCAGGCGTGGGAACAGCCGATGCTTCATACGCTGAAAGTTTAACCATTGCCACCATTGCGCCCATACTCGCCTGGGATTTACTTTCTCAAAAAAGCAAAATGGTCCCATTCCGGTTTTCCATCATTTACCTGTTTTTCCTGGGTTTTGTTTTCCTGGGTATTTTCGTTTATTACCAGCATCCCCAAAATTTTGCCGGTCTTCCCATAGGAACCGGAAAAAACGCCCCCGCTTTTCATAGTATTGTTAAGATGATAAAACTGGTTTTTTACCTGTTTTTTCTGAGGGTGCTTATTAATTATCCAAAAGAAATGCTTTATAAGATTCCCGAATATACGCGGCGGTGCATGCCTTTTATTATCATTCCTTTGGGCCTCAATTTATTACTTAACGGAAGGGCGCAAAGCGGTGCGGGTTATTCTGATACATTGCAGTTAGGCGACGTGCACCACGGTACATTTACTTCCACTTTGTGCGCTTTATCTGTTTACTTGTTTATAACGCTGTTCAGCCGCAAACCCAATATTGGTTTCTTCACACGTTTCTTTGCTTTTGGAACCATTGTTTTGGTTGGCATTATGATTATGATGATGGGTTCAAGAAACGGCCTGCTTTCATTCATGATACTTTGCGCTGTTGGCGTTTATATTCACCTGGTAAGGCGGAAGATCGATTTTCAGTTTGTTATTGTTTCTGTATGTTTTATTGGCGCTATCGTGGCCTTGTTGCTTTCGCTTAATTCCCCCACATTGCAGCGTGCGATTTACATGACCGATACAGAAGGCGGCGGCGACCGCACTTATTACTGGTCTGCAGGCGCACAGGCACTCAGCACGTCTCCCATTTTTGGCATGGGCGGTGATGAAACGGCTTCTATTGCGGCTGTGGCCAGGTATGCGCCTGCTATGGTGGAAGACAGGATTATGCACAACACTTACCTTGAAGCCGCCGTTGAATACGGTTTAATTGCTGCCTTGCTTTATATAGCATTTGTATTGTTTGTTATAAAATGGGCATACCGTTTATACAAGCTGGCGCTTGACAGGCAGGACATGGTATTGGCAGCGCCGGGTTTGAGTTATTTAATAATGATGATTGCCGCCATGTTTGTAAGTAATCTTTGGGATACGAGTATTTGGTACACGGTGAGCATCATATTTGCCCTGGCCATACGGTTTGTTTATCCGCAATGGGCAGATAAACGACGCATCAATACAAAGCTTTCATTCGAGCAAATGGCCTCACAGGTAAGGGTTGGGCGTTTGTAAATCCCCGCGTTTTATTTAAAATGAGTGTTGGATATTGGGTATTGATTATTCACCATCTCCTCCTAAATCAGCGGCATTCATCAGGCAATTACAATCTCCCTTCTTTCCACCATTTCTCCACAGTGCAAATTGTGTGAATTTAGGCCTGTGTAATTATACTTATGTTCGCAGGCACATTTGTATATACGGATATTCTATTTCGATTCGTTATTAGTAAGTAAATTTTTTAGGTATGAAACGCCCATGTAAAATTTTGACACGCAAGGGAATGTTTACCGGGCGTTCCCTGCCCGTCCGGTCAGGCGGGCATCTGGCCTAATTAAAAAATAAAAATGAACAGATGAAACTGAAGCAGCTTGAAATAAAAGGTTTTAAAAGCTTTGCCGATAAAACCATTCTGAATTTTGATGAAGGGATTACGGGCATTATAGGGCCGAATGGTTGTGGCAAAAGCAATATCATCGATTCTATCCGCTGGGTTATTGGTGAGCAGAAAATTTCACAGCTTAGAAGTGAAAACCTGGAAGCGCTGGTTTTTAACGGTTCCAAAACCCGTTCCGCAAGCGGCCTCGCAGAAGTAAGCCTCACTTTTGAGAATACAAAAAACCTTCTTCCCACAGAATTTAATGAGGTAAGGGTAACACGCCGCTTTTTTAAAAACGGTGAAAGCGAATATCGCCTGAACGATGTGGCCTGCCGGTTAAAAGATATTCATAACCTCTTTCTTGATACCGGCGTAAGCAATGACAGTTATGCTATTATCGAACTGGGTATGGTGGATGATATTATTCGTGATAAGGATAACAGCCGCCGCCGCATGCTGGAACAGGCTGCAGGTATCACTATTTATAAAACAAGAAAGAAAGAAGCCAAACAAAAACTCGATGCAACAGAAGGCGATTTAAACAGGATTGAAGACTTGTTATTCGAAATTCAAAACCAGTTAAAAGTGGTGGAAAGCCAGGCAAAAAAGGCGGAGAAATACCATGAAATAAAAAAAGAATATAAGCTGGTTTCCATTGAGCTGGCTAAAGCTGCTTTGGAAGGTTTCAATCTTACATATAAAAATTTAAATAGGCAGCAGGAAGAAGAAACAGATAAAAAGCATGCATTGGATGCTGAAATAGCAACGGGTGAAGCTGCATTGGAAAAAGACCGCGTTGATTTCCTGGAACAGGAAAAAGCGCTTCAGGAACAACAGCATAATTTTAATGAACTGGTTCAGCAATTGCGTACCAGGGAAAATGAAAAAAACCTTGCCTCACAAAGCCTGCATTTTTTAAAGGAGAAAGATGCTTCATTAAAGGAATTCCTCGAACGCGCCACAGGCCAGTTAAAGAATATTGAAGATTCTATTCAATACACACAATTGCAACACCAGAAAGAAGAAGAAGCATTACAGCAATTGAAAGACAAGCTTGATGCAACCCGTGCAGAAACAGATGCAAAACGCACTTTACTCGATGAGAAACGCTCATCAACCGATAAAGTACGCAGCACGCACCTGCAAACGCAACGCCGGCAGTTTGATGCAGAAAAGAAGCTGGCTGTTGCCGAAACATCTATCCATAATTTGCAGAGAGGCATAGCACAGGTGGAGCAGGAACAGCAGAACCGTTCTTACCAGGTACAGCAGCTCGAAACCGAGGTGGCTGCTAAAACGAAAGGCCTGGAAGAAAAACAACAAACATTACAGCAGTTAAAAGAGCAGCATGAATTAACGCGGCAGCAGATATTGCAGTCGCAGGGCGAATTGGAATCATTGCGGGCAAAGCTTACGGAAGAAAACCGTAAATATGATGCAAAACGTAATGAACATGATTTGTTGAAGAGCCTCGTGGATTCAATGGAAGGCTATCCTGAAAGCGTAAAATTCCTGCATAATAACGGGCAATGGAATTCAAAAGCGCCTATCCTTTCAGATATAATTTATGTGCAGCAGGAATACAGAACGGCGCTGGAAAATGTATTAACGCCTTATCTTAATTATTACATCGTAAACAACCTGCAGGAAGGTTTGCAGGCTGTGGAACTGCTTGATAAAAACAAAAAAGGTAAAGCCAATTTTTTATTGCTTGATAAAATTGCAGGCATCAACATGGTTGCACAACAACCGGAACATACCATTAAAGCAATGGATGTAATTGAGGTGGACGAGCAATATAAAAAGCTTGCAGCGTATTTATTAGGCAATGTATTTATTGCAGAAAATGAAGAAGCCGTGAATAGTGCCGGCAACGGCGTTGTGGTGCTGGAACGTTCGGGCAAATATGTAAAAGGCGAATACACATTGAGTGGCGGCAGCGTTGGTTTGTTTGAAGGTAAAAGAATTGGCCGTGCAAAAAATCTTGAAAAGCTGCGTGAAGAAATTGCAGCGCAGGAAAAAGTTGTGAACGAATTAAAAGCGGCTATTCAGCAGAAACATAACGAAGTTATTGGTTATAACGAGCAGTTGAAAGAAAACCTTATCAAGCAAACCGAGAACGAGATAAACCAGCTCACCAATAATCTTTTTGCTACACGCAACAAGATGGAAAACCTGCAAAACATGCAGCAGAATGCAGCTAACCAGCTTGATGATATGCAGGGCCGTTTGGAAGGCGAACAGGATATTGTAGAAAAACTGCGCGAAGAATTTATTTTACTGAATGAAGAACTAAACGCCACAACGGCTGCAATAAAAGAAGCTGAGGGTGCTTATAAAACTGCCGAGCAGGATTATAGAACTATATCGGGGCTGTTTAATGAAACGAATATTGCGTTTACACGTTTGCAAAGCAAGCTCGCTGCATTGCAGCAGGAAGTAAATTATAAACAGAATCAGTTGAAGGAACTGCATACGCAAATAGAACAGAATAAAACGCAACTGGAAGAAGTGAGCGGCCAGATAACGGAAAGCACTGAAACGCTTGTTTCAACGGAAGAGACTGTACATACTTTATTACGCACAAAAGAAGCGGAAGAAAGGAAGCTGAATGAAGCTGACGCAGCTTATTATCATCAACGCAATGCTTTGCAGGAAAGGGAAAGTTCCTTGCGTCATATAACAAAAAGCCGTGAAATAATCGACCAGCTTTTAACGGAAATAAAAGATAAACTGAGCGAACTGAAATTGAACCTTGCGGGTATGCGTGAACGCCTGCATGTTGAATTTAAGATTGACCTTGATGATATTCTTGATGAGCCGCGTACATCTGATTCAACAACTGAAGATCTGCAGGCTTCTTCAGACCGCATGCGCAAACGCCTTGAAAATATAGGTGAAGTAAACCCTACCGCCATTGAAGCTTTTGTTGAAATGAAAAAACGTTATGAATTTATTATGGAACAAAAGCAGGATCTGGTAAGTGCCAAAGAAAGTTTACTGCAAACCATTGAAGAAGTAGAAGCTACGGCCAACCAGCAGTTTCGCGATACGTTTGATAAAGTGCGTGAGAATTTCCAGCGCGTATTTAAAGCATTGTTTACAGAAGAAGATACAGCCGATTTAATACTTGAAAACCCCGACAACCTTGCTGAAACAGGCATTGATGTGGTGGCAAAGCCTAAGGGCAAAAGGCCATCGAGTATAACGCAGTTAAGCGGCGGTGAAAAAACCTTAACTGCAACCGCATTGTTGTTTGCCATCTATCTTATTAAACCTGCACCCTTCTGTATTTTGGATGAAGTGGATGCACCGCTGGATGATGCCAATGTGGGTAAATTCACCAATATGATACAGCAGTTCAGCGATAACTCGCAGTTTATTATTGTAACGCACAATAAAACCACCATGAGCACAGTGGATGTGATTTATGGTGTTACCATGCAGGAGCCCGGTGTAAGTAAATTAGTGCCGGTGGATTTCAGGAGTTTGAATTAAAGCAAAGTGCAAATAATTTTGTTGTTTATCAAGAAATATAATTCCGGCAATTTTTAAACAACAGTCATTAAATTGCTGCAATGAAGAAACTACTGTTATTCGTTGCAGCATATTTTTTTTGCATAAGCCTGTACGCACAGAAGCCAGCGGTTAATCAACCCACCCCATCATCACGGCAACTGGCATGGCAAAAACTTGATTATTATCTCTTCGTTCATTTTGGCCCCAATACATTTACTGATTTAGAATGGGGGAAAGGCACAGAGCCGGAAGATGTATTCAACCCAACTGATCTTGACTGCGGGCAATGGTGCCGCATTGCAAAGGCAGCCGGCGCAAAAGGCATCATTATCACGGCAAAACATCACGATGGTTTTTGTCTCTGGCCGAGTAAATATTCAACGCACACGGTGGCGCAAAGCAAATGGAAAAACGGTAAGGGTGATGTGCTGCGAGAACTAAGTGATAGCTGCAAAAAATATGATTTAAAGATGGGTGTGTATTTATCGCCATGGGACAGGAACCATCCGCAATATGGAACGCCCGCTTATAATGATGTATTTGTAAACATGATGAAAGAGGTGGTAAATAATTACGGGCCTTTCTTCGAGTTTTGGTGGGACGGCGCCAATGGTGAAGGCCCCAATGGGAAAACGCAGGTTTATGACTGGCAACGTTTTAAACAAACCATGCGCAACATTGCTCCGAATACTGTTGTGTTTAGTGATATAGGCCCCGATGCACGCTGGGTTGGAAATGAAAGAGGTATTGCCGGCGATCCTAACTGGAATACTTTGGATACGATTGGTTTTACACCGGGTGCAGGCGCTCCGAAGCAGGATACACTAAATCATGGGAACGTTAATGGTAAAGCCTGGATTCCTGCCGAATGTGATGTAAGCATAAGGCCAGGCTGGTTTTATCATGCGGAAGAAGATGAAAAAGTAAAATCGCCGGAAGAATTGTTCCAGTTATATCTGAAATCTGTTGGGAGAGGAGCAAATCTTTTGTTGAATGTTCCGCCGGATAGGAACGGGCATTTTAATGCGCATGATTCTGCTGCATTGATTGGGTTCAAAAAATTAAGAGCGGAAAGTTTTGATAAGGCAATAGCCGATAAAAAATTTACTGCAGCTTCATCAACTTATACAATTCAATTTAATGGCAGGCAAAAGCCTAATTGTATTGTGTTGAAGGAAGATATTGCCGCAGGCCAGAAAATAAAATCATTTACTATTCAGCTTCGCTTAAATAATACAACCGTAAAAGAATTGCACGGCAATACAGTAGGTAAGAAAAGGGTTTATACTTTTCCGTCTGTGGAAGCCGACGGCTTTATAGTCAAGATTAATGATGCTAAAGCAACACCCTTGTTAAATGAAATTTCAGCATACAATATTGATGAAAGCTTAATTGAAAAGCCTTAACGGCTGCATTACAATCGTTTGTTGCTTGGCCTTAAACAGGGCAGGAACTTATTAACATACCCGGTAAACAGGAATGATGAAGAAGGTTATTTGAAAAGTGTTACATTTATCTTCTCAATTCTCCGTAATTCTTCACACATAAATTGTATAATATGAAAAAGACTTCTCTCACATCAAAAATTTCCCTGCTTGCAATTGTGTTCAGCGCTCTATCACTCACATCATTCGGCCAGGATAAAAAGAGTATGACTGTTAGCGGCGAAGTATTGGATATGGCCTGTTATTCTTCTTCCGGCGCCAGCGGCGAAGCGCATAAATCCTGCGCTGCAGACTGCATTAAAGCCGGCTCACCCATGGGCATTCTCACAAGCGATGGCAAAGTGTATCTTATTGTCGAAGATCATAATAAGAAAGATGCTTATGCAGAAGCTAAAAAGCATGCCGGCGAACAAATAACAGCTACAGGCACTTTTTCAGACAGGGGTGGTGTAAAGACTTTAATAGTTGATGAAGTAAAGCCAAAGAGTTAGTGTAATATCAATACAACTGTCATAAACAACATCCGTGCCCTGTGTTTTCTTTGTTAGGCCATCCTTCTTGCAACACGTATGCGCGGTGCTTTTATAGCTCCCTCTGCGGGTAGCTTTTAATATTTCCCGCGATACTTTTCTATAATAAGATATAAAAGTAGCGGTCCAGTACTGTTTTGGAAAAAGATGTAGCTGCTCGTGAAAAACGTATTATAGGTGCCGGTTCAACCAGGCATTTCTTATTCCGCGAAACATCAATTCATTCATATTTATTATCAGCCAATGCAACCTTGCCTGATGCCGCTTATCCATGGTTTATAGTTTTACAACCGGATTAAAACAGTTCGTAAAATCTAAACCAAATAACAATGAACGTAAAATTATTATCATCGCTTGCGCTTGTGCTGGCATTGTTGTTTTGCTGTTGCAAAAAAGACAATGATAGCATGACGCCACAGCAGCATGATGAAAATACGGCTACGCCCGCCGGCACGCCAAACGGCGAAGCCGTAACCAAAACAATTGATGAAGCAGGAGGCGAGCTGACGAGTGCTGATGGCCGCCTGAAAATTATTATACCTGCAGGCGCAGTTACGCAGGCAAAAACCTTTAGTATTCAGCCCATAACCAATGAGCTGCCTGATGGCTTTGGTAATGCTTACCGCATCACGCCGCATGGCGAACAATTCAGTAAACCGGTTACCCTTGTTTTTAATTATATGCCGGAAGACACGCTGAATACCATCGCTAACTTTATGGATATAGCTTACCAGGATGAACAGGGCACCTGGCAGGCTGTGCTGAACAGTACACTTGACAGGGCAAAGCGCCGGTTGAGCGTAACCACAACACACTTTAGTGATTGGGGTTATTTCAAAAGCCTGAAACTGGAACCGCAAACTTCAACTGTGGAGCAGGAGGCTGTAATTACATTGAAATTAACAACCCGTTTTCCCCGACTTGATCCCGATGACTCTCCTTCAGGAGATAATACAGCGCCTGTATATACATCACCAAGGCCTTTAAGAATAGACGAAGTAAAAGGCTGGTCATACAGCGGGGAAGGTAGCCTGGATGCTGATGTATCATCAGCCGTGTATGTGGCGCCGGATCATGTGCCGGCTGCAAATCCCGAAGCGGTTAGTGTAAGCATTGATATGCACCGCAAAGGGCAGTTCCTGCTGCTTGCATCTATTACCGTATTGGGCAATAATGGTGTAAAATGGTTACAGGTAGATGAAGATTACAAGAAGGAAGCCAATAATGGAAAGTGTGCACTTTACCTGTATGGTAATTTTGGTAACGACCCCGGCAAAGGCAACCGCAGCGTAGCGATTGACGGCACACCCGCTGAAATTGATCTTTGGTCACCAACCATTCTACGTTGCTTTATTGATAAAACTATTTCCGGCGCCATTGAAATTAAGACCAATGATAAGGTGATAGCCACATCTGTGCTGCGCAAGTTTGAAAGTAATTTTTTATACACACGCTATCATGGCGGCCTGTTAAATTCAGGCAACCCGGATGCTTTGAAAGAAACCGCAAAATTTCATTTGGTGTATCGTGGTTTTGGTGATGCCTGCCCCGCTGATGTGGACCCGTTGTTTGAATTTGATGGCGGGCTTGCCGTGGGGTCTGAGGTAGATTATACACTGTCGGGGAAAGCATCTATAACAGCTTTTGCCGGGTCAGATCACTGCGAAGTAACCACGAGCGTGGCATTGCCGGGCGCCACCGGCTGGAAGCCATTAAGCACGCCATCAGCTATTGGTTTATATCTTTTCATAACGCACGTGCAGGCAGTGAAAGATGGCATTATCGTGCAAATAGATTTCAGTGCCGATGATGTACAGGAAAATGTTCGGGTAAAGCGAACAGATTGTAACGGTTCTTATCTCGATCCGCCAAAAACCCTTGGTGTAAGTTTCGAAGGATTTAATATGAAGCCTATTGAATTGAAATTTTATGGCACCCATGAGCTGGCTTTAAAAAACGGCGATAAAATAAACAGTACGCCTTTAAGTTCAGGCATACTTACTGAAGCATGGGATAATACTGCCGGCGATCCCACTCAATATGAAAGCGATGGTTTTGTGCCGGCAAGTTTTGAGAATACTTATTAATTGCAAAGAAATATAGAATAACGTCCGGCTAATTGCCGGGCGTTATGTGCATTAAAAGGATGGATCTTATACAATTATTTGCCGTAAACATGCGCTACAATGCCGCCGGGGAAAGGCTTTGTTTCCAATAACTTCAGGTCTATTGGAAGCTGGACACTAGTGAAAATAGGTAGCCCTGCGCCCAAAACTACGGGATGGGTATTCAAATGATATTCATCAATAAGCCCTGTTGCTATAAGGCTTTGCATAAACCCTGCGCCACCGAGTGCCAGGATGGGCTTACCCTCTCCCAATTTAAGTTCCTCTATTTCTTTAGTGAGATCGCCATTAAAAATTTTCGCCGTTGCCCAGGAAGCTTCGGCGGGGGATAGTTCTTTACCGGGTGGCACATCAATTCCTTCATAACCACTTTTGGTAAATACGCCTTTGGGTATGGTGTTCATTGGTACGGCAAAAGGACCGGGCGCCGTTGGCCAGTAAGGCGACATATTCTCAAACGATTTTCTGCCCATGATGATAAGGCTTGCATCATAGCTTCGCCCGAGGCTCCAGCTTCTTGAAGTTTCATCAGAGCTTCTGAAAATCCAGTCTGCTTTTCCATTAGAGTCAGCAACAAAACCATCAACGGTTATTGACATTTTCATAATCAGTTTTCGCATAGTGCATTATTTATTTTTCAAAACTAAACTGCACGTTCAAAACTGGCAGTGGCTAAATGCGACGTTTAAAGGTATGATTGCGCCTTTTGCTTCAAGCATCAAAAATGTTTTTTCCCGCACACCTTTTGGCAAAGCCGGGACAAAAACTGCGTTGCGGGAAAAGTAAAAAATATAGCTGTCACGAAATACAATGCAGCGTTTACATGTATGCAGTTATCTCCTATACTGCAATTTTGTTTTTTTACAACATGATTTTAAACAATCAGGTAACAACTACCTGGTGTTTAAGGCAATCAAACTAACTTCTTATTAAGCCTCTTATGCTTAACACTGCTTAAAAAACATAAAACGATTGTTTATGACTAAAATCATTGAATTCAGCCATTGCGGAGAACAAATACGTTCTGTCGCCATTTTTAATTTTGAATCATCAGGATGTTCTGTAATGATAATGCCTTACGCGCATAAAGATGAACTTGGAAACTCAATTGTGATTATCCGTAAAGATCACCACTGGCAAAGCGAAGCGCCCATTGCCACTAAGCACAAAACCACTTACCGCAATATTCTCAGGCAGCTTAGTTTACTGGTTGGCCCCTATAAGAATTAAGTATTTCAGATGAAGGCTGCAGCTTACTGCTTTTGTCTTAATACTTATCATATTATCCAGAGGCCGTTGTAAACCAGAAGTGCCCGAAACCTTTGTAGAAAAGATAAATCATGAGGCACATGCCAACCTTATTGGCGCCTGTATATTTAATAGTATAGTTACCCGTTGGTATAGTTTCTTCTTGCTTTAGTGAGCGCCATCTTTATTGCTGAATTATAATTCCGCATAAATGAAAGAAATAAAATTACCCCAAAACATTTTTATTATATCTTAAGCCGGTAAATATCATATCTCAAAAAATCAACTGTTCAAACGATGCATGATAACCGATACGGCTGCGATGAAACTGAAGTAAAACATTATACCTGCAGCAAAATACAAACGCATCTCACCATAAACGGCGATTTAAGCAAACAGGAATGGGTGAATGCAGTTAAATCGCCGCGGTTTGTAGATATGACTGATGGCAGCCCGGCTTTTTATGATACCCGTTGCGCTGCTCTCTGGAATGACGAATACCTGTACATTGCTTTTTGGGCAGAAGAGCCTTATGTGGCAGCCTCTATAACAGAACGTGACGGGATTATATTTCGTGAAAATGATCTTGAGGTATTTATTGATGGGGGTGATTGTTATTATGAACTGGAAATAAATGCGCTGAATACTGTGTACGAAGTTTTTTTTATATGGAAAGATGCTTATAAAAAAGGTGGAAAATTTGATGTTCCTGCTTTTGATGTGTATAAAGAAAAGGCTTACACTTTTGGCGGGAATGATGACCGCCGGGAAGATTCATTTTGGACGGGACGCCATCCAAGAGGTGTTAAATGGGCCTTTTTGGATTACGATATGGAAGGGCTGCAAACGGCCGTACAAATTGATGGTAAAATAAATGACCCTAATCACGTAGATAAAGGCTGGACACTGGAAATAGCTATTCCCTGGAAAAGCATGCATTGGCTGGCCGATGGCAGGCCGTTGCCGCCGGCAGAAGGCGATACGTGGCGCATTTTTTTTGGCCGCTTTCAAAAACTTATGTCGGGCGGAAAGGAAATACAACCGCATCCTGCATGGGCGTTTAATAAGCACGGTATTAGCGATACGCACGTACCTGAATGTTTTACTTTCGTGCATTTCACGGCCAAAGATCAACTGTAAAGTTTGCATCCTGTAAAGCCTGCAGTTTTTATTCAACACTCAGAATACAATGTGAGTGTAGAACAGGAGCACTTTGATCCGTAAATATTTATGAAAGGAATCCTTTAAATACAGTCTGCAATAAAATAAAACAGCGTTAAGTGCAGCGCTCGCTTGGATGCAATTATAATTTTGCCTGGGTCGTATCTGTAGGTACCGGGTTAGCAGGCATCGCATGTAAGCTATCAGCCGCAGCTTTTTGTTTCTGCTGGAAAGCATATCTTTTATACGCTTTTATTTCGCCGGCGTAATATTGTGTTGGCCAATCTTCATCTTTATCCATAATCGCTATCAAATCGCTGTCATTTTTTGGAACATCAATTGACTGATTGTTTATATACAGAGAGTCGTAATGGTTTAACCTGTTTTGCAGCGCTATTATATGCGCTTTGGCTTTGCTTTTTATATCCGTTTCTTTTACACGCAACACAGTTACCTTTAACCCGGCTATCTTTTCCTGTGTTATAGATTGTTCAATAATTTTTTCCTGTTTTTCCTGGCGGCTGCCGCCTGCAATGGCTATAATGCCATGCGCTGCCACCTTTGCTGCATTTACACCCAGTTGGGCAGCGATATTATTTGTTGGAAGCAAATCCAGCAAAACCATTATAAAAAAAAACTTGCTTAATAGTTTCATTCAGCGTTGTTTTAAGATGGGGTTAATGAATGCTGCATGTTTTTACCTGTATCAAGCGAATCAGAATTGAATAAATATAAGAGAAAAATTTTTTATAAAACAAATTATGTAATGAAGAATAGGTTTAAGTCTCGTTTAATCTCCATCATAATAAAACACAATCCTGGCATTTGTTTTCATATCCGTTTTTACAGATAACCTGTAACTCTGCTTTCCTGCCGTTACCCGCATTAATGCAGAGTTTGGCGGAATGCTGCCAAGATTTTCCGCTACCAGCACAAATTCATGTTCTCTGGTTGTTGCATCAGCATGAATTTTTAACGTAATTGGTTTTTTATCCAGCATTTCGTTGCTTACAATAAGCGTGTCGTTATGATATACGCTAACCCTGTCGCCATCAATTTCAGCGTTATCAAACAATTCAATCAAAATATCCGGCGAAGTAATGTGATAGGTTCCCAGCAATACGCTGGTACGGGCGGTAAGTGCTTTGTCAGAAGAAGTGCTGTCGGTTGCCGGCGGCGGAACAGCTTTTGCCAAAGCTGCCTGCTGCAGGGAATCATCATGTTGTTGTTGTTTACGCACTGCCGCTAAAGAATCATTTATTTGCTCTTGCCTTATTCTTGCCATATTATCCAGTGAATCCTGTATGCGCTGCTGTTCTTTTTGTTTTGCAAGATTGAGCGAGTCGGTTATTTCCTGCTGCCGCTTATTTTTTTGTACAAGCAGGATGGAATCAGCGATTTGCTGCTGCCTTATTCTTGCCACATTATCCAGTGAATCCTGTATGCGCTGCTGTTCTTTTTGTTGTACGAGATTGAGTGAATCAGTTATTTCCTGTTGCCGTTTATTTTTTTGTGCAAGCAGGATGGAATCGGCAATTTGTTTCTGCCTTATTCTTGCCACATTATCCAGCGAATCCTGTATGCGCTGCTGTTCTTTTTGTTGTACGAGATTGAGTGAATCCGTTATTTCCTGTTGCCGCTTATTTTTTTGTACAAGCAGGATGGAATCGGCAATTTGTTGCTGCCTTATTCTTGCCACATTATTTAAGGAATCTTTCGTACTTTTCTCTTTTTCTGCTGTACTTATTGCGGCGTTGGAAACAACATCGTTTTTTAAAGGTTCATTATTATCGCTGGAGGCAACCGGGACATCTTCCCGTGGCCGGCGTGGCTGGAAGCCGATAATATCTGAAGGCCTTCCAAACCGGTCAACAAGGTAACGTTGCGTGGCGCTGTCATATTCAGTAAGTAACCGGTAAAAGAAAGTTTCACCATTGCATCTTTCATCACAGTCTGAAATGCTGTTAACTAAAACAAGGCTGTCTTGTTTTATAACTATTTTAGTTACGGGAGCGCATGCAGAACAATCATAACCCTGTTTGGTTTCCTGTCCTTCACTATGCAGCACTTCTCCATCCTCCAAATACAATCCTCTTCCCCTGAAAGCGCCGGATATGGCAATGGTGGTTGTATGATTACTGATGCCAGATGTTTTGGTGCCGCTGAAGCTTCCGCCAGAAACATTATCAATCTGAATTATTCCACCTGTGCCCTTCCATGTACCCATCATCCAGCTCACAGATTGTGCATGTGTTATCGTGCAAAAAAAAATGAATAAAGCAGGCAGTATTAATTTTTTGCGCATTACCGTTACAGGGTTTTGCCGGATATTTAAGAAAGGTTTAAAAATAGGAACCATCTGCAAAAAAGAATTAATGCTAAAGTAACAGAATAAAGAAACAATTTCACGTTCAGGCTATGTTATTTGTGTGCATGCCTGCACAATCCCGGTTTGTGTTTTTATGGGATGCAGGTATTATTTGATGTAATGGATAACCGTGTTTTCTTTCAATTTAAATTGAATAACATTAAGTGCATCTTGATGCCGGCATTGGTATTTAACGGCAAATATTTGGCACAATGATGTATGATGATGGAATCATAGCTGGCGCATCAAAAGGCCGGTCAAACAAACCAGGCACTTTTGGTTTCTAAACTTCGATAAACGTGTGAAAACAAGGCTGTAGCAGTTTATTTAGCTTAAACCAATAAACATAAATTTCGCTGCTTTACTGGTTAATTATAGGAGTTTTTTTAGTTTTATCATCTTTAAAAAAATAATGATCATGGCAAAAAAAATATTAATGCTTGCAGGCGATTTCGTTGAAGATTACGAAGTAATGGTGCCATTCCAGGCCTTGCTGGCCGTTGGCTTTGAAGTACACGCTGTTTGTCCCGGCAAAAAAGCAGGTGAAACAGTGGCAACAGCTATCCACGATTTTATTGGTTTTCAAACCTATGCTGAATTGCGTGGGCACAATTTTACACTAACCGCAACTTTTGATGAGATAGATGTGACCAGTTACGACGGGTTATATATCTGCGGCGGGAGAGCGCCGGAATATATCAGGCTTAATGCTAAAGTTATTGAATACACAAAGCATTTCTTTGAAACAAATAAACCGGTTGCCGCTATTTGTCATGGCATACAAATATTAACAGCAGCAGATGTGGTAAAAGGCAGAACATTAACGGCCTATCCTGCAATTGGCCCAGACATTGTTCGTGCAGGCGGCACCTGGAAAGATATACCGGTTAATGAAGCTATTACCGAAGGCAATCTTACATCTTCCCCTGCGTGGCCCGGTCATCCTGCCATATTAAGGGAGTTTTTCAAATTATTAGGCGTTACTATCAGCGGTGTATAATTTGCCTTTAACTTCAGATTATCATTTCTGCAAAACATACCAATGAATTTTAAAAAAATAGCTGCCGGAGCAGCCACCGGTCTTATTGCAAGTAATACAATTATTGGCCTGGGTGATGGCGCTGCAATAGGGTATATGGTTGAAGCTTTAACGGCAAATAAAAACAATTCACTTACACTTTTCACTTCTTCCTTCTCTACAAAAAAATTATTAGAAGATGCTGGCTTTACCGTGAATGATATAGCAACTGTAAACGCTTTGGATATTTATTTTGATGGGTGCGATCAGTTTGACAAAAACCTGAATGCCCTTAAGAGCGGCTCAGGCATTCATACCACGGAAAAATTACTGGCTTCAATGGCCGGGCAATTTATTTTAGTAGGCGATGCCTCAAAATATGTTGATGCGTTGCAAACAAAATACCCGGTTGTTATTGAAGTAATTCCTGATTCTATACAATATGTACAGGAGCAGGTGCATACAATTTTCCCTTTTTGTAAAATGCAGGTTCGTGAAAGCAGAACCCGTTATTCAAATTTGCTGATTGATATTTGGTTTGATGAATTTCCTGAATTATCTATCCTTAATCCTGCTTTAAAAAATATTACAGGCGTGCTGGAATCATCGTTGTTTTATAACATGGCGCATAAAGCCGTTATAGCTGGTGAAAATGGTTTGCGTATTATAGAAAAACAAGAATATTCATCTTGAATATATTTTCTTTCTCTGCAAAAATTCTTTTAGTAAAGCCTGTCACCTGAAAGCAATGCACCGCTTAACCCTTTGGTCATTCTATATCGCCGTTCAGCAACTGTAACATTTCAACCCGTTTTTCGTTAAGTAATTTACTAAACATATAAAATTTTCACATGGCACAATTTTTCATCGACCTGCCAAACAACAGGCAGGGAAACGTTAGAACAGGTATTAAGCGTAAAGAACAAAAAAGCTTTCTGCATTTGCTGATGCCCTGGAAAAAAATTGATAAAGAAGAGAAGCTTGCTTATATAATAGAAGTAAATCCTGTAGATGATATTCGTGAGTACCGTTTGCTGAAAACGAGAGATGGAAAATGGTTGCAGGAAGGCGAAGATAAATGGCTTTGCGAAGGTGATGGCAAACTGAACCTGCTTATTAAAAAAGCGATTGATGAATACGAAAGCAACATTCGTAAAACGGCTTAATAATAATACCTTAAGTGTTCTTTTCTCTTTTGTTTGGGCGTGTGCTATCAAACCCAACAAACAATTATAATTATCAGCCAAGCGTTTTTCTCAAACTCCGAAAAAACCGGGTTGGTATTTTCTGCACACAAAGTACAACTTGTATTTAGGCAGGCATTTTGCCCTGCTTTACCTAAAGTTTGTATATGCCTGAAGGCCCGTCTATATTACATATCAGGAATCAGCTGCTGCCATTCAAAAACAGAGTTGTTAAAAAAGCGGGCGGCTATGGGCCAATGCCTGCCGAATGGATAAATGGAAAAAAATTACTCGATATTCAAACATGGGGAAAGCACTTATTGCTGTTGTTTGCAAACGGAACGGTAAGGGTGCACCTGGGTTTATTTGGAGACATATTAATCAATGAACGTAAAAAAGTTAACCGTTCATTTTTTCTTGAATTTACCAACAGTGAAATAAATGGTTATGTGGTGCATGCAGAAAAATTGAAGGCGCCTGCTTCGGAAGTGTATGACTGGCGCACTGATATTTTAAGTAAAGATTTTGATAGGGCCTATGTGAAAAAGTTGCTGAAAACACAAAACGGAAAAACTATCGGTGATGTATTGATGAACCAGCAAATTTTTACCGGCGTTGGCAATATTATCCGCAATGAGGTTTTGTATTTGGCGGGCATTCATCCGCAAAGTATTGTTGGAAAAATACCGGCAGTAAAAATTACAGCACTTATAAAAGAAACAGTGAAATATGCAAAGCAGTGGTATAAAGTTATAGAAAAGAATAAGCACCTGCATTTTTCCGTATATCGCCGGCAATATGCCGATGATGGGAGTGAGGTGACAATGAAAATTTTAAATTCAAAACGTAAAATTTTTTTCAGCGAATACAGGCAGCGATTATATGAGTAATAATATAGTAAGCCGGCCTTACTGCACTAAAAACTGGCTGTGGATATAATCCACCACATCGCTGAAATTCTGACGCTGGTTATATACATCAATCTGCCTGTCAGCGCCCGTTCCCTGCTCCAGCATTTTATGTACATACTCAATAGCGTAGCGGCTGCCTAATTCATCCACCACATCATCTACAAAATCCAGCAATTCATAAATCAGCACACGTGTATTTACTTCCGATTCTTTACCAAAATCAATCAGGCTGCCATCAATGCCATAGCGGCTGGCACGCCATTTATTTTCGTTCACCAAAGCGCGTTGATAAATGATGAAGTTGAGATTTTGCAATCGCAGTTTATACAGCTTGGCACAAATAGCCTGGAACAAAGCAGCGATGGCAATGGTTTCATTGATGGTCATGGGCACATCGCAAATCCTGAACTCAACTGTATTAAAAAAGGGGTGTACGCGTAAATCCCACCATATTTTTTTTGCGTTATCAATGCAGTTGGTTTTTATGAGCAGGTTCACATAATTATCATACGATTCTATGCTATCGAAAAATTCAGGGATTCCAGTTCGCGGAAATTTATCAAAAACCTTGGTGCGATAAGATTTATAACCCGTAATCCTTCCTTCCCAAAAAGGAGAATTTGTGCTTAACGCATAAACGTGCGGCAAAAAATAACGCGCCGAATTAGCTATATGAATAGCCATTTTGCGGTCTTCCATTCCCACATGCACGTGCAAACCGAAAATAAGATTGCTGCGGGCAGCTTCCTGCAGCTCATTCACTATTTGGCTGTAACGTACGTGATCGGTTATCAACTGTCTTTCCCAGTGGCTGAATGGGTGCGTGCCGGATGCGCCCATCCAAAAGCCATTGCTTTCGGCTATTTGTGAAATTACCGTGCGCAATGTGGTCACATCACGCTGGGCTTCTTCAATATCCTTGCAAATGTCGGTGCCCACTTCCACAACAGCCTGGTGCATTTCGGCCTTCACCTTATCCTTAAGCATTTTATGCCCTTCGTTTACAATCTTCTGTTCATGGCTTTTTAATTCCCTTGTCTCGGGATCAACAACCATGTATTCTTCTTCAATGCCAAGGGTAAAATGATTATAATTGATGTGTGGCATAGTTAGTTTTTAAAAATGTCTCTTATTTCAATGTTTAATTCAGGCATAAAATGCGGCGAAATGGTTTTTCCGGCATACATTTTACGCCAAACTTTCGATCTTTTCTCAACAAGGCGTACACCAAAAGGTGCTATAAAACAAAGCCGGGTTTATCCTGCAAAAAGTTTTTAATCTGCATTGCCGGGCTCGTTGCAACAACCTGTATTTGACACGGCCTGCTTGAATGTTTTGCCTTTGAACAATTCATGCTTCAAACTTCCATTGTAAATAACCAGGATGAGCATAAATATAACCCGGTGAAAGTTTCTTAATATTGGTTACTTCGCCGTCATCATCCATTATCGTGAACATAAAATATGTTTATGAAATTAGCGTTTGCTTATCAGCGCTTCTTTTTACATATTCACCCCAGGTAAGGTTGTCTTTTCCTTCTTCATTTGACTGCGCCTTTTCAATTGCATAATCAGCAGCCGTTTCTACCACCCATGCAAAATTTTCTTCACCCACACTATTCCGGTCTGCATCAGGTGCGGGGTTGCAGAAATCTATTGCATACGGAACGCCATCACGCAGTGCAAGTTCTACCGTATTAAAATCGTAGCCAAGATATTTATTAATGCGCAATACAATATCTTCCATCTCTTTCAGCTTTTCTGCGCTGGGTGTAAAACCTGCAACATAACGCAGATGATGCGGGTTGCGTGGCTCATAAGGCATTATGCGCACATGCTTGCCGCCTATGCAATAACAACGATAATATTCTTCAAATACAATTTCCTCCTGCAGCAGCATTACCAACTGGCCTGTTTCATTATGCCTGGCATAAAAGTCTTCTTTATCATTCAGCTTATAAACATTTTTCCATCCTCCGCCAGCAAATGGTTTCATGTAAGCAGGAAAACCGATATAATTAAAAATGCTTTCCCAATCTAAAGGATATGCAAGATTTGAAAAAGAATCGCCTGTGGTATCTGTGGGTAAATCGTAAGAAGGCAGGATTACAGTTTTTGGAACGGGCACATTTATTTTTGTCGCAAGGCAGTTATTGAAAAACTTTTCATCAGCGCTCCACCAGAATGGATTATTGATAACGGCCGTTCCTGTTAAGGCCGCATTCTTTAAAAAAGCGCGGTAAAAAGGCACGTCTTGGCTTATGCGATCTATTATAACAGCATAACCGCAGGGCTCTCCCTGCATTACCTTATCTATATACACGGGTTCTGCTGTTATGCCATCAATATTTTTGCTGTTTACTCTTTCTATAAATGCCTCAGGAAAGGTTCTTTCTTTACCGAATAAAATACCGATCTTATTCATACAATTAAATGTTTGGAGTGAATAAAAATGAGTGCTGACACGGATAACTTTGCGCTGTTAATTTTTATTGAAGATAATAGCTTCAAATTAAACTATCATAAACAAAAGCGGTTTATTTTTTACGGTTGAAATTATTAATGCCGGGCCAGGCGGTTGATGTTAATCTTTATAGACGATGGAATTAATAAACTAATATTTTTAAATGCAACCAGCTTAATGTTTGTAAAAGCCCGGATTTATTTGTGCCGATGTTTGGCAAACAAATACTATAGTCAAAGCAATACAATAAATAAGCTGGTTGCGGGCAAATATGATGTTGCCTTTATTGATCTAAGTAATACCAATGGCTTTACTTCTTTGCAAGAAACTTTTCCAGCATCACGTTCACAATTTCGTTCCAGCCACCGTTAAAGCTTGTAATTGCAAAATCAGGCCCGTTTTCTGCAAAGCTTTCCAAGCCTTCATGTGTAAGTTTTAAACGTGTTGTATTACCTTCTTCAAATAATTCAAACGTTACAACTGAATAACCGGGATAACCTTTATACACCCAGCTATACTGTAATTTTTTATTGGGAATAACTTCCAGCACCTTGCATGCATGCACATATTCTTCTCCTTTGCTGCCTTGTCCTGCAAAGCTGAATTCAAATCCTTTTTCGGGTTTAAAATCGCTTACATTAAAATACCATTTACGCATTTCTTCTTTATCAGTTAAGGCGTTCCAAACCTGTTCTACAGGTGCGTTATACAGTTTTTCAACCGTTACAATACCATTACCCATGTTATTTGTTTTAGTGATTAATGATTATTTTTTTACCGCTTTGGCGTTCAGCACATCTTCCAGCTTTTTAAGTTTTGTTTGCCAGAAACTGTCAAAATAATTTATCCATTGCTGAACAGCATTAAACCCATCCTGTTTTAATACGCAATGCCGCTGCCTTCCTATAGTTTGAATGGATATAAACCCGCCATTGTATAATACCTTTATATGCTTTGAAACGGCAGGGCGGCTCATATCAAAATTTTCAGCCAGCGCATTAATAGTTAAACTTTCTTTTGAAAGCAATTGCAATATCTGCCGCCGGCTGGGATCGGCAATTACCTGGAAAACATCAGGCGTTTGTTGTGCCATGTTGTGCAGTCTTTATTAGTTCATTTATTTCTTTAATATTCTTCAGCCACCCGGCATCCATAGCCATAAACATGCTTACATCTGTTTCCCTGAAACCCGTGTGGTTTAATTCAAGTTCCGTTCCGTTGTCTTTTTCATGCAATGTCCATTCTACAATTGAATCAAGCCTGATTTCATCAGCGCCCCCACCGCCTTTCCATGAATAAACCAGCTTTTTAAATGGGATTACTTCCAGCACTTTGCAGTATATAATGCCGTCAAAATTATGATTGGGTAAGGCGCGGGTAGTAAATTTAAAATCGTGGCCAACCACCGGCTTAAAATCATTTTTCATAAGCCATTGCTCAATTAATTCAGCCTTGGTAAGATAACCCCACACAATATTTGGCGGGAATGAAAAGAAAACTTTGTGATGAATACTGTTTTGCATGATATGTAACTTTTAGGTTACGCAAATATATTGAGTAACTTTTTAGTTACACAGCTTTTTTTTATGATAAAGGCAATTATCGCTACGCAAGCACTTGCTAAAGCCGCTGCAACTGCAAAAACCGGATACGTTTATGCCTGGCCACACAGGAAAAATTGGTGGGAAATGCAGCGCATGAAAACTATTCTTAAAATAACAATCACTTTTCCCATTTTCATTTGTTTATATTAGGTTTGCTGCCACTTTAAAAAACCGGTACATTCAAAATTTCTTACATGAACTTCAAGCGCATTAATAATTATACGGGTTGGGTGGTTTGCCTTATTGCCTGTACTGTTTATATAATGACCAGCGAAGCTGGCGGCAGCCTTTGGGATTGCGGTGAATTTGTGAGCAGTGCTTTTAAAGTACAGATTCCGCACCCGCCGGGTGCGCCCCTATTTGTTTTGCTGGGCAGGATTTTTATTGTGCTTTTTGGCGATAACCCTATGACCGCCGCTAAAGCTGTGAACATTATGAACGCCCTTGCCAGCGGCTTTACCATCTTATTTCTATTCTGGACGATAACGCATTTTGCCCGCCGTATTGCACTGGGCACCAGCAGGAACAATAATGAGCTTACCAAAACGCAACTGGTAACCATTATGGGCGCCGGTATAATTGGTGCTTTGGCTTATACGTTTACCGATTCATTCTGGTACAGCGCCGTTGAAGGCGAAGTATATGCACTAAGCTCTTTCTTTACAGCCATTGTTTTCTGGGCCATTCTTAAATGGGAACATACGGCCGATGAACCCGGTGCCGATAAATGGATTGTATTGATCTTCTTCCTGATGGGTTTATCCATTGGCGTGCACCTGCTGAACCTGCTAACCATTCCTGCCATTGTAATGGTTTATTTCTTCCGTAAGCGTGAACATTTTCGTTATGAGGCTATAAGAAAATATTTTATAAGGCTTACTGTTATCGGTGGTATTTTGGGTTTTATTGTGGCGTTGGCAAGCGCCAGTGCGCAAGGCGACAGTTCAAGGGGCGTGCCAATGGACGCTACGGTTGCCGGCCTTATTCTTTTGGGTGCAGCCGCCGCAATAGGTTTATTATATTTAGTTGAAAGCTATAATAAAGACCGTAAAGATTTTTATGGCGGCACTTATATATTTTTCGTGCTAAGCTGTGTTATCGTTGGCGTGGTGCAGGTGGGTGTAATCCAGGTAACAATTAAGGCAGCCGGTTATTTCGACATCTTTTTTGTGAATTCACTGGGTATGCCATTCTTCTCCGGCTTTACTGTATTTTTTGTGCTTTTGGCGGCGCTTATATGGCTTGGCCTGCGCGTTGCTTCAAAAAAAGGCTGGTATTATTTGCGCCTGGGTTTATGGTGCCTGGCTTTTATGCTGATAGGTTACAGCTCTTATTTAACCACGCTTATCCGCAGTAATGCCGATCCAGCCGTTGACATGTATAATGTTGATAACCCTATGAGCCTGGTTGGTTATCTTGGCCGTGAACAGTATGGTGATTTTCCAATACTATATGGTCAGAAATTTACAGCGCAGCCCATCGATTCAAAAGAAACTGATTCTTACCAGAAAAGTAAAGACAAATACATAAAGGTTGTCCGCAGCTATAAATACGTTTATAACAAAGAAGATAAAATGGTTTTCCCGCGTATGTGGGATGCCAGCAACGATCAGAACCATGCAGATTATTATGCCGTGTTTATGGGCATCCAGAAAAAACAGGATGGCACGTATGAACGGCCGCCTACTTTCATGGATAACATGCGTTTCTTTGTAAGCTATCAGAACTACTTTATGTACCTGCGCTATTTCTTCTGGAACTTTAGCGGCAGGGAAAATGATTTGCAGGGTTTGTACGCAGGCAATGTACGCGATGGCAACTGGATATCAGGCATTCCATTTATGGATAGCGCACTCTATGGCGATCAGACTTATTTGCCTGATAGCATTAAATACAATAAAGCGCATAACACCATGTTTATGCTGCCCTTTATTCTGGGATTGATTGGCATGTTCTATCATTTCCGCAAGAAAGGCAGCGATGCACTGGTTACACTCTTACTTTTTTATTTCACCGGCTTTGCCATTGTCATTTATCTTAACCAGGCCGGTTACCAGCCGCGTGAACGTGACTATGCTTATGTAGGCTCATTCTATGCATTTGCAATATGGATTGGCCTGGCGGTGCCTTACTTTGCGGAAATGGCCACCAAATGGGACCCGAAGGCATTAAAATCTATGCTGATTTCCGGCGGCATCTTCGCCGCGCTGTTTTTATTTGGCGCATTGGCAGCGGGCGGCGGCATAGGATTAGGAATTGGCTTTGCGATTTTGTTTGGTGCTATTGCAGCAGGCGTTCCTTATATTTTTAAAATGCTGAAAAGCCCTTCAACTATTGCGTACGCATCTATAGCTGTATCGCTGGCAGTGCCGGTGTTAATGGGTCAGCAGGAATGGGACGATCACGACCGCAGTAAAAAACAACTGGCCCGCGATATAGCCAAAGATTATCTTGAAAGTTGCGCACCCAATGCCATTCTTTTCACCTTTGGCGATAACGATACTTACCCGCTCTGGTATGCACAGGAAGTAGAAGGCATACGCCGTGACATCCGTGTTATTAATACAAGCCTGCTTGGCACAGACTGGTACGTAAACCAGCTTCGTTATAAAGTAAATGAAAGCGCCCCGATTGATTTAATTCTTTCCGCAGACCAGATTGAAGGTAATAACCGCGACGTGGTTTTCTTTAATACAAACCCTCAATTTCCGGAAGACCGCTTCTATGATCTCTACCAGATGATGAAGGATTATGTGGGAAGCGATGTTTCGCTCGTTGGCGCACAAAACGGTAACAGGTATAATACTTTCCCGGTACATAAAGTGGCATTGCCCGTAGATAAGCAACTTGTATTAAATAACGGCACGGTTAATAAAACAGACAGCGTAGTAGATGCCGTTCGTTTCAGCATTCCTAAAAATAATTTGTACAAAAACGACCTGGCTATTTTATGTGTGATCGCTGCTAACAAGTGGCAACGCCCCATCTATTTCACCATGCCTTATGGTGAACTTGGGTTTAGCAATTATATACGCAGGGACGGCCTTTCTTATCGCCTTGTACCGGTTGAAGGCAGTGGTGTAAACACTAACTGGACGTACAATGTTGTCATGAATAAATTCGCGTTTGGCGGTGCCAATATTCCGGGTGTTTATTTTGATGAAGAAAACCGCAGGCATTTAAATACTATACGTAAAGCTGAAGTTGACCTTGCATTTGATTTAATTGAAAAAGGCAAAAAAGATTCGGCAAAAGCGGTGCTGCAAAAAGTAGATAAGAATATGCTGCAGCAAAACTTCCCCTATGGAATGGTTAGCCGCGGCAACGATCATAACCAGCTTTCACTGGCTGTAATGCAGGCAGCTTATATGGCAGATGATAAAGCCCTGGCTGAAAAAATTGCCACCTCTGTAAAAACCGATCTGCAACAGCAGTTAAAATATTACAATTCACTCTCCGGCTGGCAGGCAAACGGGTTGGCCTACGAAAAACAGGGCGCCCAGGAATTACTGGACCGTTTAAGCCAGGTGCAGCAGGCATTGGGCGGCGGCAATCTTCCCCAGGCACCTGAAGAGGGCGGGGAGTTAAAGCCGGCTGTAGATTCAACAGATACCGCTAAACCGGCAACGGATACAGCTAAATAACAGCGGCACTAAAATAATTTAGCCACAAAGGCACTAAGACGCGAAAAAGATTAGCCCCTGGTGCCTTTGTGTTTTGCAGTATAACTATTAAAAATTTTATGGATGATATTTGCCCCTTGTAATTGTTTTACAGGTTGGTATTAAAACAAGACTACCAATTCATTAATTTGAGTAAAGGTTCATCTTCAAATTAATTGTTATTTATTGGAACGATTTTTACAGTCAATATTTACAGGTAATGCATCCATCCATAACAGAATTACTTCTATTAGGCTTAGGCGTTGGCGCATTTGGCACCCTCATAGGGGCGGGTGGTGGTTTTATACTGGTACCGGTATTGGCTATAATATATCCCGATGCAAAATCTGATCTCATCACTTCTATTTCACTGGCCATTGTATTTTTAAATGCCACATCGGGTTCGGTGGCTTATGGAAACATGCGGCGGATAGATTATAAATCGGCGGTTGCATTTGGCATAGCAACTTTGCCGGGCTCAGTTATCGGGGCCATATTAACAGGTTATGTGCCGCGGCATGCGTTCAATATGATTTTGGGCAGCGTGCTGGTGATTATTGCCATCTTCCTGTTTATAAAACCGGGTGAAGGCGCTTATGCCAAAAAGGAAGATTTAAGAGCCTCCACGCATCGGAGCTTTACCGATAAGCTGGGCAACCATTATGATTATTATTTCAACATCCGCACCGGCATAATACTAAGTTTTTTTGTGGGGTTTCTGTCAAGCTTTTTAGGAATTGGTGGCGGCATTATTCATGTGCCTGCTTTGATAAGCCTGCTTAATTTTCCGGCGCATGTGGCCACGGCCACTTCGCATTTTGTGCTGGCCATTATGGCGCTTTCGGGCACCATTGTGCATTTGGTAAACGGTACGATGCAGGAAGGTTTACGAACGGCGCTGTTTATTGGCATAGGTGTAATAACGGGTGCACAGATAGGCGCCTATTTTTCCAATAAAGTAAAGGCAAAGGGCATTGTAAAAGCACTGGCGGTGGCACTGGTGATAGTGGGACTGAGGTTGTTGTTTGGGTGAAGTGGAATTGTATAAGATTTATCTGAAACGATTTTATTATTTGAGGAATTTAATATCTGCATTTCTATATCCTTCCGGTGTTTGCTCTTGTTCTAAAACAATTTTTGCACTGTCAAGCCAGTCATGAAATGCTGCAGGATCCATAGGCTCTTTTTCACACAAAGAAAGCTCGCCAAGCAACCCTCCAATATCACCAGGCTTTCCCGTTCGTTTCCAATACTTATCCAGGTAATCAAACATAATTAAGTAAGCTTCTTTTAGAGTCACTTTGTTTTCTAAGCTTAGATTTTCCATGTGAAATTTATTAATGGATTTTTTAGCAGTGCATGACCTGCTAATTTAAGTTGAGTTCTGGATAAGCAGTTACAGCAATATATAAAGTGGTTTTTAACTTATTTATCATTATGTAAACACTTCCGCCCTTTGTCATTGTGTTGAATAAAATGGTTGTTCTAAGTTATTTTATTTTGATTGACAACCTTAAATTCCGGAGATTTATTATCGTTAATATTTGTTTTTCAATTGTCTCAATGATTGCTTCGCAGTTCTCAGTCGCATGGATGATTTGAACAAAAGAAAATCATCCTGCAATGCTCCTTCGAATGACGGGGCGCAGTCAAACTGGATTTATTAAATTAAAGCTGATTGAAAAAACTAAACCACGTCGCACGTCATTTCGACGACAGGAGAAATCTCCCGAAATGGATGATTTGCGATATTTAATTGACAGCTTTAAATTCCGGAGATTTATTATCGTTAATAATTGTTTTTCAATTGTCTCAATGATCGCTTCGCAGTTCTCAGTTGCATGGATGATTCAGGTAAAAGAAAATAATTTTGAAATGCTCCTTCGAAATGACGGCCCCCTGGATAATCTTATCCCAACTCACATTAATGTATGTTATATAATGTGCCGCTAAAAAAGCAGCTACTGAAAAATCAATTATCGTTGGTAAAGTTCAATCTTGCCACCGGGTTCCATAGGCTAAAAACCTTTCTTTAGGAGAGATTCTTCAGCAAATCCACCACGCCTTCTTTCTTCAATATCAAATAACCCAAACGATCGTTGCTGATGCCTTCTTTTAAAGTATAATTAAAGTAAAGCTGTTCATCTTTTACTTCCGTTTCAAAATAGCGGAAGAGTATGTTTGGGTATTGCTTTAAGCCATCGCCAATTTCATATAAGTGAGTGGAAAGAATAAACAGGGCATTGGGTATTTTAAGCAGGCCCTCAATAACGGCGGTGCTGCATTTCATGGCATCCTGCACATTGGTGCCTTTAAACAATTCATCAATCAGTACAAGCCAATTCTTGCCATCGGTTATCTGTTCAATGGTTTTGCGTATGCGCTGCACTTCATTAAAGAAATAGCTTTCACCTTTTATGATGTTATCAATCACATGAATATTGCTGATAAGCCCGTCAAAAAAATTCAGTTGCAAATGCCTGGCGGGCACGCCCATACCGATATGCGAAAGATAAACACTAATGCCCACAGCTTTTATAAAAGTGCTTTTGCCGGCCATATTGGCGCCGGTGAGAAAGAGGAAATTTTTTTGCGGCATTAAAGCAATATCATAGGCAACGGGCGTGGACAATAATGGATGGTACAACTGCATCGCTTCAAAATGCGGCACAATATCCTGCGTAAACTGCGGAAAGGTAAACTGGTATTGTATGCAGGCGGTGGCAAGACTGTACAAGGCATCGAGACGGCTGTATATTTCAATCAGTTCCTGTGCATCCTGCTTATAATGAAAACGTATAAAATGCCCGAAGCGCAGGATAACGGCTGTGGAAAGTTTATTTTCTTTTTTATAGTGAATAATTTCCTGCGGCACAGGTTTTGACAGCAGCATGCGGGTGCGTTCCAGCAGCACGGTGAGGCTTGCAGGAATATTGGGTTTATCCAGCAGGTTGTAAATGGCATGCATGCCCTGCAGAAAATCTATGAAATGCGAAACCGAATAACGCAGCAGCGAATAATCGGACGCATATACAAACTTGTACAGGTTGCTGCTGATGACATCGGTGCTTTTGGGAATGTTGTCAATATGCGATTCGTAAAACTTCTCAATCATCAATACCGAACCGTTGGTAATGGTGACGGGCCACTGGTTATGCACGGCAATGATCTGTTGCAATACCTGCTGCCGTTCTTCAATTTCTTTAATGGAAGAAAGGGTTGTTTTAAGATAATGCTCCAGCCATAACACACCATTACTTGTATTGCAGAAATTAAGGTGGTGCATTAATGACTGCTCTTCATTGTGATCGAATATGGAAAGATCGTAGCGTGTTGTTTTGTCTATTTGCATGTATTCTTGGTTGAGAAGTTGATTTGTTGAACAGTTGATTTGTTAACATCGCAACGTATCAACTTTTCAACCGGCAACTAACGAATAAACTTTAATCTCATTCCCCTATTAGATTCATCAAACTTACCTTTTTCATAAATTAAGTTGCCGTTTATAAAAGTATGCGTAACAGAAGATGGAAATGTAAAGTCCTCCAGCGGGCTCCAGCCACATTTATATAAAATATTTTCTTTACTTACGGTGAAGGGCTTATTTAAATCAACCAGCACGAGATCTGCAAAATAACCTTCGCGAATAAAGCCACGGTCTTCAATTTGAAAACAGGTGGCCACTGCATGGCTCATTTTTTCAACAATCTTTTCCAGGTTTATTTTTCCTTCTTTATAGTAATGCAGCATCAGCATTAAAGAATGTTGCACCAATGGTAAACCGGCATGTGCTTTTTCGTATGGTTCATTCTTTTCAGCCCAAGTATGCGGTGCATGATCGGTGGCAATCACATCAAGCCTGCCGTCTAATAAAGCAGGCCACAAAGCCGCTTTGTTATCAGGCGATTTTATAGCAGGGTTACATTTTATTTGATTGCCGAGACGCTCATAATCATCACTGGTAAAATGTAAATGATGCACGCAAACTTCTGCGGTTATCTTTTTTTCTTTTAAAGGAATTAAGTTGGTGAACAACTGCAATTCTTTTTCGGTACTGATGTGCAGTATATGCAAACGGCTGCCATATTTTTTGGCAAACTGGACGGCGCGGAAAGAAGATTCAAAACAGGCATCTTCATTCCGGATGATGGGATGATCGGATGGCCCGAGTGTTCCCTTTTCAGCTTTTAGCCTTGCAAAATTTTCTTTGATGATCTTTTCGTCTTCGCAATGCGTGGCAATTAATAATTCTGAATTACCAAAAATTTTATCCAGGGCAAGCGGGCTGTCAACAAGTAAATTGCCGGTGGAGGAGCCCATGAATATTTTTACACCGCATATGTCTTTTCGCTTTTCATTGCAACGCATTACCTCATCATAATTATCGTTGCTGGTGCCCATGAAAAAAGAATAGTTGGCGAGTGAAGTATGCTTGCCGATGTTGTATTTGTCTTCCAATAGCTGTTGTGTAAAAGCAGGTGGCTTCGTGTTGGGCATTTCCATAAAGCTGGTAACACCACCGGCCACAGCCGCCTTGGATTCGGTATAAATAGTGGCTTTATGTGTTAAGCCCGGTTCACGAAAATGCACCTGGTCGTCTATAGCGCCGGGCAACAAATGCAGGCCGGTGGCATCTATTTCTTTTATGGCATATTTAAGGCTGATGTTTGGGGCAATCTTTTCAATCCTTCCATCTTTAATTAATATATCGCTGTGGAAGATTTTGTTTTCGTTTATAACCGTTGCGTTCTTAATAAGAAAATCCATTGTTTGCTGAATGTTTATTGCAAATTAAGCCTGAAAAGTATCGCCTGCTACAAAAAAATAAACTATTAAAATAATGATTGAAAGATTAAAAATATTTATCAGGGATAATGATGCCATGTTAACAAATGCAGCAGCAGGTTGAATCTAAAATTATATATGAAACTATGCCTGCCACTGGTAGCACAATAAACTCCTGACCGGTTATTCCGTAAATGAAATCATATTCGGTAATAATTTGTAAGCACCTGCAACACCCGATGATAACTGCGTGGGCAATGAAAGCCCGGAAAAAATAAAATGGCCTTCTCCATATTTTTTTATGGCAATGGAATTGTTTACGGTGAATTTATTATCATAATTTATAGATAAGGGCATTTGAAAACCTGCATCGTTATGTGTATCGAAAATAAACTCTGTTAAGTTTCTTTGCCAGCGCCCGAAATCAGTTGTGGTGATGGTATTTGGAAAATTGAATAAGGTTTTTGCCTGTTGCGAGAAACTTATTTCTGAATTGACACACGGAAGTTTTAATAAAGCGGATGATAATTTAAAAGGTGTATTTAAATTCATTTCATTGCGGCTGTCAAGAAAAATAAGGTTGCCACCTTTGCTTACATAATGCACAACGCTGTCATACTTATCCGCTAAATGATATTGAATATTCTCTATATAAGGGCTTACCACTACTGCAGCCAATGTGCTTAAGCTATCGGAAGAAAAATCAGCAGGCGTTAAAAGTTTTACTTTATAACCTAATTGGGTTAAGCTGGAAGGTAGCCAATCATTATTATTATAAATATACCCAATTGTTTGGCCTGTCGTTTTAATTTCATCGGGAATTATTTTGGTGCGATCACTGTAGAAATAATTTATAGCCGGCAAATAGTTATACCTGATGGTTTTTAGGAAAGAAGAATAAGCATTCTTTTCACCATCTATATCTGTATTAATGATTACACTCAAAATAGCAGCAGAGTCTTTATTAATGCCGGTGGTTTTCAGCGGTACATTTATCGTAAAAGACTCGCCTGCAGTTAAATTCATAATGCTGTCTGTTTCAAAAACTGTTTTTCGGGGTACCTGCTTTACCGTTTCGTTGCTGGTCGTTATCGTAAACCCGGGTTCATAGATTTTTAGTTTCAGGTTTACAGAATCCCTGGAAATATTTGGTTTGAATTTTACAGCTAATAGAGGATTGTTCGTGAAATCGTTGCCCGGCTTCACGTTAGTTAAAACAATATTAGGAGATAAGGATACGATTAATGGGATATTAGTGAATACATTTTGAGCGGGCATCATTGCATCACCTCTTTCAGGCCGGTACTCAACCGGCATTGTAACGTACAGTTCCGTACTATCAACTGTAAGCAGGGCGCTAAGGTTATAATCGGGTTCATCTTCATCTTCGCCAATTAAATACTGGTCTTTTACATCATACATGTATTCATTATTCATTGTGTTTCTCAGCCAGTAAGGCTGTGTTGCTTCCTGGTATCTGTTTACTGCGATCGTTTTACCAAACACGGTGTCTTTCAAAAAGGGAATATTGAAATCGTACTTATTGAAATCAAAGCGTGGGTATGCAATTCCATTCAATACCGCATCAACTGATGTTCTTTTACTTATTGATAACTGAACTTTTAAACTATCGCCGGGCACTGCAAACGGCTGATTACTGTAAGCCTTAAGTGAAATGCCACTGCATAAAAGAATCAGGTTTTGTATTTCACCCAGTTTCCTGTTTTTCCAATTGCTTTTCAAATCAGCATTCAATAATGTTTTATACAGTTTGGTTAATTGCTTAATAGAATGCTCCGGCGCGGAAAAGTTGTAGCGGGCAATCACTTCTTTAATGAGTGGTTGTACAAGGTTAATGATTGTATCATGTAAGTGTTGATAATGTTGTTCAATGCCATCCATAATATCTGTAAACGCACTATCTCCGGCCAATGGTTTCAGGTATATGGTTTGCGCGTTTATTTTATAATCCTTGTCATAAATACTTTTTTGGTATTGCAAGGATGCATTTGCTATTTCTGTTGTTGTCAGACCTGTAAGCGCATTGAAAGTATTGGTGTTGATTGATGCAGTATTATTGTTATCCGGAGGGTCTGTGTATGAATAATCATTGAATAATCCCAGTGTTTTCCAGGGAGTTACACCGTAAGCCATTTGATCGGAAAATGCTGCGGAATCTGCCGCCATTGCAAAAGTATGTTTAATTAAAGATGCTGTAATTTCCTGTTCACTATTAAGCATGGTATCGTTTAATGAAAACGGGGTAATAATAACATCCGGTTTAAAATTTCTTATTACCCAAACAATATCGCTCAGTATTTTCAGTGTGTCCCAGCCCAGGTATAATTGTTTCTCATCGCTAGCAGCACCGGCCTCGTATGCTGTAGTGTAGAAGTTCTCAATGCCATCAAATTTATATTGCTGAATGCTTTCTGCCACATGCACCAGCCCCAGTTCAATACCTTCCTCGCTGCCATATTTATTTTTTAGGTTTTCTCCTCTTGTCAGGCTCATAAAACCTGTTCTGTAATTCTTTTGTTTGGAGAAATAATTGAGTAACGGGATATTTTTATCAGCAGGCGTTACGCCTATATATAAAATGCTGCCAAACGTGTTCAAAGCATTAAGTTTCTGATAAATGTTGGCTGAATTGAAATCTGCATGCTGTGCATTCGTTACTTTGCCACACAAAAAAATAAAGGCTAATACGATGGAGGCCGTGTTGAAGTGTTTTGCTGTTTTTTGAAGCATTATTAAGCGTTTAAGAGGTTAAGTGATAGGAGAGATTGATTTTTAAAAATATTGTTTTTGGATAAGTAAACAAAATTTAAAACTAAAAAATTAGTTCGTCGGGCAGCTTTAATTATAATATAATCATGTGGAAATCCGTTGCCGTTTTCTGCGGCTCTAAGTTTGGAAACAATAAGCTGTTTGCACAACACGCAGAAGCTGTTGGTGTGTTGCTTGCTCAGCAAAATATACAATTGATTTATGGCGGCGGCAGGCGAGGGCTGATGGGCGTTGTAGCTAATTCAGCTATTAAACATAATGGAAAGGTGGTGGGTGTTATTCCGTCTTTATTAAGCGACAAAGAAGATATACATGATGAGCTTGAAACGCTGCACATTGTAGAAACCATGCATGAGCGTAAAAAGAAAATGTTTGAATTATGTGAAGCGGCTGTTATTCTTCCCGGTGGCTTTGGCACACTGGATGAGTTGTTTGAAATGATCACCTGGAATAACCTGAGTATTCATGATAAAACCATCATCCTGCTTAATTCGGATGGTTATTACAATAACTTGCTGGCGCATCTTGATCAAATGCAGCAGGAAGGCTTTTTATATTCGCCCTGGAAAGAAAGTTTTTTTATAATATCGGACCCGAAGGAGTTGACCTCCTTGATGGCTTGAGATAAATATCAAAGCCGCCGCGAATGATGGGAACAGCGTGGCCATAACCATCAACATAAGGAGAATTTTTATCAGAAACCAGGTCAAGGCCTATCATTAAAAAATAACTGCCCTGGGTTACAATACGCTGCCCATAACCAACACCTGCAATAAAGCTTAATGAACTATAAGTAGCATTAGGAATACCAACATTTTTATATTTATAGTTAATCCAGTTTATTTCAGGTTGAAGCTGGGCAAACAAAAATGGCAAAGGATAAATTCTCGTAAAAGCGCCGCCGCCATAATTGAAGCTGGATGCTTTTACATCATCAGTGGTGCCTGCATAATTATAATATGTTTGAGATGCATAATTCAGGTTTAGCACAACACCGGCATCAAGCCACCTGTTAAATGAATAACCTATTTCAGGATTGCCGCCCACGGCAAAACTGCCCGATCCAAATCCGAGCGATAAGCTGCCGCCTAAAAAAACATTCTCTTTTTTAAACCCACCCGGCTCATCATAATTATCGTTATCATATTGCGCCTTTGCTGCAGTTAAACCCGTTAGCGCCAGTATTATTAAAAGAAATCGCTTCATTGTATTGGTTTGATGTTGAACGTAAAGATGTATCAGAAATTTTAAACATTAAAAATTTTAAGGCGCTTTAAGATTTTGTTGGGATGAAGAAATTTTTTTTGCAAACACGAGGTGGAAAACCAACTTTGTTATCTTCCGGGTTTTAATTTTCAAACATGGGTGTAACAGCAAAACATATTATAGTCAAAGGAAAGGTGCAAGGCGTATTTTTTAGAAAGTATGCCAAACAAAAAGCCACAGAACTGGGTTTAAATGGGTGGGTAAAAAATACAGTATCCGGGGACGTTGAAATATTTGCACAGGGAAATAAAGAAGCCATTAATACACTCCTGGAATGGTGCAGGCAGGGTTCGCCGAGATCAAATGTAGAAAAAGTGGAAAGCCGTGATGCGGCAGCAGACACAAATCTCTCAGGCTTTTCAGTGCATTACAATTAAGAATTAAACACAATAGCGCTAAATAATTCCATTCAGGGCCGGGACGGCACCTCTTTGAATAATACCACCGCCAATTACATCATCACCTTCATAAAAAACAGCACTTTGGCCGGGTGCAATACTTTTTACATTATCATAAAACCGGACGCGGATATTGCCGCCATCATTATACAAATTGCTTAACGCACCTTTATCCTTATAACGGATTTTTGTAAATGTTTCCCTTCCATCTTCAATGCTATCATATTTAAGCCAGTTTAGTCTGGCAACAGTCATTTCGGTTTGCTGCAGATCTTCTTCATCACCTAAAACAACTGTGTTGGTGGCAGGTTCAATAGCTGTTACATAAACCGGGCGGCCCAAAGCAATATCCAAACCTTTACGCTGCCCGATAGTATAAAAAGGATAACCTTTATGCTGTCCTAATTTCAAACCGTTTTTATCAACAAACCAGCCGCCGGTAACTTCTTCTTCAAGGCCTTTAACACGATGTTTTAAGAAGCCACGGTAATCGTTATCAGGCACAAAACAAATTTCATAGCTCTCACTTTTTTTAGCCAGTTCAGGATACCCAAAATCATGCGCCATCTGGCGTATTTCTGTTTTATGGTATTTTCCCAAAGGAAGAATGGTGCGGCTTAATAAATCCTGCTGCAGGCCCCATAAAACATAGCTCTGGTCTTTTAATTCATCCAAACCTTTGCTTATATAAAACCTGCCCGTATCATGCTGATGAATATTAGCATAATGCCCGGTGGCAATAAAATCGCAACCCAATGCATTGGCACGTTTCAGCAAAGCCCGCCATTTAATATGCGTATTGCACATTACGCAGGGATTGGGCGTTCTGCCGGCGAGGTATTCTTCCACAAAATTGTCGATAACAAAATCGCCAAACTCTTCGCGTATATCTAAAATAAAATGCGGGAAACCATTTTGTACAGCCGCAGCGCGGGCATCGTTGAAACTATCAAGGTTGCAGCAACCTGTTTCTTTGCTGCTGGTGCCGCTGCTGGCATAATCCCATGTTTTCATCGTAATGCCCACCACTTCATATCCTTCATTATGAAGCATCAACGCCGTAACGGTACTGTCAATACCGCCGCTCATTGCCACTAAAACTTTTCCTTTCCTGCTCATAACTTATCCCTGTAAGAGATTTTGTGCAATTTTAAAAACTGCAAATATACAATGGTTTAAAAAGATGCAGGCGGTTTTGAAGGCTATAGGGTTGATATTAGTATTTTTTAAGAATGTATTTAAACACATACCGGTTAACCGGTTTAATGATTACCGGCCTTATGCAGTAACTAACACTATTTTTGCTTTATGGAATAATAAATTCCATAATAAAGCAGGATTATGAAAAAATTTTATCCATATAAAATAAAAAAAGGATCGGCGGTTAAAATGTCGGAATTATTGCAGCATCCGGAATTGATTGACTACAGGATGGATGAACAAATATGCCGCATAACTGACAATTATAAACCTGAAGATTTTATTAAGAAGGAATGGCTTGATTCATTTGCCGGCGACCAGCTTTACCAGGTTAAGACTGCATATATTGATGACAGGACTTTTATAATATTGAAAAACCTGCTGGAACCACTCGCTGAAATTGTTGCTGTTGAAGAGTAAAGAATTCCGGAATGTAATTGAAAGATAAACGGCCGCAAACAGAACTGGTTTATCGTCTGCAATATCTAAATTCCAATTCGTTTAAACGCCCTTTTTTAATTGCTCTTTTCGCAAGGAAGTTAAAAAAAGGTGCTGCAATTTTTTGCAGGCCCGCCATTTTGGAATTGTTTAAATAAACAAATAGAGCAAGATCAGATAATTTTTTGGGTGTTCCTGTTGCGCTTGCAAGGCCATCTTCTGCAAGTCCTTTTGAGATTAAAAGTGCATTTTCAAAATTTTTATTGCCCGGGCTTACTGTCACTTTTATTAAACATCCCTGTTAATAATGCGATTGCAATGAAAATCTTCTTTGTCATAATACTATATATTTTAAATTATGACGCAAAAATCTAAAACCTGAACCCGGGCGTTATGCACCCGGGTTAATAAATCATTTTTGATTAAAAGTTTTTTTGCGGATACGACTGAGTGATTGCGGTTTCACGCCTACAAACGATGCAATATGGTATTGAGAAATTCTTTGCTGCAAATCAGGATGTTCTTTTATAAACTTCTCATAGCGGAGTTTAGGTGTACCAGTATAAAATGAGCTAAGGTCTTGTAATGTTTGTATAAAAACCTGTTCAATAACAAGCCTGCCAAATCGTTCGGCTTGTTTCACAGACTTATAAAATAATTGTAAGTCTTCATAAGAAATCTGAAGGATTTCGCAGTCTTCTAATGCCTGGATAATTTTTGTGGAAGGGGTTTGCGGAATAAAGCTTTCATTGTTACAGATAAAGGTGTTTTCCCGGGCAAAAGCGTATGTTTTATCTTCTCCATCGTGATTAATGTAGTAGCGCATTAGTCCACTTACAATAAAGCCTACCTGCTTGCAAATTTGTCCCTCCGCTAAAAACAAATCTCCTTTTTTAAAAGATTTTTCTTTCCACAGCAGTTTTATACAATCTATTTCTTTTGTATCTAAGTTTATGATAGATTGTATGGTGCTAATTAATTTTTCTGTCATACTTATAAGGTCAAATAAAAATAGCCACTGAAGGAAGTCTGTGAAAATTGTTGTTGCAGATCAAATATACACATGACGTGAATAGTTAAACAGCGTAAGTTATTGCTTTGAAAAAACGTTGTTTTTTGAATAGCTACTCCGAAGATGAGCATGCAGTGACCGGCAGCTACCATAAATTTCATACTGTATTTTTTGGCGTTTTGTCAATGTGTTTTCAAATACTCTCGTGAAACAAATACTCTCGTGAAATGAAAAGACAATTTGGCGAAGGAATTTTCAATATTGTAAATTTATATTAGAGTTGATATGAGGGCTATTTGATATTGAATCAGCAAATGAAATTGTTGCAGTTTCATGTACGGTTAATAATGCTGGCACCGGCAGCAGCAAAACATTAACCTGTGCAGAAAACAATAATAGCCGGGTTGATGCAGTGTTTAAACTATCTGGTTCAACATAAATAAATGTACATGCGAAAATTGTTTTTATGTTTAGTAGTAGTGATCATTACCGCTCCCGTTTTTTCACAATTCAGCGTTAGTGATAACCAGCGTTATTTATTAAAAAATGGAAAACCTTTTTTTTGGCTTGGCGATACGGGCTGGGAACTGTTTCAGCGGTTGAATAAAGAAGATGTTGAAAAATATTTTAAGAAGCGCTCGGAACAAGGTTTCACCATTGTGCAGGCAGTCGTGCTTGCTGAATTGAACGGTCTGGATTCGCCTAATGCAAATGGCGATAAGCCCTTGATCAATAATGATCCCGCCAGGCCTAATGAAGCTTACTTTAAGTTTGTTGATTATGTGGTTGACAAGGCAGACGATTACAACATGAATATAGCGATGCTGCCTACCTGGGGCGATAAAGTTTTTAAAGATCGCTGGGGAGCAGGCCCTGAAATTTTCAACATAAGTAATGCAGAAGTTTATGGCAAATGGATAGGCGGGCGTTATAAAAATAAAACGAATATTATTTGGGTTTTAGGCGGCGACCGTTTGCCCCGGAATGCCAAGGATGTTGCCATCTGGAATGCTATGGGAAAAGGCATAATGGAAGCAACAGATAATAATGCGGTCATCAGTTTTCATCCGCAGCCGTGTGATTCCGGCTCGGCCACATGGTTTCATCATGAAAGCTGGCTGGCTTTTAATATGTTTCAAAATGGCCATTGCAGGGATGCGCCTGTTTATAATAAAATCCAGCTTGCCTATAATCTTACACCAATAAAGCCGGTAATAGATGCAGAGCCGATCTATGAAGATCACCCTGTTTGTTTTAATGCAAAAGACCTTGGCATAAGCAGTGCTTACGACATCAGGAAATATGCGTATCTCGATCTTTTTGCAGGCGCATTTGGGCATACGTATGGCTGCCACGATGTATGGCAGATGTATTCATCCAGGCATGCACCGGTGAACGGCCCGCACATGTATTGGTATGAAGCACTGGATTTGCCTGGCGCAGGCCAAATGCAATATGTAAGAAAGCTTATGGAATCGCATCCTATGCTTGAAAGAGTTCCCGATCAATCATTGATATTAGAAAATGATTATACACCAGCAGAACGCATACAGGCAACGCGGGGTGAAGATTATGCATTTATCTATACAGCCGCAGGCAAGCCCTTTACTGTTCATTTAAATAAAATTAAAGGTGAAACGTTGCATGCACGCTGGTATGACCCGCGCAACGGAAATACCACAGATATAGGGATGTTTAAAAATAAAGGCACACAACAATTTACTGCACCGTCAACCGGTTATGGTAACGATTGGATACTCATAATTGATGATGCGGTTAAGTACAAGGATGCGTTGTAACATTATTATCAATTGAGAAATCTATGCCATCGCAGAGAAAGGAAATGGAGTATGTCTATCAAACGTGAAGATACATACTCCATTATTCTTAATTCTTCTTGGAAAGAGTATTGATTATTGACCGGGAATATTTCTTCCTGTAGCTGCTTTTAAGAGCGAACGCGAATGATCTTCTTTCCGCTGGCCCGGTTGGGCGAGCTAAAGGTGGCAATGGCATCGTCAAGAGAAGATATGCTGCCGATATTCGCTTTCAGGCTTCCCTTACGCAACCGCTGTACAATTTCACTCAATTGGGAAGGAATTGCTTCTACAACAAAGTCGATTGTTGATCCGTTGGCAGGAACGGCATCAATCGGCCCTGCGACGGTTACCAATATTCCTCCGGAGCGGATAAGGCCTGCAGATTTATTAGCAATGGCACCACCTAAAACGTCAAAAACCAGGTCAACCTTTTCAACATTCTCCAGGCTATCGTTATCGAGGTCAACAAATTCCTGCGCACCGAAGCCAAGCACCGTCTGACGATGGGCAGCGCGCCCGGTTCCGATAACGCGGGCTCCCGCTTCACGTGCAAGCTGGACTGCCATAGAGCCAACGATGCCGGCAGCACCATGCACGAGAACGGTCTGTCCCGCCTGGAGGTGGCCATGATCGAACAAACCCTGCCAGGCGGTCAGGCCCGGCATCACGAGCGCTGCGCCAACCGTGAAGTCAACGTCATCGGGGAGCAGTGCAAGGTTGCGCGCCTCAACGGCTACATATTCTGCCAGGGTACCATTGCGGTACCAGTCTGTAAGGCCAAACACCCGTTGGCCCACCGACAGTCCCGTGGTGCCATAGCCAAGTGCGGTGACCACTCCTGCCAGTTCGTGCCCCGGAATTGACGGCGTCCGGTCGTGACCGGCGCGATCAACCCAGGTTGAAGGCCACGACAATTCATCTCCTGTAATACTCGAGGCATAAACCTGAACGATGACATCGTTTATAGCTGCCTGAGGTTCAGGCCGCTCTGCGAGTTTCATTCCGGCTATTCCTGCAGTCTCGTCAGTTACAATGACCGCTTTCATAGTACGCCTCCTTTTTTATTCAACAGCAAAAATTCACCTGGTGAGGTGATGTTGCTGTATGCTAATGTTGTGAATTTGGTTCTCAGCATAATTTACAATATTTAATACTAACAATGATTTTTCTAAACCGGACTATAAAATTAAATTTTAATTTGGTTACCTTAATGGGCCAGTTTTAAAATATACAGGGGTCCAATTATGATTGAAAATTTTTTTAAAATATCATTTAAAAAGGGCGATGGGCACAGCCCGTTATACCTGCAACTTGAATCCGAAATTATCCGGTTGATTTGTCGTGGCATTTTGAGGCCGGGACAAGCCCTTCCATCTTCACGTGAGCTGGCGAAAAGCCTGAAACTGAACCGTAAAACAGTTGTGGCAACATACGAAGAACTGAATGCGCAGGGCTGGGTGGAAACGAGGGAAAGAAGCGGCGTTTACGTTTCAGGCAGCCTTCCGCATACTTCGGCCGGTGTAGTTAAAGAAAATAATAAAAAGCTGGTACGTAGCCGGCAACCCGCCTACTCGCTGGTAAAGCGGACTTCAGTTATAGCAACGGGAGCAGGTTTGTCTATAGACATCGATGGACCGGCAATTCCGGCGCCTATGTATAAAATTGATGATGGCTTTCCTGATCCCAGGATTGCACCCGTTGAGGAGATGGTGCGGGAATACAGGAGGTTTGGAAAAGGCCGTTTAGTAAATCAATTTCTTATGTATGGCCCGGAGCATGGTTCCCATCGTCTCAGGGTTGAGCTGGCTAAGTTTTTAAACAGGACAAGGGGAATGCAGATTACGGAAAAAGAAATACTGATCACTAAAGGAACACAGATGGCTATCTATTTAAGTGCACAACTGCTGATTCGCCAGGGCGATACAGTATTTGTACCCGAACCAGGCTATCTCGATGCCAACGAAGCCTTTAAGCTGGCAGGTGCTAACCTTGTATTTATCCCGGTAGATAAAGAAGGAATGGATATAGACCGCATTGAACAGTTGTGTAAAAAAAGAGCGCCAAAGTTGGTCTATATTATTCCACATCATCACCGGCCCACCACCGTTACTCTCAGTGCGGAACGGCGTATGCGGCTTATGAGCCTGGCCCGTAAATACAGGTTTGCGCTGCTTGAAGACGATTATGATTTTGATTATCACTTTACAAGCGATCCGCTTTTACCGCTGTCAAGCCTGGATTCCGGCGGGCATATTATTTATGTTGGTTCCTTTTGCAAAAGTATCGCACCCGGCATCCGGATCGGGTTCATGGTGGCTCCGGAAATAGTAATAAACGAAGCTGCGGCCATTCGTAAATTAATAGACCGCCAGGGAGAACAGTTGCTGGAAGAAGCAATCGCTGAACTTTTAGGTACAGGTGATATTTCCCGGCACATGAAAAAATCATACAAGGTTTATCAGGAGCGATTGGAAAATACTTGCCGCTTGCTACGGAAAGAGCTTGGGACATATTTAACGTTTGACCGGCCAGGCGGTGGACTGGCGATCTGGGCAACCTACAGAAAGAATATTAGTGCCATGGCCGTTGCCGAAAATGCAGGAAAGCTGGGATTAAAAATCAGTGATGGGCAAAATTATTTTTTTCAACCCAATACTTCCAGGCCAGATAATTTTATACGCATAGGTTATTGCTCTTTAAATGAAAAAGAAATGGCGGGCGCCATTAATATATGGAAACAGGCGCTTATTCCATTTGGTTTAAAGTAAATACTACAAACTACATAATGTGATATAAAGATGTTTAAACATGCTTTATTGGAGCCCGGTACTGCCCCATCATTCCGGCGCTCATTTAAATAATAATTAGCTGAGATAGACCGATTACTTTCCGATACAGAATGTAAGTACTATTGATAAAGAGTTACTTAATAGAAAGAAAATACAAAGGGGATACTCAATTTTTCCCTATTGAATTTGGGAAAAAGAAGAAAAATTTTACTGCACTATAAAAGAACTTACTTCACCTAACCCTTACAGGCTATTACTTGCAAAATAAAGGAAAAATCGGGAACAAAATATTGCTATTGATGCTTTGTAATACATTCAAAAGCAAAAGAAAATCTCCTGCTTTTGAATGTATCTGTTTCCTAAATTTTAGTAGTTCAATCATTACTTATCAATCTATTCTTCGCTAGCAATCCTTCAATATCACTTGCTAAGAAAAAACGCCTGGATTCGATCTTCAGTGGATTGCGAGATAAAAGGAGGTATTGATAAAAGTAAACTAAGTTACCAGAACTTAAAACATTCAATACCGATGCTAAGTGAAAATAAACCATAAGTATTTTTTGTTTTATAAATGATTTATTAAAAGGATAGGTCATCAGAAACAAATGAGAAAAGAAATTGAAATAACTTTTTTATTAATAAGGGCATTTGTTCAAGGTATTCTTAATTTGAAAGAGAGAATTAAAAAATTTAAGGGATTGGTTTTTTGCCATTTTACAGATTTGAAGAAATTCAAAAGTCTATAGCAACGATACTGTTATCTTATGTTATTTGTATTCCTATTCTCTTTGTATTCGCTTGGCGTTAAATTAAACTTTGATTTAAACACAGTAGAAAAATAAGCCGGAGAAGAAAAACCTACTTTATAAGCAATTTCTGAAATAGATAGTTCTTCATTTTGCAACATAAACTTTGATTTTTGCAAACGTTTGTTCAAAATATATTCGTTTACGTTACAGTTAAGCAGCGCTTTTACTTTACGATATAACTGCATTTTAGATAAACCTATTGTTCTGCAAATATCATCTATGCTAAACTTTTCGTTAGCAATATTACTTTCAATCAAAGCATTGAATTCGTGAAGAAACTTTCTGTCTGTTTTGTTGGTAGAACGGGTTTTTAATTCTGAAGAAATTTCACCGGAAAAATGTTCTTTTAATATAGTGCGGTTTGCCAGCAGGCTTTTAATATTTTGTTCGAAAAGTTTAAAGTTGAAAGGTTTGGTTATGTAAGAATCTGCCAGTTCTTTCATGCCTTCAATTTGCGATTGAAGCGATGTTTTTGCAGTTAAATGTATAATGGGTATGTGCGATGTTCTTATATCTGTTTTAAGAATATGCGTTATTTCAAATCCATCTTTGCCCGGCAGCATAATATCGCAGATAATAAGATCAGGTACAATATCGAGCGCTTTATCAATTGCATCAATTCCGTTTTCCGCTTCTATTATTTCGTAAGTATAACTTAAACGGGATTTTAAAAATCTTCTCAGGTCGTTATTGTCTTCAACAATTAATATTGAATGTTCGAAAGAAGGGCTCGTTAATTCATTCTGAAAAGTTTCATCAGGTAATAATTCTGAAGTATAAACTTTACTGTCATCATATAAAACAGTTTCAGAAATTTCTTTTCTTGTATAGTCCTGTTTATTAAGTGCTGTATTTTCAATAGGGATAGTGATAGTGAATTTTGTGCCTTTCCATTTTGCACTCTTAACACAAATGGTTCCGTTATGCAATTGTATAAGTTCTTTCGATAAAGCAAGGCCTAAACCTGTGCCGCGGTAATTTTCATGTTCACCCTGGTAAAACAGTTCGAAGGCATGTTCAACAGCAACTTCGCTCATGCCAACACCATTATCTTCAATAATAATCTTTATATTTTTTGCTGCTTCATTTTTTTCAAGAAAGATGTGTATATAACCATTATCGTTGGTGAACTTAAATGCGTTGGAAAGCAGGTTGAACAGCACTTTGTCGAGCATGGTTTCATCAAACCACACATTTAAAAAGTACTGGCTGGTAAAGAACCGCAGGTCAATATTTCTTTTGCGGGCAATATTTTTATATGCTTCTATTATCTGGTTTAAAAAAGAAACAATATCGTTTTCCGCAACATTTATTTTCAGTTTATCAATTTCAATTTTCCTGAAATCCATCAACTGGTTAATGAGCTTTAAAAGTCTTAATGTATTCTTTTGAATCAATGATAAACTTTGTGCTGCAACACGGTTTACTTTCTCATTTTCCATGAGGTCTTCAACCGGGCCAAGTATTAATGTAAGCGGCGTTCTTAATTCATGCGACATTTTTGTGAAGAACTGGATCTTTGCCTCATTGGCTGCATTGGCTTTCTTACCAAGTTCAATAAGCTGTTCACTTTGTTTCAGAATTTCTTCATTTTTTAAAGCAAGCCTTGCTGTAATTTTTTTATTCTCACGCAGGTAATACAGCAAAACAAAACCAAAGATGAGCGCCAGTGCCAGTGACACGGAAATCGCGAAAATTATATTAGACTGATTGTTGGTAATAATTTCCTGTTCTTTAATTTTCTGCTGGCCTCTTTCAATATCATTTTGCAGGGCAGATAATTTTTCATCCTGCAGGCGCATTACCCGCACATTCGTGGAATCAATAACAGTTGTTGTAAGCAGGGTTTCTTTTTTATAAGTATTGTTGTATAATATTTTTACAGCAGTTTGTATTGCTTCTTTGCCGCCTGTAGGATAAAGTATAGTTGCCTTCAGCATTCCTTTTTCAACCAGGTCTATGCCACCGTTTTTGCCGGGCAATCCATCAACACCAATGATCTTGGTTTTATTTTCAATGCCGAGGTTTTTGCAGGCATTATAAACAGCCAGCGCCAGTCGGTCGTTCTGTGTAAATATTAATTGTATGTCAGGATTGTTTTTTAAAAAACCGGTTGAGTTTTTATTGGATGGATGTTCATCGCCTTCTTCATAAATTTTTGAAATATATTTTATGCCCGGGTATTGCTGAAGCGAAGTAAAGAACCCGTTATGCCTGTCTATATCTGCAGAAGAGCCTGGAATATCTGATACTTCAAGAACGTTGCCTTTGCCTTTTAAAATGGAATTGGCAAATGAGGCAGCGGTTGATCCCACTTCATAATTGCTGCCGCCAACGTAAGCAGTGTATTTTTGTGATGAGGTTCTTCTGTCAACTATAATTACTTTAATGCCTTTATTGTAAGCTGTTTCAACAATGGGTGTAACTGGTGCAGCTTCCTGCGGTGAAACAATCAACAAATCTATTTTTTCATTGATCAGCTCTTGTATCTGTTCAGTTTGCTTTTGTGTGTTGCCGTTGGCATCTCTAAATACAAATTTTACTTCAGGATGAAATGCCAGTTCACGCTTCATTTCATCCAGCATGGTTTGACGCCATTTGTTTACCATAGTGCATTGTGAAAAGCCAACGATATACTGCTTTTTATTTTCGTTTTCATTACAGGAGGATATTAAAATAATGAAAGAAAAAATAATAGCAGCTATAGTAAACCGTAACATTAAACAAATGCCCACATGCAGCAACCGGTAGCAATTTTGCATTAGCAATTAATCGTTATAACTCTTCTAAGATATGCTGTTTTATGAAATAAAAGCGTCTTGCCGGCATTTATTCATGTAATAATTTTTTTGAAAAACTTATAGTCGTCTTGCAGGTTAAAAAACATGTTACTATTTTAAAAGAGCATGTTACAAAATCGAAAATGCAATTCTTTATATTGATATAATATATTTTGATAATCAACGATTTGTCTCCTTAAATTTTTTTAAAAGCTTTTGATACTATATCAGAACAATTGGGCTGCGACCGTCTTTACATTTAGTTTCCATTTACTCGTTTGCTTAAAAAACATTGCTTTGTCATGAACAAGAAAAAAGTACTGCTTTGGAGTATTGTTGTAGCGCTTGGAGGATTTCTTTTTGGATTTGATACTGCTGTAATTTCCGGAGCTGAAGAATCTATTCAGCAATACTGGAGCCTCAATTCTGTTGAACACGGTTTAACCATTTCCATTGCCCTGATCGGAACTATTATAGGCGCTTTAACCGGCAGCATGCCTGCTGATAAATTAGGCAGAAAGAAAACATTAATACTAATTGCTGTTGCTTATTTAATTGCTTCTGTTGGCACATGTTTTTCAACTAACTGGTATAGTTTTCTTCTGTTCAGGCTGATTGGTGGTTTAGGTGTGGGTGCCTCATCAGTAACAGCGCCTGTTTATATTTCCGAAATATCACCGGCTGCATACAGGGGCAGGCTGGTAATGATGTTCCAGTTCAATGTTGTTTTTGGCATTCTTGTTTCTTACCTGTCTAATTATGTAATTGGTATTGTATTTAACAATGATTATTCATGGCGTGTAATGCTCGGCATCCAGGCTATACCGTCTCTTATTTTTTTAATACTGTTACGATTTGTTCCTGAAACACCACGCTGGTTAATACTAAACAAACAACCTGATAAAGCTGCATCCATTCTTAAAATTATTGATCCTGGCAATTATGAAAATGATATCCGGGAAATAATCGCAAACAATAAAGAAGAACATGAGATTGATGCAGGCGATATGTTGTTTTCAAGAAAAAATAAACTGCCTGTTTTTCTTGCTGTTTGCTTTGCCATTTTTAATCAAGTTTCAGGTATTAATGCAATTATTTATTATGCGCCGCGCATTTTCGAAATGGCTGGTTTGGGCAGGCAATCTTCATTGTTGTCAACAACGGGCATCGGTTTAATTAATTTTCTCTTCACGCTCATTGCCATCAATTTTATTGATAAAATAGGAAGGCGCACTTTAATGATCATTGGCTCCGTTGGTTTAATAGGAACGCTTGGCCTTGTTTCCAAAACGTTCTATGCACAGGATTTTTCCGGCTTCGGCATTATTGTTTATCTAATGATCTATATCGCATTTTTTGCGTTCTCGCAAGGTGCTGTTATATGGGTTTTTATTTCAGAAATATTCCCCAATAATATACGCGCAAAAGGGCAAACGTTAGGCAGCTTTACACATTGGTTAATGGCCGCTGTTATCACTTTTCTGTTTCCTGTATTGTCAGAAAAATTAGGAGGCGGTAATACTTTTCTTTTCTTCAGCATCATGATGGTTTTGCAATTATTGTTTGTGTTGAAAATAATGCCTGAAACAAAAGGAAAATCATTGGAGCAGATTGAGAGAGCGCTTATTCTTCACTAATCAAATTGATTCTTCAAAACAAAATTCAAATAACACTATGCTACACTTCAACAATAAAAATGCGGGCTTGTCATTGCATAATTTTTCTGTGAATAAATTAACCGTTATTAACAAAGCTCCGCCGGCTAATCAAAACATTACTTCTTAAAAACTGTACCTGTATTTAAGACCTCCATTTTTTAATTATAAATAAAATCTCTATGAGAAGATTGTTAACGCTGATATCAATGCTGATAGTTACAGCCTGCTTTGCACAACAAAGGAAAATGACGGGGCGGGTTATAAATCAAGCAACCAAAGAGCCTTTAGCGGGTGTAACTGTTGCCGGTAAAAGCCAGACCGTTGTTACAGATGCTGCCGGTAACTTTACGATTTCTGCGGCTGCAGGGGAAACCATTAAGCTTTCTTATGTTGGTATGAACACTTTAACGGCAACCGTACCAAACGAAAATACTGTTATGGAACTTGCAATGACTGAAGCCGCGACAGATCTTGAACAGATTGTTGTAACAGGATATAAGTCTGAAAGAAAGGTTGATCTTACCGGCGCTGTGTCTGTAGTTAATCTTGCCAGTGTTAAAAACGCACCTGTATCAAGCCCGATGCTTGCTTTGCAGGGGCAGGTGCCCGGTTTATATGTGCAGCCTGATGGCTCGCCAACAGGCGCCAATGGCGGCGCTCCGAGAATTTTAATACGTGGGGTCAATACATTGGGCAACACTAATCCATTGTATATTATTGACGGTGTGCCAACCACGCGGTATGAAGATTTCGCCAATCTGAATACATCATCCATTGCTTCCATACAGGTTTTGAAAGATGCATCCGCATCTTCTATTTATGGCTCAAGAGCTTCCAATGGCGTTATCATTGTAACCACTAAAAACGGTGGCAGTGGCGATAAAGTTCATATTCAACTTAATTCCAGCTTAACGTTTCAGACTGAAAAGCCCTGGCAGGAAAATGTTTTAAATTCTGAGCAGAGAGGCGAAGCATTGTGGCGTGCCGCGATAAACGATGGAACAGACCCAAATAGCCTGGTAAGCCAGATATATAAATTTGACTGGAACGGAGATTATAACAATCCTGTTTTAAATAAAGTAATCATTGCACCTTTTGTTGGGGCAACCGGTACAGGAAGCCCTAATTTCGATCCCTACAACGGGCCGTTTTCTCATACAGACAGCCTTGAACCGGCCGGCAATACTAATTGGCAGGACGCTTTGTTTAAAAAAGCAACTATTACTTCTACCAATCTCACCATATCCGGCGGCAATGCGAAAAATGGTTTCCTTACCGATCTTGGATATTACGATAATAATGGCCTGGTTGTTTTTACCAAATATCAGCGCTACAATGTTAGAATAAACAGCCACGCTTCCGCATTTAACGACAGGCTGAAGTTTGGCGAAAATCTGCAACTGGCAAGAACATCACAAATTAATTCTGCCAATGATGTGGGCGGCGCTCCTTCACCTGGTCTTGCCCTGTCGCTTGCGCCCACTATCCCGGTTTATAAAACTGATGGCACTTATGGCGGCCCGCGCGGTGCAGGTTATACAGACAGGAATAATCCTGTGGATGTACAGTATTTAAACCGTTTCAATACCAATAATCAATTGCTGCTTATTGGAAACATATATATGGATTTAGAAATAATCAAAAACCTTGTATATCATACCAGTTTAGGATTTGATTATTCTGACCTGAAAAATAAAAACGCAGCGTTGATTGGCGATGAAGGGCCGGTAAGGTCGTTCAACAGTCTTTCCCTGCAGGAATCCAAGGACTTTACTTTTACCTGGACGAATACCTTAAACTATAATTTACAGCTTAAAGAACATCGCATCAACATTCTTGCCGGCACGGAAGCTATTCGCAATGATTTCTCAACCTTCGGCGCAATGAGTACCAACTTTGCTTTGCAGGACGAAGATTATCTTCAGCTGGGTGCAGGTTCCGGTTCGCAAACGGATAATGGTTCTGCAACAGGTTACCGCTTGCTATCTCAGTTTGGCAAAATATTTTATGGATATGCCGACAGGTATCTCGCTTCCGTAACAGTAAGAAGAGACGGCTCTTCGCGTTTCGGAACAAACAATCCTTATGGTGTTTTCCCGGCCTTTACATTGGGATGGAGAATCAATAATGAAAAATTCTTTCAGAATGTAAAAAACGTTTCCAACTTAAAGCTGCGGGCAGGTATTGGAACTGTAGGTAACCAGGAAAGCCTCGACAACCTCGCAGCTTATACTTTATTGAAGGCTAATTACGGCACATCAAGCCCTGCCTGGGCGCAATGGCTGAATACAGGAACAGCCTATGATTTATATGGCATCAACACGGGCCAGTTGCCATCAGGATTTGTGCAGACACAACGTGGCAATCCTGACCTGAAATGGGAATCAACTACTGAAACCAATATAGGTCTTGACTTTGGATTCTTAAATGAAAGCATCACAGGTTCATTTGATTACTTCATAAGAAAAACAAGTGATATTCTTATTCAGCCACCGGTAGCCGCTGTTTTGGGCGAAGGGCAACAACAGTTTTTAAACGGGGCCAATGTAACCAACAAAGGCTGGGAAGCAGTACTGGGCTATAATCATACAACCAATTTCGGCCTCACCTATTCTGTTACGGCAAACGCAGCCCACTGGCAGGATAAGGTTACCAGCATACCGGACGATGTTCGTGCGGCGTACCCCGGCGATGCTACTCATTCTATTGTTGGCCATTCCCGCTTTTCCATTTTTGGTTATGAAACAGTGGGTATTTTTCAAAGTTCAGAAGAAGCACAAAAGGCACCGACACAGCCGGGCGTTTCGTATGGTTCGCTGCAAGGAGCGGGGCGCCTTCAGTATAAAGATATTGCAGGCTATGATGCCAATGGCAATCTTACCGGGCCTGATGGCAAAATTGATGCGGCCGACCAAACATGGCTGGGAACAACATTGCCAAAGGTGGAATACGGCATACGTATAGATCTTAGCTATAAAAACTTTAACCTCACTGTTTTTGGTTCAGGCGTTGCAGGCAAAACCGGCTTTGATCCCACCAAATTCCTTAATGATTTTGTGAATGCAAGAAGCAATTTCGGGCCGGGCACCTTAGATGCGTGGACGCCGCAAAATACAGGTTCTTCCATTCCGGCTTTAAGCTTACTGAATAATAATGGCGAAGACAGAACATCCAATTTCTATTTTGTAAACGCTTCTTATTTCAAGCTGCGCAACCTTCAGATTGGCTATAACCTGCCGCAGCATATTGCCAACAGCATAAAGATGACAGGATTAAGAATTTACCTGGCCGGTCAAAACCTGTTTGCTTTAAAGTCGAAAGAGTTTTCGGCTAAAGACCCTGAAAGAACAGATTTTAATACATGGCCGGTACCAACAGCATATTCAGTTGGCATCAATGCAAATTTTTAATTCATTAAAAAATGATCGTATGAAATATCGTGGAATAAAAATAATGATGGCTGCAGCTGTTATATTTTCTATGAGCTGCAAAAAATATCTTGATTATAAACCGCAGGGTGCACTGGCTGCATCAGACCTTACATCACCTGAAGCTGTGGATGGCCTTTGCACCGCAGCTTATGCAGGTATTGCTAATGATTTCTGGGATGCATCCATTACAAGTATGTGGCAATGGGGAAGCATCCGTTCAGACGATGCATACAAAGGCGGCGGTGATATTGGCGACCAGCAGCAGCTTGATAAGTACGAACAATTTTACCTTCTTAATGCAGATAATAACGGGGCAGGAGATAACGGTTTCACTGAAGCATGGATAAGAATTTATGGTGCTATATCAAGAATCAATGCTGCATTAAGAGCATTAAATGATATTCCAGATGCAGATTTTCCCAAGAAAACAACACGCATTGGCGAAATGCATTTTTTGCGCGGGCACATGTTTTTTTTATTGAAGATTTTATTCAGAAACGTACCGTATTTCGATGAAACTGTATCAGAAGATGATATACTGAAAGTTTCCAATACCATGCCTAATGACTCTTTGTGGGAAAAGATCGCCGGTGATTTTCAGGTGGCAATAAATGATCTTCCGGAAACGCAAACGGGCGAGCCGGGCAGAGCTACCAAGTATGCTGCTGAAGCCTATCTTGCCAAAGTAAGATTGTATGAGGCTTATAAACAGGATGATAATTATACGGTAACAAGTATTGATGCAGATAAGCTGCAGGATGTGGTTAATCTTACAGATGATGTAATCAATTCAGGTTTATATAAACTGAATGATGATTTTGCCTATAATTTTTTATACGGTTATGAAAATGGCCCGGAATCAATTTTCGCCATTCAATATTCTATTAATGACGGAACACAGATAGGCGGCAGGTTAAGCATGAGCACCAGCCTGAATTATTTTGCTGGAGCACCGCAGTATGGATGCTGCGCTTTTCATGTTCCTTCCCAGAATATGGTAAATGCTTTTCAAACAGATGCCAATGGCCTGCCTGAGTTCACCACGTTTAATGGTAAAGTATTAACTGATGCAGACCTTAGGGCTAATGGTGTAACAGTTGATCCGCGTATTGATCATACCATCGGCATACAGGGCCACCCGTTCAAGTATGATGCAGCTATACCTTACGATCATAGCTGGGAAAGGCTGGCAGGTGTGTATGGCGGTTTTGGAACTATGAAAGAACTGCAGCTGGCTTCATGCCCATGCTTTAAAAAACTCGGGCCTTTTTATGGCACTTCAGTTAATATGGATGTGATACGATATGATGATGTTTTGCTGATGAAGGCTGAAGCTGAAATACAATTGAACAACCCGGCTGCAGCATTGCCTTTAATTAACCAGGTAAGAGGAAGAGCCGCGCAAATAAGTCCTTTGGTTAAAAAAACAGATGGCACTTATCCTTCCAACTATAAAATTGATGTTTATAAACCTGGCGTTAATATTCCTGTATGGGATAAGAACACCGCATTTACAGCATTACAATGGGAGAGAAGAATGGAGTTTGCTATGGAAGGTTACCGTTTCTTTGATCTGGTGCGATGGGGCATTGCGGAACCAACGCTCAATAATTATTTTGCTATTGAAAAAACGCGGCATCCGTTTTTAAGCAGTGCTCACTTTACACATGGTACGCATGAATATTTCCCGATACCGCAGGAGCAGATCACATTTACAAATGGCTTATATAAGCAAAACCATGGTTATTGATTTTTTAATACAAGCAGTAACTATTATGCATGGGAAGGGAGGTTTCTACCTCCCTTAAAATTAATTAATATTGTTTCTTTTAAAAGTTAAACTAAATCTGGCGCTGAATAATGATGATGAAAAAAAATATGGCGATTGTTACGGCAACATTGTTACTGTTTATTTGTTTTCAAAGTTTTTCTCAACCGATTATAACACTTCCCGTATTATTAAAAAGCATGACAGATTTTGATGCCATAACAAAATTTACTTCACCATCGTACAGGCTTAAACAGGCAAGCAGTTACGACAGGAGATCTGTTTCTCCGGATAAACCGGGATGGTTTGCCAATACAGATTACAACCAGTTTATCCGGGAAGAAAAAAAGGACGGGCATACTGAATATGTAATGATGGATGCAGATGGTCCTGGTGCTATTGTCCGTTTTTGGTTAACAACCGTTGTAAAGCCCGGCATGTTGCGTTTTTATTTTGATAATGAAGCAAGAGCTTCAGTTGAAATACCCGGTTTTGATTTATTAAGAGGTTTTAAGTTGGGGCGGGCTTTATTAAATCCGCACAGCAGTTATGAACCCGAAGGCAAAGGCGGCAATACTTTATACCTTCCGTTGCTGTATCAAAAACATTGTAAAGTAACGTGGGAATATACAGATACATCCGCCAGTAAAACTTCGCATTATTACCAGGTCAATTACAGAACATATTCAGCAGATACAAAAGTGGAAACATTCAATTTGAATCATCTCACGAAGTACAAAACTGATATCGATAAAGCGGAAACTTTGCTTTGGAATCCTGTTGTTGCACCAGGTAAGAAAATACAAATCAATCAAACAGTAAGCGCAGGTAAAGAAGCTGCAATTATATTACCGGAAGGTTCAAATGCTGTTCGTGTATTAACAGCAAAATTGAAGACAGCCAATAAAGATGATGCGGAAAAAATGTGGCGTGGAGTATTCTTAAAAATAGAGTTTGATGGTCATCAAACAGTGATGTGCCCGCTCGGCGATTTTATCGGCAGTGGTTATGGCGGCAGGAAAATTAAAAGCTGGTACAGGGATTTGGATGATAGCGGAAATCTTGTAAGTCGCTGGGTGATGCCGTATGAAAAATCCGCAAAGATTTCTTTCATTAATAAAATTGATTTTAATGTTGATGTAAATGCTGCAGCAACGGTAAGCAGCTTTCAATGGGATAACAATACTATGTACTTTCATGCTTCATACAAGTATGAAGAAAATATAAAAGATGCAAAATGGGATTATGATGTTACCAAAGTGGCTAAAGAAGATTCATCCGCACCCATTGACTGGAACTTCGTTACCATTAAAGGCAAAGGTATTTATCTCGGCAATACTTTGTGCGTGAACAATCACATGAATTCCTGGTATGGCGAAGGTGATGCGAAAGCGTATGTTGATAATGAAAAATTTCCTTCAGAATTTGGGACCGGTCTTGAAGATTATTATAACACATCATGGGCGCCGGTAGTGTTATACCAAACACCATTTGCAAATGCGCCACGTGCTGATAATCCATCATCAAAAGGTTATAACACTTTTACACGAACAAGAATTTTAGATGCAATTCCATTTAAAAAATCATTTGCTTTTGATATGGAAATGTTAAGCTGGGATGGAGGTACAATTGACGCTGCCGCTACAACATATTGGTATGGATTTGATGATGCACATGAAATATTAACCAGATAAAATAATATTATGAAACGATTATTGCTTTGTTCATTTTGTTTTTTGTTATCCGCAATTTTATTTGCGCAGGATGATACAACGTCAACATCGCAGTGGAGACCTCTATATCATTTCACGCCTGCAAAAAACTGGACGAATGATCCTAATGGATTGCTGTATGTAAAGGGTACCTATCATTTATACAATCAGCAAAACCCGTTCGAAAATCATTGGGGGCACATGAGCTGGGGACACGCCACCAGCACAGACCTTGTTCACTGGAAACATTTACCCATCGCCATTCCTGAATCGATAAAAGGCGATGATACAACCTGGATATTTTCAGGCAGCGCTGTGCTTGATAAAAACAATACCAGCGGCTGGTGCAAAACAAACGATTGCATCGTTGCAATTTATACAGGTCATCAGCCACACATTCGCAAAGAATCTCAGTTTGTTGCTTACAGCAATGATGGCGGAATGACGTTTATCAACTACGATAAAAATCCGGTTATTGATTTAAACAAACACGACTTTAGAGATCCCAATGTTTTTTGGTATGAGCCTGGAAAGTTTTGGCTGATGACAGTTGTATTGCCTGCTGAACATAAAGCAAGGTTTTACAGTTCACCTAATTTGAAAGACTGGACTTTATTAAGCGAGTTTGGTCCGCAAGGTTATACGGGCGCTTATTGGGAATGCCCTTTTTTAATTCAGTTGCCTGTTGAAGGAACCAGCGAAAAAAAATGGGTGCTCGTTACATCTGCTGCAGGCGGCGAACGCGGTGTGTTTGAACAATATTTTGTAGGCGATTTTGATGGCAAAGAATTTAAGAATGATAATGATTCTTCTAAAATATTAACGCTGGATTATGGCGATACTTATTATGCTGCTATTCCATGGAATAATTTGCCTGGCAATCAAAAAACTTATATTGGCTGGATGATTCCAAACCCGCAGCCAACATACCCGTGGCGCGGGCAAATGTCTGTTGCAAGAGATTTAAGTTTAAGGCAAACAAAAGATGGAATAAGATTGATACAAAAGCCATCATCTGTTGTTGAAAATGAATTGAACAAACTTTCAAATAATAAAATAACTGAACTAAAAAACATTGCCCTTAATAATGCTGAAACAGATGTAAGCAAGAACAAAATAAAAGGCAATGCTTATTGGATTAAGGCTGAACTTACGCTGCAACCCAATGCCACTGCGGGTTTTAAAATAGCGCAAAAGAAAGATGTCAATGGTAAAGTAATTAATGAAATAGTTATTGGTTATGATGTATCAACGCATCAACTGTTTGTTGACAGAACAAATTCCGGCGGCAAGCTGAATGAAAAAGCTTTAAAAAGAACGATTGATTTAAGTGATGCTTCTGATAAAATTCAGCTTGAAATATTATTGGATAAATCTTCACTTGAAGTGTTTGCAAATAATGGTGAAGCAGCATTAACTACTTATATCTATCCTGATGAAGGTGCAGATAATATTGCTGCTTATTCATCAAACGGAAATGCAACAATTGATAATCTTAAGATTTGGGATTTATCATCAGTAAAACAATAATACTTTGCTGATCGATGGAAATAGCGGCGGTCTGACGGCTCTCAGCCGTCAGACCGTTCCCGGAGCAGTAACATTTTAAAAACTCACTAAAAAATTATTGCAAAATTTTATATTGGCTTTAATGAAACGATTGATGAACATAGGCCTGCTGTCATTATTTTTTTCAATCAATATACAGGCGCAGGCACCGGCGCAAACTGTTCCCACATTTAATTTTTACCGATTTGATAAAATAACTTTCACCAATAAAGATTTACCAACAGGAAAAATGTTGTTCTTCTTCTTTTTTGATCCTTCATGCGAACATTGCCAGCAGGCGATGAGCAATCTCAACAAAAATTTTAAGCAGTACGCAAACGCAGCAGTTTATTTAATAAGCGCTGATGACCCAAAAGTAATTACTGCATTCATGGATAAATACGCACCATCATTAAAAAACAAAAAAAATGTGACGCTGCTTGTTGACACAAAGAATGAATTTCTTGAAAAATTTAAACCAATAAGATATCCTTCTATGTTTCTGTATTCATCAAAAAATGTATTGCTGGATTATGAAGATAATGAAGGCAGCATGTTCAGATTTTTTAAATATTTAAAACAGGCATAAAACATTCCGAATGAAATTAAAATTTAGAATTCCGCTGAGCTTAACATTTATTGTATGTTTTGCATTAATAGCAAACGCACAAAATAAAGTTGGCATTTTTGATAATCATGTTGATGTTGGAACGAATGTAAAACCTGGATCGGCAACATATATTCCACAAACGCAGCAATATGTTATTTCAGGCGCCGGTTATAATATCTGGGGCGACCATGATGAATTTCAGTTTGTATATAAAAAAATGAAAGGCGATTTTATTTTATATACACGCGCTGAGTTTTTGGGCAGCTGGGTTAACTATCATCGCAAAGTTGGCTGGATGATTCGCAAAAGTTTAAATGGAAATTCACCGCATGTAAACGCTGTTGAGCATGGCGATGGATTAACATCACTGCAATTTCGCAGAACTGCGGGTGCACAAACAGAAGAACATAAATTCAAACTCACTAAAGCAAATATTCTTCAGCTTGAAAGAAAAGGCAACACATATATTATGCGTGCTGCTATTTATGGCGAACCTTTTCAAGTTGATTCAATCACAGATATTGATTTAGGTGATGAAGTGTATGTAGGATTATTTGTTGGCTCACACAATTCTGATGTTGTTGAAACTGGTGTATTCAGTAATGTAAATATTACTATTCCATATAAAGGTGAAGCAGATAACAGAACGCAAATGACACTGGGCAGCAATCTCGAAATTGTTGAAGTGGCATCAGGCAAACGTAACATTATTTACAAAGTACCTTATTCAATCCAGGCGCCAAACTGGATAACCGATGGCAAGAGTTTAATCTTTAATGATTATAAGGGCATCATGTATAATTACAATCTTGCTACTAATAAACCTTCGCCAATTAATACCGGCAATATTGTAAAAAATAATAACGACCATGCAATTTCTTTTGATGGTAAAATGCTTGGCTTAAGTAATAATGTAAAAGAATTAGGCGGTTCAATTATTTATACGGTTCCTATAACTGGTGGCACACCAAAACAGGTAACACCAATAGGTCCGTCGTATTTGCATGGTTGGTCGCCCGATGGGCAATCGCTTGTTTTTTGCGGTGAAAGAAACGGTGAATTTGACGTATACAAAGTTCCTGTAAATGGCGGCGATGAAATTAAATTAACTGATGCAAAAGGTTTGGATGATGGCCCTGAATATACACCTGACGGCAAGTATATTTACTTCAATTCTGTTCGTTCAGGTTCAATGCAAATCTGGCGCATGAAACCTGATGGCAGTGACCAGGAACAGGTGACCAATGATGAATTTAATAATTGGTTTGCGCATATTTCCCCCGATGGAAAATGGATTGCATTTATATCATTTTTAAAAGATGAAGTGCCGCCGGGCATGCACCCGCCATACAAACATGTATATATAAGAGTAATGCCTTTTGAAGGCGGAGACACCAAGGTAGTTGCTTACATTTATGGTGGACAAGGCAGCATGAATACACCTTCATGGTCGCCTGATAGCAAGAAACTTGCATTCATCAGCAATACAGATGTGAGTGAAGAAAAATAAAGTAATGGCATCTCTGTTATTTAAAATATAAAAAAATCGAAGGTTGCGACTTTTCTTTTATCAGGGACGAAAGTTGGAAGCACTTCATCAACGGCAATTGTATCAGCTATTTATTTGGATGGCACATTAAATAATGAAAGAAGTTTTATGAAGATGACAGGCATGCACCGGCAATGCTTGATAAAGCTGGTTTAATCGTTGTCCGAGCGAAGAAGATGGAGCAGTAAGAAGTTTGACAAACTATGGTAACACCGAGGGATATTGCAGATATAAATATGCCTTCAAGAGATAAACAAATCAATATTTTTCCTGCAATAATTTGGAAAACTACCTGCCAACAGCTCCGGAGGAAGACCTAAATTCCTTTTAGCCACTTAAAAAATCATCTTGATTTATACAGAGGACTTATACCCAAAAACAGAATCAACTTTATAAAATGTTATGTATATTTTTCTAACGAAAAATGAGTTTTTTGAGCCATAAGGCTTATCAGAAAATGTATAAAAAATGAGTAGCAAACCGCTACCCACATTTTAGTATAAGCACTAATCTTATTGCTGATAAGTTGATCTCCACCAGAGCTTATATCCTCTCAGATTAGCGGTGGCATTATAATAATTTTGAATGAAATAACCACCAACCATTTTCAGTACATTACCTAGTTTAATTTTGATGCGAAAAATATTCCAATGCTACACGTTCAATAATGTTTAAGGCTTTAGGATTTGATAAGTTTTAAGCCGGAACAAATCGAACCATTTAGTCGTCTTGAGAGAACGTACCACAATTAAGTGTATCTATTTATAGAATATCAGTAAGTTTAACTATTAGTTTGCAACCTATTCTTCGCTATCAATTCTTCAATATCACTTGTTAAGAAAAAACGTCTGGATTCAATTTTTAGTGATTTTAGCTTTCCCTGATGTATCCAGTCATAAACAGTAGGCTTTGACACCTGGAATAGTTCACATACTTCTTTTACTTTCAACATCTGTTTAGGATTGATGCTTGCAGGTTGAATAAAACCTTGCGTTTTTTTATCCAATGCTTCTTCTATTATATTTCGCATGTGCTGCCAGAACGCATCTGTATCTATCGGAATTAAAATTTGTGATGCCTGCATAATAGAAACTTTAGCTGAGATTAAACGTTTGACAAATACACCAAACTCCCCAACATCGGGTTATATGAAGGGACGTACCGGATATAACCGCATTGCGTTAAATCCTGTAGGCATTTATGATAAGTAGCGCCACCGGAAATCTTAGCCTGCTTCATTAAGTCGCGGCTGAAAACAGATATAGGGATACGGCTGTCCTGTTGCCGGTAAGCATACAGGATAGCCATATACAAGCTGATATGCGAAGGCCCGATTCTTGGATCCTCGCGTATCATTTCCATAAAACCAAATAGCGCCTTAGTATCATCCATTCCTTAATGCACTTTCTGTTTACGGCTTTGTTTTTTTACTGGTTCACCATTTTTTTGCATTTGAACCTGCTTATGTTTTTGTTCCTGCTTTTGAGATTGCACAGGCGCTTGTTTTTGGGCTGTAGTTGGTTCCTGTTTTTGTTGCTGGCTCACGTGTTGTTTCAACTGCTCTGCCAGTTCCTTACCAATATATTGTTTTTCAACAAGCAGCTCCGTTGATAAGCGCTGTTTATTTTCATCATACACATGTAGCGATCCCATGGCAATGTTAGGTGAGACATACAATTTTTCTTCGTTGCCCTTACTATCAACAAAGGTTACCTTTTGCAGATTGCCTCTGTGCAGGGATTCTGTTAACGACTGCCTGTATTGTTCATTCGTCAATTCCTTGATGGGATATTTTGAAAGCACAGTCTCCAAATCAAATCCATAGTTTTTAGTGTACTGCTTCATTTCGTAATTCCCATTCTCTAATTTGTTTTTAAAATTGAGCCTTATCCATGCCTCATATTCATTGCCTTCTTTGCTTACCAGGTTTTTATAAACAGGCCGTCCGTCAAGCAGGTTATAGGCTTCTTTAAGCGTGTACTTGTTATTAATTTTATTTTTCTGCTGATCATCCTCTTCACTGTTGCCTTCTGCTTTTTTTGAGGTAATATAAAACGTTTGCCTTGTCGTATTCACTTGGCCCTCCTTTTGCAATTGCAGGTCAAACTTGTTGAGAAAATAATAATCTGATGTGGCAGATTTTTTTAAATGCAGGGTAGCTGTTACTTCATCCCCCTCATACTCTTTTTTAAAGCCGTGTTGTATAAGTGGTACACCTTGTTCCATTTTTGTTTTTAGTTCAGGCGTAAAAGCTTCTCCAAACCCTGTTCTCTTTAACTGGTTTTCATTAAAGCCCATATATTTCACCTGGTCTTTGTGGTCTTGCACATTTTCATTGTCCATAATTTTATTTTTAAATGTTGATTGAATTAAATTCTGTTCAAGAGTTTGCCCATAATGGATTTGGCGGAATACATCAGCAAGTGAACTGGCATAAATAACTTCATAATATTTATAGTGGCTGATATTAAGCGCAGCAAATTCATGCGCCTGATCCGCATTCTTAAAGCCATATACATCTTTCCGTTGCAGAAAATAATAGATCGTGTTGTAGGCAAACCAGCACCTGTTATTGGCCAGTGCTGTTTCAATACATTGCATGGCTTCATCCGATATGACATGCTCAGTTGGCATCTTCAATATTGCAGGATTTTCGCTTTTAATAATTTTCTATGGCTTATATGCAATTCCAAATCACGCCCACCGTTTTTTTCACCTGCCTGTACTACCAGTTCCTGCTTGCTGGAAATAGTAAAAGGTGTAAAAGCAAAAACCGGAGTATCAGATTGCAAGCCATCCACTGTTTGCGTTGAAGTAGCATACAAAGGCTTTAATTCCGTTTCTTGCACAGCAGTACGCTTGCCTCTTTTCTTATCCCTAATAAAAAAGCGGATATAATCCGGTGTGTAAGCAACATGCGAATGATTGTGAAGCTTGAACCGAAAACACATCACATCATGGGTAAGATATATACCCTGCAGTCCAAGCAATATTTTTTGTTCACGGGTCTGCCGGTGCAAAAAAGACCTTGTGTTTTTTATACCGGCAACGATGTTGTTGAATGTTGCTTCATCTATAACCTTATCTTCAAGGGTTGCTTTCATGCTATCAGGTGTGAAAGAAATATTCAATGCCGTAGGTTCATCTGCATAATCAACCAGGAAAGAATAAAATTTACCGTCAGCAGTAACCACGCTTAAATTGGTTGCTGCAAAATCCTGCACACCCGCTTTTATTTGAAGGATATTGTCAACACCTTTTGCTTTTTGCGCCAGTACAGATGCGCTGCCCCTGTCCACACTTTCAATAGCGTAAGGGAAAATGATATTGCTTGTTTTGTTATAGCTGATAGTAATATGATAAGGCGCAATCATTTTTTGCGCTTTTGCTGCAAATGATAAGGATGCTAATACCGTTAAGACGATTATATTTTTCATAATAGTTATTGTTTGTTGTTATTGTCTTTGAGTAAAACCTGGTAACCTGCTTTCACAGTTACTTTTACCAGTTTGATTTTTTTACCGATGAGGCTTTTGGCTGCCTGTATGCCTGCACTGGCTACCTGTGCGCCGATAGAGGGATCAAGGGTGGCGAGGCCGATGCTTTGTGTAGCTTCATTCGCTGATTGCTTGGCCACATCCCTTGTGATAGCGCCCGGGATAAAAATGCCGCTCATGCCGTCAAGGTCGTAAACCGATAAGGAGACAGGCAGGATATTATTTTCATAACGGATGGTATTGATGCTGATGTTTAATCTTTCGCCGTTAAGGGAAGCTGTTCCATATACAAAGCAATCTTTAGGTACCAGCACGCCGTTGATATATACATCATTTAATAATCGCAGCTTAACGGTTGAGCCGCTTACGAGTGTTTGCGTTTCCTGCACTACTGCCTGCATGCTGCTTTGAGCTGTGTTGTTTATCGTATTATCATCGAGTGAATAAAAGGCGTTGCCGGCTGATGTTGCCGGAAGTGAACTATCCTGTATGGCTTTTGTTTGAAGAACAGTTATATTATCATTGTTATCTTTTGCTATTACCGGAAACACTTTTCCCTTATACTTCACAGATTGTTCCTGCATCGCCGCCTGCACTCTTTCAGGATGTTGTATATCCAGCACTTTATCCATCATTGCATTTAACTGCTGCATTTCAGGGTCTGCTGTTGTGTCTGTTTGATGAATAGCCTGTACCACATTTTGTAAGCGGTCAACTGCATCATTATCTATAGCCGTATGTGTTACAGCCGAAGTATCTTTTATAGATGGCGACGGTTGCGGTGGCTGGTTCAATGCGGCGTTTAATTTTGCCAGTTGCCGGTTAACCTTATCAACATTCGGGTCATGATAATCTCCCAATGTACCAGGAGGCGAAGGGTCATAAGAAAAATGATAAGGATTATCTGTATCGCTTTGCAAAGACTTCAGCCCTTCTTTAAAAAAAGGATCATTTTCCATTGCTTCTTTCATCTTTGCAGAGTCCGCATCCGCCTGCTGGTAAAAATCAAGTTTGTTCCAGCTTTTATGATCTTTTAAATGGGCATCAGGCAAATGCATATTAAAGCCCTGCTGTGCTGCATTTTTAGACGTTGTTTTAGCATCAGCAGAGAATATGCCTACCGACCATAAGAGGAAGGTGATAAATGGAAGCGCCAGCACCGGCAGCACGAGCAGGAATTTTCGCTGCCTTTCTTTTACAATGGGATTAATAGTTTGTTGCATAACCTATTTTTTGGATGAATAATATTGTTCGATAAACTGAATACTGTCCAGCAAGCCTGGTCTGGCTTGAACAATGCTGTCATAAAACGCGCTGCCACGCTGATGCAGGCTGTCTAACCAATGCTTAAAATGTTCAATGCGCATAACTGCCTGTACAATGGCCGTGTCTTCCAACACAGGATTGTTTTGTTCAACGTGATTCGGAACAGCGATAGGGGTAACAACATAACCAGTATGCTTTTTTTGTAAAGCATGAATGATGATATAAGCGCTGCCAATCGCGGAGGCGATACAGAATACAATTAAGAAGATTTTTATCGTACGCCTGCTTACTGTGGCTGCTTTGTTGTTTAAATAATCAGCCAATTTTCTTGCTTTCCTATTAATAATGTCAGCAAGCTTTTGCCATACCGTCAATACAACGGTGTTGGTTATTTTTCTTTTCTTAAATATTCTTATCATCTCGCTTCCGTTTTGAGGTCTTTGTTTTCAAGCATGTTCCAGCGTTCAATCAAAAAGCCATGCGGGTTATTATCCGAGCGGGATACATTGCGCAGGTATCCTTCTGTAATCAGGCTGCGATAAGAGATGCTTGAAGTGCGAATAATTTTTTGCGTACAGTAACACTTAAAATAATAGGGGTATCTATTCACATTTACATCTACACTATCTACTGTGATCTGCTGGCTGATATTGCCGGCAATGACATTTGAGTAATAGCCATTTTCTTTTAAATCTTCATATTGTCTTTTGGCAGAACCATCAGCTAAATACAGCGCTTTTGCAATGTTGGACTGTATCACTTTATCATCGGGGTCAAGGGTGAAAAAATCAATATGAAAATCCTTTACATGGTCCCGGGCTTCTACAGGTATATTGTCTTTGCGGTCTGCTGCCAGTGCTTCGAGCGCCTTGCCATTCGCCAGTACATACACTTTGCTCTCAGTGATGGCCGCTAACTGGTAGCTTTTATACAGCACAAAGCCGCACAGCAGCATACAACCGCCAACCACCATGAAGGTGAAGGTGCGTACATGCTTAAAAGCTATATCAATATTTTTCATTTTTGTGAACATGGTTAGTCGTTTTGTTTGTTGCCGGATAATTTATTGTGCAGGTATTCACTGGCATGGCCATAACCTCTGCCCATGCCTGCGGCAAAGCCTTTCCCTGATGGTTGCTCATTATAACCTGCCCTGATGCTGCCCGGTGTATTCATTACGTTTTGCGCACCGCTTCCCATTTTTGCTGCCGTCATACTGCTAGCAGTTACAGCACCTGATACTGCACCACCGGCAGCTCCCATCGCTAGCGTAGTTGCTTTACCTGTTAATGCTTCGCCGCCGCCAACCCACAGTACGTTATTGGCGATAGAAGGCACCGTGAAATACCCGATGATACCTATCACCATAAAGATGAGGTAGCCCATATCGGTAGAGCTGAAAAAAGTATCGCCCTGCTGTGCGATTTGCTGCAAATCAACCTGCAGCATGTTCTCCTGTATCTTACCAATGACAGCACCGAATAAATTGGCGATAGGCAGCCAGAGAAAGATGTTGATATACCTGGCGAGCCAGTGGCGTAGCGTATGATGAAAGCCATCGAACACACTTAAGCCGAATGATAAAGGCCCGAGAATAGCAAGGATAATTAAATTGAATGTGCGGATGGTATTGATACAAAGCGCTGCCGCCGCAAAGAGCACCTGCAACACTTCACTCATCCATTCCTTGATACTGTTGCGAAAACTGTAACTGGCTTTCGCCATAGCAAACCTGATGTCATCGCCAATGCCTTCGAAGAAACCTACGTCTGAACTTGTTTCACCGGGGTGTGTATATTGATACCATTTATCCTTATCCCCATTACCTGAATCGCCTACATACATTTGCCAGGTATCCGTTTGTTTGATGGCGTCCTGTTTTTGTTGGAGCAGTGCAGCAATCGCCTCGTCAGAGTTGTTAACCATCGCCGAAGTCGCCGTAACGGTAGGTTGCATCACACCATTGATGAGGTTAATAACAGCAGGAAAAACCAGGATAGCAAACCCAATCACAAAAGGCCGGAACAAAGGATAAAAATCTATAGGCTCTGCATTGGATAGATGCCGCCAAACCCTTGCAGCGATATACCAAAGTGCAGCAAACCCGGCAATGCCATGGCCTACGCCAATCAGCGAACTGCAAAGCGGTATCATTTCACTGTAAAGCTGATCCAGCACAGCTTGCAGGCTGTTGATATTATCCGCTAATCCGCCGCCTGTATCGCCTTGAGCCTGTGATAAGACAGGCAATAGCATTCCTGTTATTGCCGCAAAGGCAATGATTAAAGCTTTTTTCATGTTATCGTTTTCTATCTCACTAATTCATTCACACACGAACGATTGTTTCTGCTTTCTTTTTGGAATAAACAAAACCCGAATCAGGGTGATGCTTCGATACCGTTTATTTGCTGCAACTTATGCACATCATTTTGTTCTTTTGCTCTTTGCAGTCTGAGCAAGTAATTATTATTATTGAAGCTGTATAAGAACATAACTTTATCCTGCATATCCGCATAAATATGGTCAATTATTTTTAAGCGTTCCCCATCGCTCATGCGCATTTGGTTAGCGGTTATCACGGTAGTTAAATCCATAATATTTTTTAGTGATTGATTAAGCAGGTTGTTATATACTTTACCCATGTAGGAGATTTCATCAGGATTGAATAGATCCGCCTGTTTAAAACCATTGAAAGCAGATTGATATTGCTTAACCATCTGCACCTGGTAATTAATGATAGCTGGTATCTTCCAGTATTTGCGCACGGTTGGACTAACCAACCAAAGCCCGTCTAAAAAAGCTTCATGCAGATTGAAGTTGCCCTGCGCAATGTCCCGCACAGTGGTGTAACCCTTGCTTACAATATCATAACCGGTTTTCATATCAGATAATATCCGTTTCATTTCTGTCAGCTTTCCTATGTCCAGTATCAGTTGCTGCAGTTCAAAAGCCTGCGCATGGATTTTCATCAAACTACCGCATAGCAGCAATATCAATACACACTTTTTCATGTCCTCTGTTTTTCTTTGTCGAATAATCTTGTTACTTCTTTTATATCTGTCAGCTTCGCCTTTCTTTCTTCACAGAGCTTTACAAACCCTTTTTCAAATCTTTTGAGAGTAGTAATATTTTCTTTCATCACCGTGAACATTTGTGTAAGCAATTGCAGCTTATCAGCTTCACTCATCGCAGACTTAGGCGATATAAGCTCCTTTATTTTTTCAATAGACTGGTTGCCTTCTTTCAGCTTTTCATTGAACACGCCGGTGATGTAGGCGCTTTCCTTTTCCGTGATAACCTTATCTTCCTTTATTTTCTTTGTAACTATTTCAAATAAACTGTTTAACCGCGTTACGCCATCCACAATAACCGTTATCATTGTTCCTTTCTGCATAGTGTTTATTTTATATCGTACATCTGCTGAAGTATAGCTGCATCGTTAGCATCTTTCTTTCGGGATAAGGCCATTACGCCGGTTTGATTACTGAAGCTTTGTGCAAAAGCATATTTATCCTGCATATCCGAATACAAATCGTCAAGACGTTTTATGCGTTCTTCATCTGAAAGCTGGTACTTACCTGAAGTAGTGATATTAACAAGCTCCGTAAGGTCATCGGCGCATTGATTCAATAAGTTCGCAAATACGGTATAGATATAATTTACTTCGCTGTTATTGAACTGCCCACTGGACTTTGCATTGGAATAGGCTTTATGATATTGTTGAACTATGGTTAGCTGCATGGCTATGATAGCTGCTATTCTTGCATCTTTGGCAATAGCGGGGCTAACGTTACTCAGTGAGCCAAAATAATCTTTGTGCAAGTTGAACTCACCGTTTTTTATATCGCTGATAGCAGTCAATCCATGCTGTGCTATATGATAGCCTTTCTGTAAATAGCCTGCATATACCTGTAACGCTGCTATCTGAATGCCCAGGTATTTAATTTGCGTTTTCTTTTGCGCAAACCATTCTGCAAATGTTTGCGCATGAACTATCTGCACAGAACATATAATTAATATCATCAAACACCACTTCTTCATCATCATATTTTTTTCTTTATTAATAAAGAGGTTAATACTTATAAGCCCGCTTCTTAATTCCCTCCTTTGGAGGGGTTAGGGGAGGCTATACATCCATTTCACCATTGCCGCATCATTTTCATCTTTTGTTCTTGATAAAGTGAGTAATGAGTTTTGTGTATTGAACTGGTGCAGGTCATTATAGTTTTTATTGACTTCATCATTTACATTGTTGATAATTTCCATCCGCTCTGCATCGCTCATTTGCGTGGTAAAGGAATTGACGACAGTAAATAGTTGATTAATGTTTTGCACGGTCTGATTAAGTATGCCGCTATACACCTGTGCCATATAATTTATTTCATCTGCTGTAAAATGTTTATCCTGCCGAAGCATATTCCAGGCGTGCTGATATTCGCTGACAAGCTGTGCCTGGCGTTCAGCGATTTCTTTTACGCGGTGATAATCTGTGATGATGGTTTTTACTTTCCAGAGATCTTTATAAAAACTGCTGTATAAATCCTTTTGCTTTTGCACCCAACCTGTAATCTCATTCAGATGCAGTTCACTCATAGTATTCTCTACTACCTTTTGCGCATTCTGTAAAACAACGGTCTTATTTTGTATGCGCTGCACCTGAAGGTCAATAGCTTTAATCACCTTTGTAACTGTCAGCTTGATTATTTGCCCTATACCAAACTGCGCATTTGTTCTTACTGTAAAAACACTACATATTGCCAGTAACACTATCAACTTTTTCATAACCTTTATTTTACTTTTTTATAAGTGCTGTTACCGATATACAAACAATTTTTTTCAGGAGAGAAAGAAATGATCTTACCATTAGGCTGCACTATCATTTGCTTGTTGTTTTTGCTGTATATACCATACCATGTAGTTGTTTCATTTTGCCGGTTCAACACTTTGCCATCATGCACCGGTATATAACTTAAATGCCTTTCAATGTTATAGCTGTTTGTTGTTTCATCTACAATGGTGATAACCAGTGTATCATTACCACTTGCATATTGCTGCTGAAATTCTTTTACATACATACCGGGTATAAAATCTTTGATGTTGCCATCGGATAAAGCACAACCGCTTAATAAAAACAAACACACAATAATCTTTTTCATGACTGCTTTTTTAAATCGTTTACCAGCATGGTAATACCGAGTTCCATGCTGCCATATTTTTCTGCATATTCCATCACCTTTACTTTTTCCTTTTCTTCTGTTGAATAAGTAAAATATTCTTCTGGTGATAATTCATTGCGATACACCTTCATTACCTGCCCACCCAAATCAATAAACACTTCCCTGTATTTTTTGCCCGGTTCATTGGCCCGGTTGACAGACAGCAGGATTGTTTTGCCTTTATCTGATAAACCCAGCGTTGCCTGTAATGCATCAAACTTGTTCATGAACTTGCGCATGTCCATGAGTATTTTAATATCCGCATTGTTGATGATCGCCTCCTTGATAATGGGGGAGGAAATCAGGTCATCTATTTCCTGCGTTACTACGGCTGCAATACCGTTGAACTTACGCACGGTTTTAAATACATACTTGATAAATTCCGCCATGCCGCTTTTGGCTATCGCTTTCCAGGCTTCTTCAATCACGAGTATTTTTCTTTGTCCTTTTAACTTGCGCATTTTGCTGATGAATAGCTCCATGATGATTAGCGTTACTACGGGAAACAGTATTGGATGATCTTTTACATTATCCAGCTCAAATACGATAAAACGCTCTTGTAACAAATCCAAGTTCTTCGTAGCATTTAATAAATAATCAAACTCGCCACCTTTATAATAAGGTCTTAGCACGTACAGGAAGTTATCTATATCAAAATCCTTATCCTTCACCTTATGCTCTTTCAATACCGTTACATATTCCGTTTCGAGGTATTCATAAAAACTGTTGAAAGAGGGAAATACATTTTGCTTTGCTACATGCTCGTAGTAACCTTGTAAAACATTCGATAAAGCCACATATTCAGACCGAACAAAACTTTCATCTTCTTTCTTCCACAGTGATACCAGTAAAGCTTTTAAGCTTTCTTTCTTTTCTGTATCCAACACTTCACCGGCAGGAATATAAAATGGATTGAACTGTATCGGTTCTGCTTCTGAGTAAGTAAAGTAATAACCGTTTACCAGCGTACATAATCCTTTATAGCTGCCGCCAATATCCACTGTTACGCAGTGCGTGCCCTGGTCGTATAAAGAACGCAATACGTGATTCATCGTCATGGATTTTCCGCCGCCACTTCCACCGCACACAAATAAATTCCTGTTGGTAACAATACCTTTCTGCATCGGCTCATCAAACATATCCACATACACCGGCCTGCCCGTTAATCTTTCTCCAAACCGTATTCCATCTGCTGCACTTATGTAAGGACTATCGCTGTTTAAAAAGCAGGATGCCTGTTCAACAAATGTTTCTATGGTATGATCCTTTGGTATATCGGCAGCATTGCCCGGTATGCCTGTCCAATAAAGCTGTGGTGCAGATACGGTTTCATATTTAGCAACTGCATCCATCTGCGCAAATGCCGCCATCGTTTGATTCACCTGTTCTTTGGCTTCATCTTCACTTGATGCAATTGTCATTACATTATAATGGACGCGGCAGGGACGTTTACTGTCCGTAAGCATTTCGTTCAAATACTCATTGCCGGCCTGGTGTGATAAAGCATTTTCTCTTGAATATTTAGCTAATGAATAAAGCCTTTTATTCTTTCTTTCAAGCCTTTGCCTTGTTTCGTTCACATCACCCAACACAATAAACTGGTTATAGATGTGATCGGCAAATAATAACATGCCGGCATAAGAGGAATATCCAACAGGGAAAGATGTTTTATCTGTGCTGTACGCATCATGTGTTATCCTGGCGCTGCAAAGCGCAGGAAAACTTTCCGCATCAGATAATGTAAAAAACTGGCACAAATCGCCACCCACTTTTACTTTGCCATCAAATGAAATATCCTTGATTAACAAAGCATCTTTACAAGGCAGTTGAAATAAATACTGTTCTATCCATCCTGCTTTATCGTTAGTGCTGCTTAATTCGTCATCATTCAATCGCTGCAATTGAATGCCCGCTTCCTGCAATAATCTTTTAAACTGGCTCACTTGCGTTTCCCATACCTGCAAACTATTGGCATTAATGGTTTGTTCAGGCACTATAGAGCGTTGCAGCAAGCTGCAGAATGCAGAACTTGCAGGCTTACGATTTGAAGGAGATAAGGTAATGCTGATATAGCAGCTATGCTCAAAATAAACTCTGCCTGCATAAAACCTGTCGCTGGCCTTACTTAGGAAACTTTTAACTGCAACTATATCTGCCCGAAATACCTTTTTACGGAATACATCCTGCTGCACAAATACACTATGGTTAGGCAATGATCTTATTGCCTTAATCCTGCCCTGGTTCAGCGCTTCATATTCTTCATTGCTTCTTGTTAAGCCTTCAGGATATAAGGCTTTAAACACAACTGTTATATCGCCGTTGGCTGAAAGGATGCAGTTGTGCTCAACCGATACAGGTAATATGTCATCTAATAACTTTTCCATTCCTTATCACTTAGTTATTTTAATTGTTTGCCGGCAAAATCTTTTCCTTGAATAGCAATGAATAACTTTTGGTATTTTTCTTTGCGCATTCTTTTGCATTAATCCATGTTCGCCATACCGGTTGTTTATTCTATATACATAGATGAATATGCAGCTTCCTGTAACCAGGATTACACCAACACATACATAGGCATTAACGCCTGCGATATAAAGTATGGCAAAAAGTATCAGCGCTGCTACCAGGCCACCGCCCAGATACCAGATGTATTGTGCTTTGAGACCGTGGAACTCCAAACTTTTATTGATGCCTTTATTAATATGATAAACAGTATTTGCCATATTATAACTATAATCCGAAAAAGCTTTTTAATACGGTTGCCACTACCACTAAAAACACGCAAGACCCAAACCATGCTGCTGCTGTGCTGCCGGTATCAGGATGGCCATGAGACCATTTTTGATATACACGCACTGCACCTACAAGACCAAGTATGGCGCCTATCGCATACATCAAATTGCAACCTGTATCAAAATAGCTTTTCACCTGTGTGGTAGCTTCTTCAATACCAGCATTGCCATCCTGTGCCTGGCTACATACTGTTATTAATAAAAGAACTGCACTCATGGATGCGCATAGCATCCCCTTCTTGCTTTTAAAGCAATTGCCGTTTATCTTTTTTGTTTTTTCTTTGGCAACGGCGAAGCCAAAGGCTTTCAAACGCCTCACTTTCATACCCACTTGCTTTATTGATTATTAAATAATGATTATGTCATTGTTTTTTATTTTGATTTTTAAATCCTGCAGCCGCTGCCCCGTGGATTATGCTTAAAAGCGAGGCAGCACCGGCATACAGGTTTGAGCACTCCGCATACGTTTCCCTGCCGCACTTGTTTTTCCTGCTCTGCTGCATGCGGAGTAATTATTTTCTTCTTACTAAAAAATCACGAAGGCGGGTTCCATAATGCAGCAAGCCCATCTGCATCAAAATGAATGTTGCATTTGTTTTCCGCTTCAACAGCAATAAGGTTTATGATAGCAGGTTGAAAAGGAGAGCCTTTGAGGGCTTCATATTTTTGCAGCAGTGCATTAATGGATATGCTTAATGTTTCTTTAATCATGCTTTCAGCAGCCGATTGCAGTAAGAGTGCATTAAGCTCATCCACGAAATCATGTACATCAGGGGAAAGGTCAGGTTCAGTATTAGCCGGTACAGCAACATTATTTTTTACAACAGGTTCAACAAATAAAGAAGTTTGTTGATGCATTGATGCTTGCACTGCGTGTCTCTTTGTAAAATACAACAGCCATACAATGATGTAATATAATGCCAGTACAACAACGCTGCCGGTAAGGTAATGCGTGAAGGGAAGATAAATCAGCATAGCACTTCATTTTCAGGTTCACAAAATCTCGTTTGCTTTAATGATGTAAAATTAGATTACTGTCAGGGGGTGCTTGTTATACAGGATTAATAACAGAAAGAAATAAATTAACCATAGTTAAAAAATACAAGATTATAATTATACATGGTTAAAGAAGAACAACAGTGCATTCATTTAAGCGTATATCAAGGAGCAAGTTCAGGTATTATTACTCCTGCGGATTACGTTTATATCTGCTGAGTGCAACATTTGTAATGCCTAAGTAGCACGCAAGATATTTATCTTTTATGCGGTCAGCCATCCAAGGGAATTGTTTTAGTAAAGCAGAATATCTCTCTTTCGGTGGCAAATGCATCAACATCAGATGATCTTCTGAAATACAATAATATTTTTCAGTGATTTTTCTGGCGTTGATATTGAAATGTGCATACTTACTGTATATATATTCGAGGTCTTTATAGTCAATATAGTTTACGATGGTAGGTTCAATTGTTCTTATAGCAAGTTTAGAAGGCGTTTGATTAAAAAAGCTCTTTACTGATATAATAATATCTCGCTCTTTATTGAACCAAACGATAATTTCTTTGTCGCCTAAATTGTAAAAAATTTTCATTAGCCCTTTTTCAATAAAGGCGATCCTGTTACAAACATCCCCTTCCCTGAGCCAATAGCTATTGGCCGGCAATTCCCTTTTTCTTAAGATTTGTAGCAAATAAGATTGAATTTCAGGTGAAAGCGGATATATGGAATTTAGATATTGAAATAACTCTAACATCTTAAACAAGAGGCGGCAAATGCCTGCGCTTTTTTAAATCAGCGATTAAGAAAATAAAATTGGATATGATAAAAAAAATAATTAGGACTCCAAAGGCACTTAATGTAATTATGGGCAGTGTTTCATGAAAAGTGCCATAGTTATAACTTGCATTAGGTTGAATAAAAAAATAAATAAGCGAACCGATCATACAACTTGCTCCGAAAATATTAAATAAATAACCCTTGCTTTTTCTAACGTAATAAGAAAGCATTAAACAAAGGATTCCTAATATGCCAAGTATTGAATGAATAACAAAATGTGGCAATCCCAGTAAAATATACAATAGGTAAAATCCGCCCATTTCTTCGCCGCTTACTATTATGCAGCAGAACAATAGGATTATTAATAAAGGATGGGTAATAATTATTTTTAATCGTTTCATTTAATCTAATTTAATTACAAGGGCCATGACTTGCGCCTACATACCCGGCTACTCCCGGAATTAATATTTCTCCTCCATCGTATCCTCCTGTTTTGCTAAGGTCAGAAAGTTCTATATACAATCCTTGCGGTGTATTTGAAAGCTCGCCCATCATTCCTCCAGGTATGTGATATTGCGGAATTTCCAGTGGCTCATATACTGCCAGATTAAACACAGACAATGCAAAATCTGTGCAATTAAAGTTGTCTATATCATATCTTGATTTAGACTGGTATTGAATCTCACTTAACGCGTTTTCAAAATGTACTGCATCTATATTGACAGTAAGAGAAGCATTGAACTCATGGCCTGCATTATCTACCATTTTACTTGGAACAGGGCCATTGGCCTCAATTGACTTCCATCCGGATTCAGGATAAAAGCCTATGTTCTGCTGAATTGAGGTACTGCCATTGGATTTTGTTAACTGTAAAAAAGTATGGCCGCAGGCTCCCGTACTAAAATCAAACAGTTTGTAGGGATCATTATTTACCGGTATATCTGTATAAATCGTAATCTTAAATGTTGCCCCCTGATCTGATAACTGCGAAAAGCAGTTTACATATTTTGTTACATCTATCGTTGATTGATCAGCATTTTCATAGGAAATATTAATTGTTTCATCAGGATACACAGGACCACTGCCACCACCATGAGGTTGTGGATCAGCGGAACCATATGTATAAGTACTTCCACCACTACCACCACCCATTCCTAATATGTCGTCAAAACAATACCAATAATAAGGCGTAGGATCATCATAGATATATCCAACCACCACCACATCTGGCAGGATTTGTTCACCGGCCGGTTCTTCTTCTTCCATCAGGGAACTTACATTACTGGTAGTAACATTCTTTGTATTCTCACTATACCCATTTTTGGTGTTTTTACGGTCGGGATTTTTAAGATAAATAATTTCCTTTCGATTGAGCGAACTTGCAACTACTGTAATGTTCAAACTTCCTTTTTGGTTACCATTATGTTGTATGTGAACTATTTTTGCCTTTATAATTCCTTCAGTACTGTCGGTCTTCAATAAAATAAAATCATCTGATATTTTCTTCCCGATTATGCCTATGCGCAGAAAATGATTTCCAGTAAGAACGCCATTACTTTTATACAGGTGAAGAAAATCGATGGTTTCAAAATCGCTTGCACTTAAACTGTCTTTTAAACCGGCTTTAATTTTCGTCAGGTAATTTGCTTGCATAACGAAAGAATCAATTGCGCCTGATTTGTATTCTTTTACTATGTCTTGCTTGTAGCATGAGGAAATTAATAACGTGATATCTACAATTGCAGCAACACAAAACCATTTTAAATTTGGGCTTTTCATACTAATAAGTTTTTACAATTGGTAATTGCGTAAGTATATTACTAGCTATAATATTAAATCTAGAATGGCTTCATTGAAAGTTATAGCTTATCGAAAACTGTGCACAATTATTAATAATAGCTATGAATGTGGTGAAAAAAAAGTATGTGAGTGGGACTTTTTACTACAGAAGAAAGAATTTATTACTGTCTAAGCCATTGTATACTACCCGTAAGAGTAGTTTTTAAGAATTTATAGAGCTTTCAATTGCAGCAATAGTATTAGTTGTTATAACTTCCATTTATTCTTAATTTATAAACTGAAAAAATGAAACCATCATTATTTGCTAAGAGCTTTGCAATCTTAGGTATCTTGTCAGGCTGTTGCTTAGCAAGCTTTAACAGCTTTGCATCTCAAGATGATACAGTTACTGTTGCTTGCCCTCAAGGTTCCACTTATAAATGTGCCACTATTGATTCAGAAGGTGGCGGTCAAATAATAAAAATGAAAGGATCAGGCACAGTAGTTATAACTGTTCCTGATTAATTTAAAGCACATATTTGACAGGAAAAGAAGTTGTTGATATTTTTGAGACAACCTCTTTTTATTAAGATGTTTATGGGGATTAATTTTTTTTGATCTCTAAACCTATACTTTACTTTTGAGCATGCTCATTTTTTAATTGTGAGTGCTGTCTCGTCAAGTAGAGAACTATTGCTTGAATTATTTCGGAAAGGAGTCGCTAATTCTTAGTTTATTAATTTCTTTCTTTATGCAAGTGGTGATTAAAAATCTATAACAATATAGATGTCTGTCGCGGGCGGAAGCACTGATTGTTACTTTTTTGTAAAAAAGCCCAATACTTACAACACTTTGATTGTAATCCTAAAGACGATATTTTTATCTTGAAACGATATTTATTAGTCTGATAGTACCAGACACTTTATTTTTCTTTTTTCTTGTATGAGTGTAAGCCCATATTTTTCTAATGCTTTATTTAAAGTTTCAGGCTTTTCATATGCCCAGTTTAATTTAATGTCATACTTACCCTCTAATCCAGTTTCATCAATTACTGGAGCATCTTCTAAATATCCTTTTTCATTACTCAAGTAATCTACTAAAGAACTAATTGGCTGATTCAGACCTTCATAATTTGGTCCGTAAAACTGCTTTGAAGGCGATGAAGTTTGTGACTCTTTAAGTTTACTTGTGTCCAAAGCTTTCAATATGTAAACCACTCGTTCCTTTATAACTTCTCTTGCCTTGATTGGAAATGTCGTGCCGGCAATTGCCTGTCCAACTTTATATAAATCAACTTCTGAAGGTTTTAGTTTATACAATTTAAGACAATAAAGATTTATAGGAGTATACTCGGTCAATTCTCTGTTTTTGATGCTATCTATTATCCAACTATGCGCAGGTAGCTTAAAAACTTCTCTAAACAATGATGGCAAAGTGAAATTGTTAACCTCTAAACTATCGTTACTCTCTATTACCGACGTGTTTTTTTCCGGATCATATTTTGTCACTTCGAATTTATACAAATCGATAGGAAAACCATCAGTAGTTGATTTTTTAAAATCATTTTTGACCTTTAAATTTATCTCACGATCATTATAAAGATTGCTTAGTACAGAAGATGTAATTTCTTCGGGATAAGTTATAGCGGCAATTCTTCCTTTTCGATTAATTATTACAGTATGAGGAATAACTTTATGGGGGAAAAAATTATTAAAGCTACTGTCTGAAACAAAATAAAATGTGTAACCAGTATTTTGAGCAAATTGTTTAACTTTTTTAATAGGCTCGTCTGAAATTGCTAATACAATAATATCTGTTTTAAAAGGTTGGTAAAGATTATAGAGCTCCTGCATACGCTCTAAACATGGTGCACACCATGTAGCCCAAAAGTCAATAATAATTACTTTTCCCTTGAAATCAGAAAGTTTATTTTTCTGAATATTATTTTGTTTAATGATAGCATTAAAAGTGTAGTCTGGCATATTTTCACCGATGTGCAATGCAGCAAAATTATTTTGGCCTTTTGCAAATAAACCCATACCAAGTAAAAACGAAATAATTATAAATCGCGTGATGCTCATATTATTAATAGTATAGTTGCATTATAAGCAAGAAAGATTAATTGAAATGCCATAGAGCTAAATTAAAACTTATTGCAAATGCTCATGCATAATTAACACATCATAGAGGATGTTCTAATTAAAAAACATTTGCATGATCATAATTACATCATAATATGATTTGCTTTAGTGATCTCGATTTTATTACAGAATGTGTAACTCCATCAATAATTATAAAAGACTACCCGATAAGGTAGTTTTTTAATAAAAGTTAATAGATACAATTTTGATAATTAAAAATACTTGTAACTTGTTTTAAATATTTTGGTTACATAGTCGTGAGAAAGATTTAAATTCATGTAATAACTCAAGCCCACAATAGAAAATTACTTAAATAGCATAGAATAGCCTTGATTAGTATATGAGAAGATTAGTAAATAGCACTAAACTAACATAAACAAATAGCGCCTTCACAATATATATCTGAATAGTTTTTAAGAACATGATATTGATTATTGAATATAAACAAGTATTATATCTATTATAATTAGAAATGACTTTTGTTTCACTTATTATTTTTTAATCTCTTAATTTCTAAACATGAAAAAAAAAGTATTTAGTAAGATTTCCGGCGCTTTGACAGCTGGATTTTTGTTAGCCGCAACTTTTCACCCAACTTCAAGTAAAGCTAATGTTGACGATGGGGGGTCGACTACCATCACCTGTCCAGAAGGAGACACATATAAGTGTTATACTCAAGGCACACTAACTGTTTATAAGGGAAAAGGGGATACTATTATTAAACCTTCTTAAGTTATTTTTTAATCTTTTAATTTATAAATATGAAAAAGAAATTGTTTGGTAAAGTTTCCGGTATACTAACAGCAGGGTTTCTATTGGCTGCAACTTTTCATCCAACGGCAAGTAAGGCCAACGTTGATGACGGCGGTTCTACTACAATTACTTGCCCTGAAGGTGACACCTATAAGTGTTATGAATTTTCGAATGGCGGCGTTGTTTATAAAGGGAAGGGAGACACTATTGTTAAACCTTCATAATCTAAATTTTTAAATCTATAAACATGAAAGACAATATACATGCTAAAGTTGCAAGTATTTTAAGTGCAATGTTTTTGTTAGCTGCAACCTTGTATTCGAACTCGAGCAACGCAAATGTTAATGATGGTGGTGGAACTGAAGTCCATTGTCCTGACGGCAATACTTACGTGTGTGCAACAATGACTGATTCTGGTGGCCATCAGATTACTGCTTATAAAGGAAGTGGATCTACTACAGTAGTTGTGAATTAAGAAATTTAAAGTTAGGCCTACACAAGCTTCATACTGTGCCGAAAACTATTTGTTCTTGGGGCATGGTCAAAATGAAAATCATATACTCTAAAGTTTAAGCTCAAGAGTCATTTATTGATTCTTGAGCTTTTTTAAAATAATGATAATCAATTGTAAATAGTTTTAAAAGATAATGTAATTAAATAATTTTAATGAAAAAAATCCTTAAAAATTTACTGCTAATACTGTTGGTCTTTTTTATTTTATCATTCTTTGCTTATAAATTTTATTGGACCCGGGAAAGTAAAAGAGTTTCTTTTTCTCAAGAAAGAAAATATAGTAAATCTCCAGATTTAATTAAATTTTATCACTTAAATTTTGAGCCCGCAAAAATACGAGAGATTAATGATTCCGTGCTTTTAATAGAAGATTTACAAGAAAATAAACTTGTCTTATTTAATAAATTTAGTAACAAGCTAAGCACTTACTTTGAAGAAAAAGGAGATACTGCAAAAAATCATAAACTAATTGAAGGAATTGATATTGACAACAGTCGAATTTTTGTATCAGATAGTAAAAAGAAACAGATAACAGCTTATGATTTAAATGGAACCATTTATTCTTACGATTCAATAAATTTTGATTTTGCAAGATCAATAAAAATTCAGGGTGATAGCATCTTTTTATTTCAAAGGTCTATAACCAAAAATTATCGGCCGGTTATAAATTTTGCTACTGCAAATATTAAGACATCAAAAGTTATTAAAGATGATATTTTTAATAACGTCTTTAATAATGAAGCTAATTCTGATATGATTAATGATGGTTTTCTCGTGAACGCTGGCAAAGTCTTCTTTTATATTTGTTATCAGGTACCACAATTTTTTTGTTTTGATAAAAATATGGTCCTTTTATATAAGGCTAATTTAATTTACAATACACCTAATCCAGTGATTAAGAACCTAGGAAGAATTAGATATGTTGAGAGTTCTTACATCGGAGTGACTAATGCAACTTTTCGTAATGATTCCTTATTCATTCTCTCAAATATTGGAGATAAATCTTATAAAGATAAAAGGATAGTAGATATATATAAGATTGCCGATGGCAAATATGTTCACTCTTTCGTCGCACCTAATGAAGGAAGCTATATTCCGACTGAAATATATAAAGGTAGAAACTACTCCTATTTTGTTTATAAAAACGGTTTTGGTTGTTTCAAAAACTAAGATCACTGAAAACACCTTCTAATTAAAAGACCTCTATTTGTTGAATTAATATTTTATTAATGAAATTAAATGTTTTGAAACAATTAATAACTTATTTGCTAACTCTTTTATTTACATATACATCAATGTTGAAAATAATTGATTACCAAGATTTCGTTATTAAGCTTTTAAAATCTTCCATACTGCCAACAGAATTCGTAGGATTTATATCATATTTTATTCCTACAATAGAGATATTAACTGTAATCCTGCTATTGTTTAAAACAATTTGGGGATTGTATGCTTCTTTTATTTTAATGTGTGCATTCACCTTTTATCTCGTTCTATTAAATAGCTACTCAAACTATTCTGGATGTTCTTGTGGTGGTATATTGAATAATTTAAGCTTTAAATCGCACTTGGTTTTCAACATTTTCTTTATTGTTTTAAGTGTGCTGGGAATTTTTTTATATTCTTCAGAAAATAAGGCAACTAAAAAATAATTGGATATTTCTCTTTTGTTCTATTTACTGGAAATATAAGAGCATGCCCACAGAGACTTTGATATGCAATGGTGTCAACACAAGTTGACCATCTATAAAACAAAGGGTTGGTATCACTATAATATATAAACATATAAATCCTTACAAGTTATTGCTAGAAAATTTTAATTTTTAACCATGTGTTCCCTTTTAAAAAAAAGAACGGTAATATTCCTTTTTTTGTTACCAGCCTTTTCATCTGCTATTTATTCGCAAAATGTAACAATTAGCGGAAGAGTTTTGGATACTTCAAATCATGAATTTATTTCTAGCAGCTCTATTGCACTAATTAAACTCGAAGATTCGATTCTCGTAAGATACACATGGACTGATTCTATTGGAAAATTCAGGTTAGAGAATATCAATTCAGGAAAATATATTCTAATTGTATCACATCCTAACTATCCAGATTATGTTGATGCTATTGTAACGAAAAATGAAGCTAATCTACTTCTTCCAGATATTGTTCTCAGTACGAAAGAACACTTGTTAGAAGAAGTTGTAGTAAGGCAAACTGTTTCTGCTATTAAAATAAAAGGAGACACTACTGAATATATAGCTGATAGTTTCAAAGTTCAACCTAATTCTACTGTTGAAGAATTACTGCGAAAATTGCCCGGCATGCAAGTCGACAAGTTTGGCGTAATAACATTTCAAGGCAAAAAGGTAAAAAAAGTGTTGGTTGACGGCGAAGAATTTTTTGGAGATGACCCTACCTTGATAACACAAAACATACGGGCTGATATGGTTGATAAAGTTCAAGCTTATGATAAAAAAAGTGAGCAAGCAGCATTTTCTGGCATTAATGATGGAATTAAAGATAAAACAATTAATATAAAGCTTAAGGCAAATAAGAAGAATGGATATTTCGGAAAGGTGAATGGCGGAGCTGGATCTAGTGGCTATTTTGATAACCAAGCGATGATTAATCTATTTCGTGATAAAATGAAATTTGCTTCTTATGCTATTATATCAAATACAGGTGTAGGAGGTTTAGGATGGAAAGATCAACAGAATTATGGAGATGTTGCAAACAGCGGCGTACAAATCGGAGACGCAGGTGATCTTAGCATTTCCATTTCTAATGATGATGAGGGAATAAATTCTTGGTCTGGTAACTATGATGGCAGAGGTTTACCTCTAGTTCAGACCGGTGGATTACATTTTAATAATAAGTGGGATGATGATAAACAGTCCATCAACACAAATTATAAGACGTCTAATCTAAATATTAAAGGAAATTCTAAAACTGTATTCCAAAATAACCTGCCAGGCCTTAAAAATTTTGGTAATCAATCTGAATCTTTCTCTGGATTAAACTTTCGTAATAAATTAAATGGAACCTATGATCTGGAGATAGATTCTTTTTCATCAGTAAAAATCTCTTTTGATGGATCAACTGGTCATAAAACTACCACTAATAGTTATGAATCTGAAACATTTGGGGAGGACAGTTTATTAATAAGTGATAATACAAGGGAAATTAAAGGCAGGGGAGACAACAGAACCTTAATTAGCAGTATTCTCTGGCGTAAGAAATTTAAAAAGGCGGGTCGTACAATATCAATAAGTTTTAATGAAAACTATGTTTTAAACGATATAAATGGGTTCCTGTATTCCAAAACTTTTTTTAAAAAAATCGATAGCATTAGCGTAATCGATCAAAAAAAAATCAGCAATACTTCAGGATTTAATTTTACGTCTAAAGCAATTTATACCGAGCCACTATCGACCTCTTCGAGTTTGGCTATTAACTATGGTATTATAGTAAATAACATTAAATCTCGTAGAAAAACTTTTGACAAATCTACTCGCGGAGATTATAGTATATTAAATGAAGAATTTAGCAATAATTATCAGTATAAGCAATATACATATCTGCCAGGTGTAAGCTATAATTATTCGAGCAAGAAATGGCTAATTAATTTTGGAAGTAATATTGGAATAACAAGTTATAAGCAGGACGATATTGACATTGACACATCAATACGCCGTAATTTTATCAATTGGTATCCGCGGGCCATGCTTGCATATTCTTTTTCTACTCAAAGGCGGCTAAGTATCAACTATAAAGGAAATTCTCAACAACCATTAATTAACCAATTGCAGCCTGTTATTGTAAATGAAGATCCTTTTAATCTTGTTGTTGGCAATCCAGGTTTAAACCCTTCATTTAGAAATAATTTTCAGGTGACTTTTAATGATAATAAAGATGTAGCGCAACGCTATTTTTATGCTACTATTAGCTATTCTTTCACAAGAAATGGTATTACAAATTATACTACGACTGATACTTTAACCAGTATTACAACTTCCCAGTTTGTAAATATTAATGGAAATAAAAATTTGACATTATATAGTAGTTATGATTTTAGTTTAAAAAAGCCTGATTTAAATATTAGCCTTAACCTTAACACTAATTTTAATAATTACGTTAATTATGTAAATGGAATTTTAAGCAAAAACCGATCTGCGTTTTATAGCGGAGGTATTTATGTTGGAAAAACTAAAGTTGAAAAATATGACTTAAGGATAGATTTGACAGGTGGCTATAATACTTCAAAATCAAATCTTGAAGCAGCAGGTATAGTTAAATACTGGACATACAATTTGCACCCAAGCCTAATCGTATTCTTGCCTTTTAAGATGCAGTTACAATCTGATCTTAACTATAATTTTCAGCAAAAATCTTTAATTTTTGATAATAATATTCGCAGGGCTATTTGGAATGTAGGAATAAGTAAAAAGCTTATGAAAAAGGATAATTTGAAATTTACACTTTCGTGTAATGACATACTTAATCAAAACATCGGCATATTAAGAAACATAAACACTAACTATATAACTCAAAACACCTTCACAACTATAAGAAGATATATTTTACTATCTGGTACTTTAAATTTTAATAAGAGTAAAAACTGAGGTTGCGGTTTTATAAACTAAACCAATTAATGATGAACACTTATAAATCAGGTATATTATTTATTTTAACGATAATCAGTAATGTATGCGTTAAGGGTCAAAATATCGCTCTTCTTCGAGAAGGGAGAATAGAGTTTGAAAAAAAGGTTAATATGTATAGTTACGTGGATGCGAACGATCAAAATATATATGGTCAATCCATTGAACAATATAAACAAAATAACCCCCAGTTTAAGTCAATATTATTTGACTTATATTTTAAAGACAATGAAACCCTTTACAAGCGATCATTAAAAAACACCCAGAGTGGAAATAGCTTGATTTGGAAATATTTCGATAGTGATAATTCAATTTATTTGAATTTCAAAGACGGAATTAGAATTAGTCAAAGAAAAATTTTTGAGCAAATATTTGTAATACAAGATACTATCGAAAATATCAAATGGAAAATTACAGAAGAGACGAGGGAAATTGCTGGTTTTCACTGTCGTCGCGCCAATGCAATTATCATGGATTCATTATATATCGTAGCATTTTATACTAATGCTATTAACTGTTCAGGCGGCCCTGAATCAATTAATGGTCTGCCCGGAATGATATTAGGGCTGGCTGTTCCTTCTTTACATTTTACAATATTTGCAAAGAAAATTTTCTCGGATCTAAATAACAATAGTGATATTGCGCCTCCCCTAATTGGCAAAAAAGTAACTCAAGAATCTTTTCAAAAAGCGTTGCATCCGCTTCTTCAAGATTACCAAAAAAATGAAAACAAAATCGAACAACTTATTATGTTTTAATACCGACTGTTACATATGTTCATCAGGCTGTATAACAATATTTTTTGTATTTGATTATCGGCATATTGGGGCATAAATTACAAAATACTTTCATTCGCCATTTCAATAATAGCATTTCTTACATCTTCTGCTTCACTGCCTTTTGAAAGAAATTTATCCACGCCGGCCGCAAGTATTTCTTCAATTATATAATCTTCATTATTTGTAGAGCAGGCAATAAGCTTAATTTTCGGCCACTGTTTTTTAATTATCCGGGCAGTTTCAAAACCATCTATTTCAGGCATGAACACGTCAAGAATGCATACGTCGGGCAGTTCTGTGGCCGACTTTATTTTATCTATGCAATCATATCCATTAACCGCTTTAAAGATTATTGTAAAACCATAACTGTTCAGTACTTCTGATAAAGCCTCACGAAAAAACTTATTGTCATCTGCAATGCCAAGCTTTATATCATTATTTGTATTAAGCATAACTGTTTCTTAAGATGAGTAAGTTTTATGTATTCCCTTTTTTGTTTGGTCAGGGTTATTCGGGTTTAGTGAGATGAGTCAGTGAACTATGATATAATACCTCATCAAATCCAGAAAAATTTTCAAACTGTTCTTTGTACCTGCTTAAAGTTTTGTATACGTTCTGAAGGAATTTTTTATCCCAGTTTTCCGCCAGCAGGGGTAATGCAATGGCGCATCTTGATTTAAAAGATTCACGATCATTCCCCAATAGCGAACTACATATTGCTGCAATGCAGCAACAAAGTATATTTATTTGTGTGCCAGACAGAGATATGCGTGAAACAGGTTCGCTATCAGGTGTTGAAAATGCAATGTGCAATTGCTTGTAAACATGTATATTAATATTTGCAGGCAAGTCAAATATTCCGGCACTAACCAACTTGCTATAGATAGCAAATGCTGACTTAAAAAACATGAAATGTGAATTGGTTGATGTCAGGCGCAATAAAACTGGTGAATCCGGCATATGAATATCAGACTTTTATATATTGAACTAAATGAAGTAAGCAGGCTAGTATATCAATACAATCGGTTATTGAAATATTTAAGCCATTGAACTTTTGGAATCTATGAGCATATATTATCGAGCTTTTAATTAATTTATTTATTAGTTGGTTTTGATGTTTATTTTGCTATATCAGCGCCGAAAATGTACAAGTGATATAAAAATACCACACGAAGCTTATGTTTTATGCATACCATCTAAAAACTACTCATTCGGGTAGATCTTGGCATATTTCGGATTTAGTTGTTTGCCATTTAATGTATTAATGCGGCTTAGTTTTTATTGTATTTATATAGTTGTAAAAGGTGCCCAATGTTATCATTGAGCTGTCTGCCTTTACTATTTTTTCGCCTTTTATATTAAGGATAAACTTAGAAGGGTAGCCGCTAATGTTTAGTTGCCCGCTCAGGTTTACTTGTGTATTATCGTAAACTACAGGAAATTGAATTTGATGTTGCTTAATTAATGCCTGAATATATTGTTCATTCTTGTTCGTGGTTGTAAAATCCGTATTTACTGAAACAAAAATTACATCAGTATTATTTTTTAATTTATTATAAAGATCATTTAAGGCAGGTATTTCTGCAATACAGGGTGAACAGGCAGAATACCAGAAGTCAACCAAAATGTATTTTGCAGCTTTAAGCTTTTCTGTCGGAATTGCATTTGCCATAAAATTCCATTTTTGTGGAAGCCTAATGGGATGTTTAACTGAAACAACGTAATCCATTCTTGTACGTTCTTTTTCGATTGCTCTGTAAATATCCAAACCATTTATAGGATCAACCTGCCTATACCATTCTCTTAAAGTGTCTGCCGGTAAAATGTCATTAGATATATTTAAAGCCAAATTATTCAATAGGGCTAAAGATTTTTCTTTTTCACCGGCTGCCATATAATGTCCGATAAGACTTTTAGCAAATGTTACAGCCCTGGGTTTGTAAAACTTATTACTTGAAATGCCGGTTAACAAAAAAGCATAAGCTGAATCAACATTATTATCAATAAAATATTTTTTGGATTCCAGTTCACACGAGTTATTATTCAAAATTGATAAAAGTTTTTTTAAAGAGTTGGTTGTATCAACATTAGCGTTTTGGAATGCAAGCAATTGCTGGCTTAAACTTTTTGCAATAGCATAAAGACACCCGAATGCACCTGTATCACTATAATATTTTTCCCCTATTATAATAGTGTTAGCTAAGGAGCCAGCCCAGATTAAATTTTGATCTAACAACAGAGGATTTTTGGAAATAAATCCAACATCTGTTTGCAAGGAAGGCAGCATATAGTTTCTATATAAATAAAATTCAATTGTATCGTTTATTTGATGGTTCGCTGCAATACTTATAACTGTCCAGAAGTAAGAATAGGCATCCAGGTTATTCAATACATTTTGTGGCAGGTTAGTCTTACTAGCCATGGAATCTAAAATGAACTGCTTCCATGCTTTATCAATTGCTGAAAACATGCTATCAACCTGTGAAGGTTCGTTGAATTTAAAAGAAGCCGAATGTTTTAAAAAGTGTTTTGCAATAAATTGCTGTTGATAATAATAGCGTGGTTTTGCCGGTTGTTTATTTTGGCTAAACACGGCTATGTTGTTAAAAGATAGTATAAGCAAAAAAAGCCTTAACGAACGCATTCCTGAACAGTTTTATTGTTAACGCAAAAAAAGCCTCCAAATTATATCGGGAAAATTCAGAAAAAGCATCTACTATCTCGCATTTATTCACTTGCAAATTGCTGAAAAGCAGCGATTAATTTTTAATTATTGTTTTATTTATGAGCTTGCAGGATCCCTGCAATTTTTACGATAAAACTGCTTCTTACTGCCCAGTTTTCTTTTATGCGTTTTATGGAACAAGCTTACCCGGTAAATGATCCGGTGAATTACTTTAAAGAGGCGGCTACAGATTTTGGTTATGAGAAGTAATAATATTAATTCAACAGCGCTTTCATTGTTCGTTCTGCGGACGCAACAAATCTTAGTTATTATTAGCTGCAGTTTTGTTACATTAAATAGTTACTCTTACTATCGCTTCTTAATATAAAATTAATTTTGTCAATTCGGTTTAGAGTTTAATCTTTGCTGCGGCTATTTAAAAGGCCCTAAACAGAAACCCTTTAAACTGCTAAAGCCTAAAAATTATAGTCACAGAAACCAATTACATTCTGAAGTTTAAAACCTGATTAATGGAAGCAATTTCGCGCATAAGGTCGTCTATATTTACATCTTTTGTTTGTAAAGAACATATTTAAAAGTTCTCTTTGCCCACGCTTCTAAAGAGATTTATGACAAGGAAAGACTAACTTCTATTTATTATCGGTTATAGGCCTTGGTTATGTACAGCTCAATATACTTGGACGCCATAAACTGAAATTTAAAATGAAAAAGACTATCACAACCCTCTTTTTTTTGCTGGCAATAGCAGGCTTTGTTACTGCCCAGGATAACAGCAGCGTAGATTTGGAAATTCCCGTTCTCCAAAGAGATTTGTCCCCAAGTATTGCCTCTATTGAAATAATGAGTAACCTTGGCGACTCCACATTTATGGGAATTTTACCTTCAGAATATCCTAATGTAAGAACCAATGTGATTATATCTAAAGGTGTTCAACGCTGGCTGCAGGAATATGTTGGCCAGGCTTTTAGCAGTTCTTTTGATACAAGCGGAAAAAAAGCCCTTTGGGTTTTTAATGCCTTAAGAGTAGGTAAGGATTCTTCTAATGCTGGAATAACATCTTTTGTAAAACTTTCGGCGGATATATATAACAATACACTCAGTGGGTATCAATTAGAGAATTTGTTCGATACGACATTGGTTTCAACTGATCCCAATATTGATCTTGGTGAAGAACTTGCTATTGCAATAAATACTCTATATGATAAATCTGTAGCAAATACTTCATCAGCTATAAAACAACAACTGCAGTTTAGCCAGATCGGAAATAAACCTTTGACCAAATCAAGTCTGATTCAATCTCTTCAGGCTGAAACCAATCTGAAAATTTTGTCAGACAGCATTTATCAAACGGGCGTATTTAAATCATTCCAGGAATTTATAGATAATGCTCCTTCTATAACAAATTTCTATACGCTGGTTGATTCAAACTCAAATCAAGTTCAATTATATGAGTTAACAGCAGACAGTTCTTCGCAATTGATTGCAAATGCCTGGGGAATAAGCATTAACAACGAACTGTATCGTTATCAGGATGGACAACTATACGCTATTGAAAAAGATGGCAGCAGCTTTACGTTATCAAAATACCTGGATTATCGTACGAGAAAGAACCAGGCTTTTTTCTGGCGCAGATACATTGGAAAGCGGCAAGGAGATGATAATCCATTTAATGACGCGCATGTTTATAGAACAGCATTAAATATCAATCCTTCCATAAAAGTTGAAGCAACACAACTGAATATGGCAACCGGTACAATAAGCATTGATTAATTCCTAAATCTTTTAAATATGAAAAAGCTTTTACTTATTCTGATCGTGATTATTGCAGATTTTATAGCTGCATCACAACTAAAAGCCCAAACATTGCCTGTAGGTTCTTGTGGCATTGTATATACATACGATCCAGCTGGTAACCGCACTAAAAGGGAATATGTCTGTAATAATGGCCTTGTCGGAGGAAATGACGAGGCGGTTGCAGAAAATGCAAAGATATCGATGGAGGATGTGCTTAAGGTTGACGTGCTTTATCCAAATCCGACGACAGGTATTTTTAGCGTAAAGTTATTTAAAGCACTTAATAAAGCCGTTGTAACGATCAGTAATGCTTCCGGAAGAACTCTACTCAAGAAAACAGAAAGCGGCAATATTTTAACCTATGACCTGTCACATTATCCTTCAGGAGAATACTTCGTTACCATAAAGCAGGATCAACATTCAATAACGATGAAAGTCATCAAGAGTAAATAACATAAGTTGTATACAACTGCTAAGGAAACTTCAAACAACCAATAATAGTTTTTAAGAAATCGATAATTCCTCGAAAATGAAAAATTATACCCTTATTGTCAAGCTGACTTTCTTGCTTATTTCAACATGCCTCCCTGCAATTTCGTTTTTACAGGCGCAGACGATAGACTTATCGAAGCCCGTCGGCTCTACAGGCGGTTTAGGCGCCTCAAATGGCGCAGGCGGTCTTACTTACACTATACCGATCGAAACTACTTCAGGCATTAATGGCTTACAGCCCAACATTAGCCTGGTGTATAATTCACAGGGTGGAGACGGCAACTTTGGTTGGGGCTGGAGCCTGTCGGCAATATCAACGATAACTCGTGCTGGAAAATCAAATTATTATAATGGCATAAATGCGCCGGTTTCATTTACCAATACCAATGATGCTTTTGTATTGGATGGTCAAAGGTTGTTTGTTACATCAGGTACAAATGGCGCGAATGGGACTGTGTATGGAACAGAAAATGAGCAATATAATAAGATAGAATCATTTGGAGGTACTGAGACAAGCGGGCCAACATGGTTTAAAGTAACGCTTAAGAATGGTACGGTAATGGAATATGGTAATGCAACCAATACTAAATTGCTGAACGATGCACAAACGGGCAATCTGGTTTGGCTATTAAACCGTATAACGGATATTAATGGTAATTATGAAGACTTTAAATACAGCGTCAGTAATACAGACAGGAATTTTGCATTAACAGAAATTGATTATACAGGAAATACCACACAAGGTATAGCTCCATTGGATAAAGTTCAATTTACTTATACCGTAAAGCCTAATTGGCAAACGCAAAAGAGCTTTGTTTCAGGGGCGTCTTTTACAACCCCGTTTCTCTTAAGCACCATTAAAGTTATTCATGAAGATGATATTGTTGTTACTACCAAAACATATTCATGTAGTTATACGTCATTACATGGTCAGTATTTCCTTCAGACTTTTACAGAAAATGAGCGCGGTTCTGGTATAGAAAATTTGAATCCCTTAAGATTTACCTATGGTTCAAATACTGCTGCTGCTGATGTAGATGTTTCTCCTTCTTATGGACAATTTAATTATAATAATACTTATACGGGTGAAATAACCGGCGATGGAAAACAGGATTTGGTTGCTGCTTATTTATATTATGATAACAATGGATGGCCGCATTATACACAATATGCAGTTTTTGATGAATTTAGCAGCTATGTCGGCCAGCCGGCTATGTCTATAGCTTATACCTATAATTTTCCTACCGGAAGCACGCAGGCGTCCCAGATAAAAGGCTCAACCAATTATTATAACTTTCTAACGTTTGATTATGACGGAGATAGCAAGCAAGATGTTTTAATGGCCAATTGGAACCTTTCCGGTACTGAAATGATATATACAGGTATTACAATAAACTATTCCAGGTTTTATACTGCCACACAAGGCCAGACTTACAAAACAGTACAATACCCTTCAATTCCGCATGTAAGTTCATATACGCAGGATTTCAAGTATTCTTATAAAAACGGTACCAATTTTATCCCGGGTGATTTTGATGGAGACGGAGTTCAGGATTATATATTGATCTTAGGCATAAATAGTACCAATTCCTTCAAAGCATTCTTTTCATCTCCTAAAAAAGGCATTGTAAATCAGGAAATCACCGGCTTTGGTGTTGAAGGCACATCAACAGACCCATTCTATGCAAATTCTGTAGCTAATGCAACGGATGTTACTCCAATAGATTTTAATGGTGATGGTAAAACCGAAATATTGGTTCAAAAATCTTCCCAAAGCTATATATTATCGGTTTATCCTGTTTCAATAACAACAGGTTATAATTGGGCGGCAACTAAACTTTATACAACAGCGGCTATTAAAACCGGCTACAGGGTTTTGCCTGGTGACTTTAATGGTGATGGAAATACTGATCTGTTAGTCAGGTCTTCTGAGACTGATCCAAATGGGGCCTGGAACATTTTATATAGTACTGGTACTGTATATACCTCTTTTCCCTTTATTTTTCAGAAAAAGCCGTACCTGGAAGGTGATAATGGAGCAACCAACGCTCATTTACTCATGATCGCAGACCTTAATGGTGATGGCAAAACTGATGTATGGCATTCCCTGGATGATGCAAGTGGAGGCTTACATTCCCTGCATACTATTTACTATAGCAACGGTATACCAATGCCTGGCCAGAATTCAACCACGGCATTTGCCCCTTACACATATTCAAGAACAGAAAGCATTAATAAAAGCACCAATACCCAGACTATTTATGGCGATATTAACGGCGACGGCAAAGAGGATCTGTTGACTTTAAATGGAACAGTTAGCCGGTTTATATATCCCAAGCCATTTAAAGAAGACCGGTTACTTGTAAATTCTATTGACGGGCTGGGTAACCAGACAAACTATAATTATGCGCTTCTAACGAGCAGTTCTGTGTATCAGCGATCTACGAGCTATGATTATGACAATCCTAACCAAAGCCCGGGACAGCAAACAAATGGTAACCCTTATATGGTTATTAAAGCACCGCTGTATGCGTTGTCAGGTATCGTCATGCCTAATGGCATTGGTGGAACCACAACACTTTCATATAGTTATCAGGATGCGGCTGTAAGCCCTGTACGTGGATTTTTAGGATATAAACAGTTAACTGAAACTAATTATGCAACAAATTTTGTTCAGACAAGAATATCAGAGATTGATGCCAACCTGTTGATACCTTATGTAACTGAACAAAAAACTACATATGGCACAACCACAATATCAGATACCAAGCTTACCAATGTGCTTACGAGGGTATACCCGGGTAATTCTTTTGATAAGAGATATACTTACCGCGTCACAGAAACGAACGAGACCAATGGCTTAACCGGCGCTGCCACACAAAGCACAAATACATTCGATACTTATAACAATATCACCACAAATGTCACAGGCAAGGGTTACATGAATAGCTCAACGTTTACAGCCACGGAAACGACAACTACCACAACGGTCTTTGGTACACATAACACGCCTGTTCCTGCCGCACCGGAATCTGTAACGGTAAGCAGTACAAGAAGCGGGCAAACTGCGGTAAGTAAAAAAACAACTTATACATACGATACCAAAGGCAATGTGATCACGGTTACCGACTTTGCAGGAACGGCATTGGCTACCACGACAACAAACACATATAACGGTTTTGGCAATATCACAAAAATTGTTATTTCGGCCCCAAGTACGACAACACCTGTTACAAATTTAAGCTACGATTATTCCGGCCGTTACCTGTTACAGAAACAAATGGTGGGAAGCGGCATTACGAAAACAGAAAAATATACGTATGATCCATATTTTGGGCTTTTGGCATCGGCAACGGCTTCGGATGGATTGGTAACAAACTATACCTATGATGGTTTTGGCAGGCGTAATAAAACAACATTCCCTGATGGAAATGCCATAACAGAAACTATCGGGTGGGAAACAACGGGGGCCAGGTATTCCGTTGTTTCGCAACGTGTGGCAGATGGGGGTATGTATAAAAAAGTGTATTACGATGTACTCGGCAGGACTGTAAAAACAGAAACCGGCGGCTTTAATGGGCAAAACCTTACCAGTAGTATTGTTTATGATTACAAAGGACGAGTTTTTTCGCAAACAGACCCTCATTATACAAGCGAAACGACCGTAACAAACTTGTTTACCTATGATGATTATGGCAGGCAGATAAAAGTTGCCAATGGCATGACTTCAATTTCAACTGCTTATGCAAAGCTCTCTGGTGGCAAGTTTAAAGTAACTACAACAAATGGGGCCAGCCAGTCGAGCAGTAAAACACAGGATGGCGCCGGGCGCATTGTAAATGCCATTGATAATGGTGGTCAGCTAAACTTTACCTATGATAGCTGGGGTAATCAAACGAAGGTAGGGCTGGGAGGCAAAGCTCTGGTTACTTCCGTTTATGATGATTATGGAAGGCAAACTTCCTTAAAGGATATAAATGCAAGTACAATAGCCTATGAGTATGACGCACTGGGTAAGATCACAAAGCAAACAGATGCCAAAGGAAATGTTACGAACATGGTTTACGATGCTTTTGGCCGTGTTACAACCCGCGCCGGTGCAGAAGGAACTACCAGTTATGAATATTACAAAGATGCCGCATCCGGTAAATGCAATGATAATTTTTCCAAAATAACAGGCTTTGCCGGTGATGTTACCAGTTATGCGTATGATAATCTAAGCAGGCCAACCAGCGAATCGGTTGTGTTCGATGGAACTACATTCACCAAAACAATGGGGTATGATGCTTACAGCAACCTGAATAAAACAACTTATCCTTCCGGCGTTATTATTAATGATACGTATGATAAGAATGGCATACTTACCAAAACCACGATGGGGTCCGGCACGCCAACAACATTGTTTACGGCTACTGCCATGAACAGCAAAGGCATATACACGGGTTATACTTACGGTAATGGCAAAGCTTCAACGGTAACTTACGACCTGGCGAAAGGGACGCCTACGAGATATTATACAGCCGGCATCCAGGATTTGAATATGAATTTTAATGGCGGCACAGGCAATTTGGATTGGAGAAAAGATGCGATTAAAGGCCTTACAGAGAATTTTCTGTATGATAATCTTAATCGGCTTACCAGCGCAAAAGTGGGAACATCAGCAGCATATACAATAATCTATGATAATACAAACGGTACTTCATATGGTAATATTCAAAGCAAGTCTGACATTGGTAATTATACCTATAAGACAGGTAAAATAAATGCTGTAGCTTACATAACCAGTACGGCTGGCGGCACAACACCGCCGGGTGTGATTTCCCAAAACCTGCAACAGATTACTTATACGCCTTTTTTAAAAGCTGCAACGCTTACTGAAAATGATTACAACCTCACCTATACTTACGGACAAAATCAGCAGCGCATAAAAAGTGTATTAAAGCAAAGTGGTGCAGTTATCGAAACCAAATATTACCTGGGCGCTTTTGAAAGGCAAACGAAAGGTGGTGTTACAAGGGATATACATTATATCAATGCAGGCAATGGCTTGTGTGCTATTATTGTAAAAGAAGGCAGCACTATAACACCTTATTATGTTTATTCAGATCATTTGGGTAGCATACTTACGCTTACAAATGCGACAGGGGCCGTTGTGGTAGAGCAAAACTTTGATGCCTGGGGCAGAAGAAGAAGTGCTGCCAATTGGACGTATTCAGGTCTTCCTGTTTTACCGGACTGGCTTTATCGTGGTTACACCGGTCATGAGCATGTAGTGCAATTTGCTCTCATAAACATGAATGGGCGCATGTACGATTATTTAACGGGCAGAATGATTAGCCCGGATAATTACGTGCCTCTGCCCTGGAATACGCAGGGATATAACAGGTATGGGTATGCAAATAATAATCCATTAGTTTACACCGATCCTGACGGTAACTTTTTCTTTCTGGCTCCTATCATCATAGGTGCTGTGGTTGGTGGTGTGTTTGGAACAATCCAATCTCTTGAACAAGGCAAATCTCCGTTTTGGGGATTTGTAAAGGGCGCAGCAGTTGGTGCAGTAGGAGGATATATAGGCGGAAGTTTGCTGTATGGAAGTTTTGCAAGTTTGGGAATGGTTGGATCAGGAATAGCAAATGGCGCAATTACTGGTGCTGTTACAGGAGGCCTAAATTCAGCGCTTAACGGCTCAAACATCTTAAATGGTATTGGAACAGGGGCTCTAATCGGAGGAATCACTGGGGGAATTCAGGGCGCAATAAAAAGATTATCCTTGAAACCTGTGGATAGCCAGCTGCCAGGGGATCCCTCTCTCACCGGAGAGACGTTTGATTCTCAAGAGCAATTGGATAGTTATATTGATAACCATATTGGTAACACAGATCAATTAGAATCAGATTTCAACACTAAGGTTATGTTGGGAAATGCAAGCGATTTACCTAAAGGTTATACCTACGATGCTTCAAATAATATGATATATAATAGCAAAGGAGGTTTAGTCGGTGGTTATACCAGTGATTATAGAGGAGGATGGTTTAGCACGTTAAAATCCACAATACATATCAGTCCTGGTGTCGCTGGATATAACAGTAACGGCGTAAATTTGGCACATATGACCATTGCCCACGAATTCATCCATGCATATCATATAAATTTAGGTCTTGGCAGCAATATTTATAATACATACAGCGAGAAGGCTGCATCATCATATAGTTTAGTATACTCTAAGGCTTATAACTTGTCGCCATGGCTAACAAACGCTTATAGAAGTCTTGTTGGTGATGGCCAATATCCTAAAGCATATTCATGGCTTAATTTGATTGGCAAATTAAATTTTGGATTAATTCCCAGATAATGAAATTTTTAAGCTTAATTATTATAGCCGCATTTATCGTTATAAATGGAATTTCCTGTGATAACGAAAAGAAGGATCAACATCAGGTTTTCTTTTTTATAGATGAATTAACTCAAAAAATTGATTTAAAGAATGGTGTGTATATAGTCGAAAGGCTAGAAGGGAAAATGGAAATAAAGTTTACCCTATCTCACAAAGAAAAAGAAGCCATCCAAGAACGATATTATAGCCTACATTTAGATAAAATAGATTCTTTCAAGCACTTTAATGATAAGTGTAATATCATGCCTAAGATATTCACGACGTTAAATGTTTCGAGGGATGATCAATTAGTGCAAAAAATAGAAATAGATGAGAGTTGTAACGACTTTTATATGCAAAACTGCACTCAGGCCTATCATATTAAAAGTTTTCTTAAATTTATTAACGATATTTTAAAGCAGAAAACTGAAATTAAAAATGCACCAAAATCTGATTTATTATTAATGTAAGCAACACCACACCATCTTAATAAAATAAATGATTAAGCACCTTGAAGCGCTTACATTTAATCTCCATCGTAAAATTAAAGATCTCGTCCAATAAGGAAGCTGGAACTAAAACAAGTATCATCTAAGTTAGAGTGGCTTATTTGGCAATTATTATAAGATTTACACAACAGGCCTTAGAGTTGATGAGGGTGATGTCCTACATAATGATAAATGATAACGATTAGAAGTATGAAGAAATGGAAGTTGAAGAAGATCATTACTTATATAATACTTCTATTAGTTGCAGCGGGTATGATTTGCCCTTTTGCAAAAGGTATTGTTGATAAATTTTATTTGAAAAGAGAACACTTTTATGCAATAACTGATAATATATCTTTAGGAGCCCCTCAAAAGGCTGAAGGAATTAATACTAAATTTACATTTCGAATTAAAGGTAATCGCTATGCCGGATTTACAACCCTGCCACTTAAAATCGACGGTACTAAATATTTTATTAAGTTCTATCCATTGAACCCAAATCGAAATGAAGCGACAACCGTGATTGCAGATTCCTCGGATATCAAAAATTTACCACAAAATGGCTATAAAAAATTGCCGCATAATTAATTTTTTTCTTTTTTCATTTTTATCGTATTCTGGCTTTTCACAAAAACCAGAATACCTTCATTTGGTACCTCAGAATAATCAAACAGCTAATTCAATTTTTTCTAACATAGAAGTTGTAGATACAAGGTTTGATACTGTTTACATGGGCTTTGTGCAAAAAGGCGCATTTAACCGTAAAGCGCCTTTTCAGTTAGGGCAATCAATGAATGCAGAGGTGCAGCAATTCGCAAATGCTTGCATTGCTGGTGCCAGTAAACAAGATGGAACAGTGCTTGTTAATATTCGTAGCTTTTTTATTTCAGAAGCTGAAAAAGCAACTGCTGAAACAGGAACATTTGTTTTTAAAGCCGGATGTTATTTTAAAAACAATTACAGTTATGATTTGATGTTTACCGTTGATACTTCGGTAACATTAAGATCAATGTGGGATGTAACAAAAAAATTAGAAGAAGAAGCAAGTAAACAGCTTGGTAACATTATTAAGCGTGCAGCAGGTTTTGATACAATCCAACTTCAAAAGACTTCCTACTTATATACAGACATTGAAGATATTGATGATTTAGAAAAGAAATCCATTCCGGTATATAATGTTCTGTTACCGCAAAAAGGTTTGTATATTAATTATGAAGCATTCAAAAACAACCAGCCAACTGATACAAATTTTATAGCAGAAATACATTCAGTAAAAAATATCCCTGTTTTTTACTCTGTTAAAGATGGCTATACAAAGGGGAAGCCTATTAAAACAAAAAATTATTATGCTATTTGCGATGGTGAGCAATTATACATATCAACTAATTATGGCATTTACCCGGCAATAAAAAACACAATGATTTCTATTTTATAGGTACTGGAAAAGAAGCCGGTAATACCACAATTGTTTCTTCTGCTTATTTAATGTTTGGTTTGTTAGGTGGTCTAATTGCTTCAATTCCCCAGAATGCGACTTTTGAATTTAAAATTGATCATTCAACCGGTGAGTTTTTACCTGTTAGAAAATTAAACTAAAAACCAAATTTGTGCTGAAACAATACTTTTCTTAACTTAGTATTTAAGGGTTTAGGGTTGAAAAAATCCCACCAGTCTTGGCGGGATTTTTTATTTGCAGAACCCACGTTGCTTTCTACCATTACAAGCCAGCCTAAAATTTGTTTAAACAATTGGAATATCTTCTGCCAACATTTTATTACCAGGCTTATCATAATAAGTACAGGTCATATGCTGCATGTCAACTATCCATTTTTCAACACCTGCTTCTGCAGACTGCCTGCAAAAAGTGAGATAGTCGGTCTGTCCCTGTTGGTGAATTAACAGGCTATGTTTAAGGTTTTCCATATTACCTGTTTCTGCAACCTCCACCGGCGCCCATTTTGCATCCACCGAAAGGATAAAGTTGTTTCTACCATTATACTGAATGTGACCGTCTGAAACAAAATGCTCGTAAAATAAAACGCCTAAAGATTTCATTTCCTGCACATACGATGGAAAATCTATGCCGCTTCTAACTTTAGAATGTGCCGCTTTAATTTGCTCAATTGTAAACATTATTTAATTTTTTAATTGTAATAATGCTGCAAAACTCGAATAATGGGTAAAGCCTGTATTGTAAAAAATCGTTTATTACAAAAGCCGTTTAAAATTATCCGGCGTGTCGCCAGTGTACTGTTTAAAATCTTTTATGAAATGTGCCTGGTCAAAAAAATTATGTTCAAAACATAAATCGGTAAGCGACTTCGCTTTTTCCAAATCATTTAAAACGGCATTGAAACGAATGATAGAAGCAAATTTTTTAGGAGTAGTTCCGATAAGGCTTCGAAATCTTTTTTCAAATGGGCTCTGGCTGACAAACAGCTTTTGGGCTAACTCTTTTATTTTAATTAAGCCATTTGATTGATAAATAAGTTTAACAGCTTCAACAATTAGTTTGTCTTCTTTTCTCTCTTTTAGTTGCGACAACAAAAACTGTTCAATAATTTTTATTTTGCCTGTATGTGATGCAGCCGATGATAATTTATCCTGCGTTTCGTCAATTTTATTTTTTTCAAAGATGTTGTCAAGCGAAACACTCTGATCAAATAATTCATGTGCTGGTAAACCGGAAAAATAAGCAAAACCGGTTGCTGTGAAGTAAACAAGAACAGTTCCTGTAACGACGGTGTTTTCAAAAATTTTGAAACTGTTTTGTATGCCGGTAATGCCTGCTGTTGCCAAAGTATTTTGTACATTATTTTCGAGGGAATTTAAAAATCCTTTGTATTGAAAACCTATGACAAGTTTTGTTGAAGGAAAAACTTTGTATATGCTTTGTTGAAAACTTTCAGAGATTGCAAAGTGATTTATATAAGGCTTTAACTCATCTATTGGTATGATTTTATAGAAGCTCATTTTTATGTGAAGTTGCAGATTGAAAATTTAATCAAAGATTGAGGACATCGTGATACGATCTAGGAAAAATTTAAGCATAGCAATTTTAACGATCTATAGTTTTTAATATGGATTGAATCTCGGAAATATTGACGATTGTTTGATCGGAATTCCTAAAGTTTTCAATCATTCTATTATTGTAAAAATTAAAATCAGTAGCGTTATGGTAACCTTCTTCGAGCAAATGAGCCATGGATTGTTCACAAAATTTGGTAACAATTTCTAAGTCGCTTTCACTTTTTCCGGCAAAGCCATTCAATAATTCTAGCAAAATATTACTTGCATTTTCACTAAAATGACTATGATTTTTGAAACGCTCCTCAACAACCAGATACATTAAATCTTCTATTTCTTTTAATGCTAAGACAGTATCAACATTGTGAATGGATAAGCGTCCCTGTATTGAGTAAGGAGATTTTTTATTTATCCTAACAAAATTCATAAGAAACTTAAAACCGTATATATCTCCTAAATGAGCGAGATGTCTTGCAGCAACTATTTTTGTTTCATTGCTTGTTGTTGAAGACTCCAAAGCCTTAGTAAGGGATGAAATTGCTTCAGCAGGATAAGTAGGCTCTATTAGCTCTATTAAATGGGTGTACCAATATTCATTATAATTATCTAGTCTCGAAATAAATTCACTAAGACTACTAATATTACCACCTAACTCCAGATAAATATCCGCAATATCGCCAAGGTATAATCTCCCATATCTTTTTTCAAGAATAATATTTAAAATTTCATCTTTGGCCTTTTTTATTTTTAATTGCCTGCACAAGGCTAAATGAGTACCCAAAACACTATCGAGCTTTATTCCTTTTTGGATATTTAATAAAATTTGCTCCTTTAATTTTCCAATACCAGCTGGTGAGAGATTCTTAATGATGAGTTCTGCAATTGACTGCCTATTATTTACTTTATTTGTTTCGAATGTTCTAAGGCCTCCTGCATCTAACCATATCATCTCAATTAAATACGATTCGGATGTTTCCAGTTCAAACTTTTCAAAAATATTGCCTAATCTTATCTCAAGCTTCCGCCAATGAAACCGGTCACCCTCTTCCCATTTGCAGTTTTCGAAATTTGCTTCAGGCAATTTTTTATAATAATAATTTTTCAAAATTTCCAGATAAAACTGCTTGTCTTCCTCATTAATAGAATAGTGAAGTATTTCTTCAATTCTAAAAATTTCAAAATTCTTTTCATTATCTAACCATTTTAAACAATCATTCAATAGAACTATTTCCTTCTTATTTCTAAACTTCGATAAAAAACTAAAAATAAAACGCGAATCAAATTTTCTACGTTCAAAACTGTTATCTACATCAATATATAGTTCATCGTCTGGTATGGCTTTTTTCCCGTAAGCATTAAAGTAATTGATTACACCTTGCTTAAAAGCTATTACAGTGGCTATGTATTTTCTATCGTTTAGCCTTCTTTGTTCTTCCAACTTTAAATAGGTTTCATTTTCCCCCCAGTGTCTTTTATCAAAAATCCTTCCTTCGGTTGCATCTTCACATAACTGGGAAAACTGGTTAGAAATTTCTTCTTTTTGTTTATATCGAAGGCCGCTAAGGCAATTTTGTAGACCTTTTAAGTCATTTGTCTCTTCATATTCGAATAGGACATAGTCATAAGTATCTGAGGTTATTAAAGCCCCTATCTCCCAATTGTGGTCAGCAAAAATCTTTTTTATTAAAATTCGCGTTACTACCCAGTGAGTACCTGTTTCTTCCAAAAATCGATCAATGTCTTTAAAGTCTTCTCGTAAATGTTGTTTGCCAATCGCAGGAATATAAAAGGCAATGGGGAAAATAATTAAGGGATCAGTTTTATAAATCTCTATGCATTTATCAAATAATTTTGCAATAAAGTCTTTACTAGTAACGCTCCGGCTACCATAAAGTTCAAGCCAGCTTTTATCCTGCATTTTATTAAAAAGCTTCCAATAATTTGCCCTTGAATTTGTTGATACAAGTAAATCTTCGAGGCTAAATGAAGATCCATGATGATCTATTTCTTTATTATACTTTATAAGAAATGGTATTCCAGCCAAAGCGTAATCATAAAAACTATCACTTAGCCTCAAAGCAGTAATTAGGCTATACAAATCATCTCTGTATGCATGTTTTTCAGGAAAATACTTACTTAACTTATTCAACAAATCCAGGTTGCCAATTTTATTAGAAGTTAAAAGTTTAACCAGTTGCCCCGCATAATAGGGGTCTGATGTATGGTCAATTCCATTAACCACAGTTTCCAAAATTTCGGTTTTGAATTTTGCAGGTATATCTGTGAATAACAGTATGCGTATGCACATGTCCTTGATGCGTTCAGAAACATCTCTTCTATTCAAACAACTCAATAAATAAGAAGTAATTGTATTAATACCATCAATAAATCTGCCTATCGTATCTTCATAAATTATTGTAGTTCTGGCATTTGTTTTTATACATTTTTCAATGAGCTTTTGAAGCAGGTCTAATTTAAATGTTGAATCAAATCGAGACGGTTCGGTTTGAAAAAGAAGCTCTATATTATCCTGTTCAATTAAACTAAATACTTGACTATATAATGGATTCTCTAAGGGAAGGATTGACAATAAGGTTGATATTGTTTGAACCCATTTGCCTTTTATTTTTCTGATATGCGTACCAACAGTAGAATATTTAACTATTTGCTGAAAAGATAGTTGAGAAAGCAATAGTGCAGCTAAATATTCCTGGAACATTGCGTTTACAAAACTCCATGAATTGTTATTGATACTAATCATAGAGTTATGGCGGAGTAATTCTATTTCATCAATATCAAAAAGTTCTTGTACTTGTTCATATTTAAAGGCATTTACACCGGCAAACTGCATGGCCAAGGCAAAGCGAATGATTACTTGTTCAAATTTGATATGAGCGTCTTGTATAACCTGTCCATTTTTTATGCGCCTTTTTAAAGAGTTTTCAAATGATTTGTTTAAAAACAATTTAATAATATCAATCCTGTTCGAAGGTATTTGCCCTGACATATTATATTCTTCAACCAGGTTAACAAGATAGAAAGGGTGGCTTAAAAAACCAGTAATTTTTGATTTATCAGCTAATAATACAAAATCGTCTATGCTTCCTTTTAATATTCTGCTCAGGTAATTATTACGGTCTTCCTGTCGGATACCATACAATTCGAATAACTCAAATTGTTGAAGCTTTTCTTTAATTCCTAATTGATCATAAAATTGTTTTCTACAGGTCACTATAATGCTTACGGAAGGATAAGAATCTGCAAACTGTTTAATATGTGTAACAATGTCCCTAAACCTATCTGTCGGAGCTTCATCTAAGCCATCAATAAAAAGCATTATATCTTTCAAAGGAATATTTTTCCAATAGCGGAATTTTTCATCGAGTATGCTTTCAAGTGATGCGACAAACACATCTTTGATTTCAAGAAACAGGGGCTGTAAACCCGAAGCATTATGCTGCAATTCAAATGCAGCTTGCTTTAAATAACTGCTTTTGCCCTGATATGCATCTCCAATGATGCAAATCCTCTTGCTTAAAATTCTTTCTTTATCAAGTAATGGTATAAGATCATCAAGTTGCCTCCCACTATTCCAACTCATCCACTCAATGCCTTTTGAAACAGACTTATAAATTTTGCGCGGTATATAGTCATTTACCGGCTTTATGTATATATATTTTTGTTGCGGAATGCAGAATAAGTCAGCAGCTTCCTTCCCAAAAAAGTGACTGACAATTCCCCAGTTAGATTTAAGGTATTTTTCTATGTCTTGTCTACCCCAGCAATGAAATTCGATTCCGTACTTACTCAATAATTCTTCTTTAAATTTTGCAATTGCAGTAATTAATTTTTTGTTATTGGTATCTATGCTGGTGGCTAATATAAAATGACTACTCTTTGCTGCAAGTTCGTTCCCTGTAAATTCGGATACTATTTTTTCAAGATCAGCTTCAGTTAGTTTTTTTACTTTTTTACATTGTACATTTAGTTGCTGGCCATGCTGGTAATTAAAACTTAATAAATCTGTGCCGCTTTGTTTATTGCCTTGTTTAAGATATTCCTGAAAATCACACCCAGGAAATTTAAACTCGGCAATAAGTATGCAAAGTTGCTGGAAATAGTCCCAGTTAAATTTGTTCCAGTTTAGAGAATTAGAAATCATAGATGCAATAAGTAAGCAATAAATAAGGTATGAAAAATTTATTTTATTGACAGACGTGTGGAAAAATGTTTATGCCACATTTGCAACTATTATGTAACCACAGCAATCGCAAGTTTCGTTTAATAACGCTTCCATTGCTTGTCTGGAAGGCACAGCGAATGCTTAGTTATTATACACAGTTCTTCTAACTTTAAACTAAAAAACTATATCACTAAGAGATAGATGGTCTATAAAGAATGCATATGTTAACAATTTAAGTATTGACGACTTGAAATTTATTTTTGGTCAATCAGAAAAAAAATTGGACGATACAATAAAAGTATCAGACTTAATAACGTCACGAACAAATAATTTGATAACGATTATTTCTGCGATCATTATTGCTTTGTCTGCATATATTATACAGCAATGGCAAACCGGAGATATAAACAACAAAATTTGGTCTGCGATTGCCGGTTTTGTTTATTTAATTTCCCTGATTGTTTACATAATAAGAAACATCCTCCCAAACAATTATTATGTACCAGGTTTATATCCAAAAGATGTAGTGATTGATAAATATTATAAAACTAAATTCCCTAAAGACGTGTCATTAATATTTGTCATTATGAACGAAATAGAAAATTATGAGTTTAGAATATCGTCAAACGAAAAATTGAACGATGATAGATGGGCAAAATATATCTGTTCTGTAATAGCATTGTTATTAATGCCGCTTACAGTTGGAATTTTGTTTTGTGTATTACAAATCACTCATCATTAGAGCCGCCCTTTCTTTGCATGCCTGCATCGTTTTGGCTTCTCGTAGAGAAATGACTTGTGTCTGTTGGGTCTGGCCTCAAAGAAGAAATGTCAACTGTTGTTGTGGTTTGTTGTTGAGATTGTCCGCTTTGTTCTCCAGAGCTTTGACTGTTTGAATTTTGTTGAGTGTCGTCCATAAAATGTGAATAATGCAAAGATTTATGTTATTATAGGTAGCACCAAATTAAATTTCACAAATCAAAGATTTGATAACACTACGGCGTAGTCATGGAGACTACCCCGAGCAGGGGTCCCGCTTACAATCGCTTTACATAGGATACTTTTGTTGTGCGTAGTTTTATATATTATTTTAATTCGACTGGATTTATGTTGTCAGCCGAAGCACATATTTTTACACTTATCTGTTTGAATTTAGTGTCAGTTTGATTGTATTTATCACCTTTAAAGTAATGGATTGAATGTTGTCTTGCGCTAATATTGTAGGCACAGCTTGTTTCATTTGGTTCTAAAGTTAAGATAGGTACTCTATATCCTTCATAGGTATTTGGGTCTCTTATTTTTTCATCATCAATATAAATGGTAATTATTGAAGAAGATTTATTTGTAAAACAGATATCACCTGTGTTTTTAATTTTACAATCATCAAGTTGTCCATTGTCGTAAGCAGAATTGTTTGTTTTTATAATGATTGGTAGAAGATTAGAGGAATCAACGTAACCATAAATATTTTTTCCGTAACGGTCTTTTCCCATAGGCAATATCCACCAATTAGAATTTGAAACTCGTCGTATTAAAACAAGTTGTCCATTTTCTAAGCGAATAGTCTTACTTGCATAAGCTTCATAGTTATTACCAGGCCCCATTCTAACGTTTATACCGTTACCCTTTGTATAATATAGATTACCCGGTAATGTAACTTCTCCTGCATTGACTAAATTAATTTTGTTTTCGTCTAAAACGTTAGCAATTTTTATGTTACCCTTCTCTGATTTAATCCAAAGTTCATTGTTGTTTTGTATAAAAACCCTTGAAAGATTTTTATTTACTTCGGTTACATCTTGAATTATAATTACTTCATTTTCAACTTTGAAACCTCGTTCAAAAGCGGCTATTTCTGGTTCCTCCGCTACTATTGTTTCCAAACTTGCACCTTCAATAATTTCACTTCCTGCTATTGCTTCTCCAGCAAACAATTCTGCAACACAACTTGTGAATAAGATAACAATAATACTCCCTAATAAGAAGAGTAAAAAGTTGCTTGGTTTCATATGAAAGATTTGAAGTTAAACGAAGTATTTATCAAATGTAGCAGTTAATTAAAAATTACGCCCAATGAGAGTTTGTGAAAAAAACCTTGTTGTTTACTCAAATATACACATGATGTAAATAGCTTAAACAGCATGTAATTATTGCTTTTAAAAAGCATGCAACCCAAAAGCAACTATTCAACAACGCCTTCATTGTTCGTCCTGCAAACGCAACGAATGCTTAGTTATTGTATGCAGGGCCAATATGAAATCTAAATCCTCGCAAGAATTGAATCAACTGCATCCAAGCATTCATCAATTCTTTGTTTGTTTAATTGTACTTGTTGTCCATGAACAGGATAATAATTAGCTCGCATCTGGCTAAGTCTATTTCCAAGATGTGCCGTTACTACACCTGCTGTATTAAAATCTCTGAGTAATGCGGAGTAATTCGTTCTAAAGTCTTGAATATTATTTGTCGCAACAGGTCTAGTTGTAAAATAGCCTGGATTTGCTGTATAAATATTATATAGTGCTTGGATTGAAGCATCGGACAAAGCATTAAAAGCATTGGCAGCTCCTTCAAACTGTGTTAACCGATTGCCTATAAGTAAATGTATAAGTGGAACATGCGTGTGAAATTGGCCTGCTTTTGTAGCAAATGTCCAAGCCCCATAAATTGGATGAGGTGGATTAGTGCCATGTAAAAGTATTGCCATCGCATTTGAAGCAGTTCTTGAAGAATCATCTGCATTAACAGGGCATAATAATCTATCACTGGCTGTTATAGCTAACTCTGTATAAATACCAAAGGCAGGATTGGTGTCAATAAAAACCATTAAATCCCTATTATTATGTACTCTTGCAAACTCGTCCGCATACGCTCTAAATATATTATGAATCCAAACCCAAGGTTGACTTGTTGGAGTCAACGCAGGTGCGTTAGCCTGATTTACAATAGCTGGGGAAATGGGTTCTAAATTACCGTCACCAGAAAGCAAAAACAGGTTATCTGTAAGGTTATTATTATAAGCATTTACGGAAACAGTAAAAGTGTCAGGGTTAGGTAAAGCGCCACCTTGACCACCCGCAATTACAGTACTTAAATATCCTACAACTGTTTGAGGAGTCGCGGCCGTACAAAGGTTTATAACATTTGTCTCACCAATTGTACCGCCACCTAAAAGCATCATGCTTGAATTGGCTTGAGGGCAGAGGTCAATAACTAAAACGTTTACATTGGGATTTACTTCTGCGTATCTGGTTGCAAGATGAAATGTAATTGTACTTTTACCCACCCCACCTTTATTGTTCCAAATTCCGTATCGATTTAAAATTGCCATTTAATATAAGTTTTTGTGAAAGATAATTTACGAAGAAAATTAAACCTGAGTTGAGGTGCTCGTCAGCCCTTGCATACAAAAATATGCGAAAGTTTACAGGCAAAACAATTTTTTAAACCACCCGATTGCCAGGTTTTTATTTAAGAAATGCGCAACCACGCACTTTATAAGTCAGTGTAAAGTTTGTTTAAAATGGATAGCAAACTCAAATTCAATATCTGATAACACTACAACGTAGTCATGGAGATTACGCCGAACTGGGGATACTCTTGTTGGCTGTAGTACTTTAGTAAAATTCAAAAGAACTAAACTCTTCATCTGTTGGTTTCGTGAATCTGTCAATAAATGCTTGCCCCCAATGTTCATGATTATCAGAAAATAAGGTTGGAACGTACTTGTCAATTACTGTATTGTCTATAATCTTTAAACCTATCATCAAGCCCACAATGTCTTGAGGAACTATTTGCTTGAATGCAATGGTTATTTCAATTTGATTGTCGTCTTCAAATACAATACCCTTGAAAGCGTCAAAAACTGATTTTAAAATATTATCAATATCCCTTCTTTCATAAAATTTTTTAAGTCCTGTTACACCAACCGTTAACAAAAGTTTTTCCTTATAAGGCCACCTTTTTTTTCGTTTTGCTACCAACTTTGCTCTCATATTTCCAATAAACTCTTGAGAGCCTCTTGAACCTTCTCCTTTCTTAAACAACGGTACATTCAATTCAGGAAAAACTTGTTTTATTTTCTCTTGCATTTCTTGAGAAATGGGTTTGAATTCTTTCTTTGAAGTCGGCACCTCAATTCTATGAAAGACGAATATTTCATCAATGTCAGGGTTTTGAAAGAATTGAACTGTTCCCATGGTATTAATGCTAACGTTAAAGCATTGGCGATGTGGCGGTAGTCTGTGTTCCGTCAGCCCGGTGCCGCTGCTGATTAAAGATACAAAAGCTCATTGTTTATTTTATTGCTCGGCATTATTCGTTGGCCGGAACTGATGCCGAATAACGGGATGAAAATATATTCGTTGCTCCGCCATATTGCCAATGCAACGTTATATGCAGTTAATTTGAGTCCATCTGAACTATGCGATTTTCGATGTCCTCTAATAATTTGAATACATATTTAAAATAGTTCGTCGCATTAAGTTTTGCAAAGTTTTCCATGTGCAGCGCCTGTAAGGGAGGAATTACTTTTGGATTCATACTTATTTCTTCAAGTTTAGTTGGTTCATTCAATGTCCCTTGAAACATTTGCACTTTGTCTGGAAGATTTGCGAGGATTTTAGTTGCGTCTGCATGAGAAAATCCATTTCGCATTAATTCTCTGACTGTAGTAAATAAAGTGTCCTTTTCGCTTTCTGTTATGAGATTTTCTTTTCTACATAACTCGATTGAATTTCCAAGATTAATAGAACTATATTTTTGATGGGGTTCAAGAAATACAGAATTCCATTTTTCAGTTGGAATACCTTTAATGCCGACAGCTTTTGTAATTAAAGCCAGTTTTAAAAGCCTTTCCAAAATATGATTAGTCAAGGTAATTGTCGCAAAGTGTAATTCTAAGATTATGCATTTTGCAGCTTGAAATACAATTGGGCTGAAAGCAAAAAATACTTTGTACCTATAGTCAAAGTAATAATTTACTTCTGTAAAATTTTCGTCAAGCTTGCTTATAAAGTCGTCCCTAAAGAGTTGTTGTTCCATTCAGTAAAGCAACCTCGATTGTAAGTTTTATTTGCACACAACAAATATAAAAGTATCCTCAAAGCCCCGATTAAAACCCCGTATAAAAAAATCCTGTGGGGCTTTGTAGATGCAAAGTTAAAAGCAAAGATTTGATAACACGGCAATTAGTTATAGAAACTACACCAGGCACCGGTGAATGCATCGTCCGCATTGCGAGACGATGCACGACATAAAAGATACAAAAGCTCATTGTTTATTCCGTTGCATGACGTTATTCGTCTGCCGAAACTAAAGCAATTAGCAATATGTTATTCAGTGCTTTTGAGTTGCCCCGCCCTATATGCCAATTGAACTGTTAGTGTCAGTTCAAGGTATGTCCAACACATATAACTTACAATTCTTATGAACTTCTAAAAGCGCGTCCAATACATTATTTAAATCCAACCTTTCACCACGAAACATCAGAGAATTATCAAATGAATTATATCCGCGGTGATCATTACCATCAAAACCTCCTCTGAGAGATGGATTCATTGCTAAATCAATATAAACACCGCCGGTACGATGATCAAACCAATCTTCAATCCGTTCATCATAATGTTCGAAGTGATTTCTAAAATTTCGATTTGATAGAATATTGTCTGCCTCCACTTTTAGCATCCCTCGCAATCTTTTTCCACGTACCCGATTCTTACCTGGCCAAAGAATCTTGGATATATTGGCTGTTGAGACAAGTATTGATTGAATTGAGCACCAAACTTCTAAGCGATCAAAATTTTTATGTGTAGCCTGTAATCTTTCAAAGGCTCTTTGTGCAATCTTTGATTGTAGTAAAATCTCACTAATAAAAATCATGTCTTGAAATTCATTCATATGGTGCAAAGGCTGAATTACCACTAACTCAAAAATATGCCAAAGTTAAACTACCTAGCTGCCAGGTTTTACTTAAGAAATGCGCAACCACGCACTTATAAGTCAGTGTAAATTTTGTTTAAACTGAATGGTAAATTCAATTCAAAGATTTGATAACACTGCAACGTAGTCATGGAGACTACGCCGAATATAAAATGGCGCGAAGATTTATTTCAATTAGAAATCAGGAAAATCTAACAAGCCAGAGAATAAATTGTAATCATCTCTTTGCTTTTTTTTAAGTGTTCGTTGTTCATACTCTTTTAAAAGAGAAGCATCTGTTCGTAAGGTGCTTCCTTTTTCATGAAATCTCTTTAGAACAGACTCTCCATGCAAATTTTTTTCGAGGCTATAAAACTGATCCCTTCGAATTTTATTTCTATCAAGTAGTGTTGTGTTGTGACTTGTATAAATTAATTGCGAACCATATTGGTTGAACGATGAATTATTAAAAAATCTTACTAAAGTTTCATAAAGGGCGAAATGAAATTTGCTATCTAATTCATCAATCATTAAAATTCTTTTATTTACAATCGAGTCTAAAAAAAGACCAATTATTCCAAAGAATTTTTTTGTGCCTTCTGATTCTTGTTTGCGTAAATCAAACTGTACTGTGCCTGCCTCATTTCCATTTTCGTCAAAAATTTTATGTATGGTATGAACAGTATATCTGTCTTTAGGTAAAAGCTCATTTAACAACATGAATTCAATAAAATCTACACCTACATCGCCGCTTTTCTCAGATAATGAAACTTTCTTGTCAAAAAACGCTTCAAACCCAACGTTCCCATCTTTTATAACTCTTAAAAAAACTGATTTGAAAATATCATCACGTAATTTTTCTGTGGCAAAGTCTATAAACTTATCAGTATCTAAATTTTCAATAATTATAATTTTCTGAAACCATTTTAATATATCGACAGCTGGTTGAACATTTAAAAAACTTAAAACAGATAAGAATAAAGTGTGATCCTGAACTCTTTTAAAAAGAGAATCAATGGAATTATCGGCTTCCTGATTCCAAGTTTTACTATAATTGATAATGCGCTTATTTCTATAAAACAAATTATTTTCTCTAATTTTTGGTTCAGCATAAAACAACCACTCTTCTAAAACTGCTCCCTTTAATACTTTATATCCATATCGGTATTTTCTATTGTTCAAGAAAAAGGATACTTCAAATTCTGTAGGGTCCGTATTGTTTTTTCTCAACAAAAAAGGTATTGTCGTTGACTGGAACACATTAGTTGAAGAGTTTCCAGAATACAATACGGCATATTTCATAGTAGCTAAAGCTTTTAATAAATTGCTCTTGCCACTTGCATTAAATCCAAGTATGCCAATAGATTTAACTAACCGGTAATCCCATTGTAGGCTTGGCGGTAAAAAAGTATTTTCCTTTCCGGTTTTTATTGAAGTTGCCTCAAATGACAAAATGCTTTTCGAACCGAAGGACATAAAGTTTGATAATGTAAAACTTATAAGCATTACTAAAAAAAGGCTAAACTACAAAATTGTTTAAAACACAAGATGTGTAAAATTATTTCCATATCAAACTATTTATTAGTCGTAAATTTCGTTTGAAATTACATTTGAAATAATTTTAATCTTGATGGCTTTATGAAAGAAAGTATGAAAAAATTTAAAAACTATATAAACTTGAATAGCTCTTAATAGGAAAACAAAAGCCTCAAGAGATCCTACCCTCTGAGGCCTTTCGGAAAAGAGTTTGAAACGTGCTCTTTCCTGGTCTTGTTTTGACTTAGTAAATGTAGGTGTTGTTCAGTATATAAACAACACTTGCTTTTATCAGTAGCCTAAACCACCGGTATAACAAGCCTTCTTACACGTCTTCAGGCTACAAGCCTTGCTAATCCGTAAGCTAATCGCAGGTAAGTATATTAATTTAAACAATTGGAAATGGCTTGTTACATTATTAATTACGATTTAAGAAAACAAAAAGATTATGAAAGTCTAATCGCTGCAATTAAATCTTATGATACTTGGGCTAAAATTTTAAAATCCTGTTGGGCAATCGTTACAGATAAATCTGCAGTGGAAGTAAGAGATCATCTGTTGAAATATATGGATGCAGATGATGGGATATTCGTTATAAAGTCTGGCAGGGAAGCTGCTTGGCGTAATGTAGAATGTAGTGATGATTGGTTGAAAAAACATTTATAGATCATGAGCCAGAGATTTCGAATATTATCAATAGATGGTGGTGGCATACGAGGTATGATACCAGCAAAAGTTTTGTCCGAACTAGAGCAGGAGCTAATTAGAATTAATCCGGATAAAAAATTGTACGAGTACTTTGATTTAATCTGCGGTACCTCCACCGGCGCTATCTTAGCTATAGCCATTTCTCTGGGAATTCCTGCTTCAGATTTAGTAGAGTTTTACAAAGAGAATGCACAATTAATATTTCCAAAATGGTATCTCAAGATATTACCTCGCAGCAGCCGTGCCATAGTTACTTCAATTTACAGTAACAAACAATTAAGAAGGAAGTTGAAAGAGATTTATTCTGCTGCGAATGGCGGAACGCCACCAACACTTAATGATTTAAAAGCCAAAGTATGTATACCAACATTCAATGGTATTGATGGTAAGATTAATGTACTAAAGACACGTCATAATGCGGAATACGTACGTGATTATAAATTGCCTGCTCATGAAGTAGCGTTATCAAGTGCTTCTGCGCCTGTTTACTTCCCACCACATACATTTTCCTTTTCAAATGAGCACGGTTCAGGTCAAAATGTAAACATGATTGATGGTGGCGTCTTTGCTAACAATCCCTCCCTTATTGGTATTCTTGAAGCTACAGATAAGATGGGGCATAGTTTTTCCGACATACAGCTTTTATCCTTGGGTACCGGTAAGGGTAAACACGTCATTAAAACCGGATGGAAGCCAAAAGATATATGGTATTGGTTATTTCCCAAACCCCGGTTGTTTGATATCATTTTAGACAGCCAGGCACAAATAACCGAGCAATATATTTCCTTCCTTAAAAGATTGGTGGCAAAACAGGATAATGTTTTTGATTATATGCGCATACAATATGACTTAGGTAGTGATACTATTAATTTAAATGCTTCTGATAAAAAAGATATACAACGGTTAGAAGCAATCGGCGATGAATTATCAAAGAATAACATTCATAATATTTTAAAATTTTTAAACCAGAAATAATATGGCAAACTGTCACGAACTGTTTCAGATATATCACGGTGAAATTTGTATTGGTGGTAACAAAAAAAACAAAATGATAACTTCTAAAGGTAAGCTAAGAGAGCGCATACGAAAATGGTTTAAAGAGAATCATCCGGAGTACGAACCAAAATTCTTTATTCAGGGTTCACATAAAATGAAGAATGGTATTCGTACGGAAGAAGATATATGTGATTTGGATGATGGTGTGTATTTCTTTCGTGAACCAGATGTTACTGCTACCACTTTGCAAGGATGGATATGGAATGCGGTAAACGGTTATACGAATACAACGCCGGAACACCGAAAGAAATGCATTCGTTCAATTTTTGCAGGTGATTATGAAATTGATCATCCTGTCTATTACAAAATTGATGGACAGTGTTATCGCATTGCTGTTAAAGATGTCGGTTTTGAAGATAGTGATCCAAAGGCAATGGTTGACTGGTTCAATAAAAGGAAAGATAAAGATGGAAGATTAGTAAGAGATACCATGTTTCTTAAAGGATGGTGTGATCATCATGATAAAAAAATGCCAAGTGGTTTAGCTATGACAATTTTGGCATCTAATGCCAAAGAGAAGATTGTGTTAAATGAAAGAGATGATATAACCTTAAAAGACATTTTGAAGGAAATAAAAAAAACATTGGACAGTAGATTTGAATGCATTGCACCGGCCATGCCTAATGATGATTTATTTGCTAACTACAATGATGATAGGAAGGCAAATTTTCTAACATCTCTGCAGGAATTTATTGATGATGCAGAGGCTGCGTTAAGGGAAGAAAATCAGCTTAAGGCGAGTAAACTGTGGCGGAAACATTTGGGAGATAGATTCCCGTTAGGAGAAGATAATAAGGAACAAAATAATTCGAGAATATTTACAGCTACGGCAATTGGCGCCAGAACTGCCAACCCTTATGCAAAATAATGGTTTCATAAAATTTAGGGTTGAAGCTGCAAATATTCAGGAAATATATCCTAAGTTAATGTATGCAGAAACAGAAAATAATGTTCCATATATACATGGGGAGCTGGAATTAAAGGATGCGAATGGATTGTTAGTGGATAGTTATTTCATAAAAATGCAACCAACACCAGAATATCCTTCTTATTTCCCCCATGTTTTTGAAACAAACGGAAGAATACCCGTTAATATTGACTGGCATATTTATACTGATGGGCATTGTTGTATTAAATCTATTCCGGAAGAAATATTTATATGTCGAAAAGGGATGACATTGCATCAGTTTATACAAAATGAGGTTATACCATATTTCTTTAATCAAAAATATAAAGAACTGCATGGCTATTTTTTGAATGAAAGATCTCACGGCGATAAAGGCAATTTGGAGTTCTTTAAAGACATCTTCCAAACAAATGACCTGAGAACAATCAAAACCGCTATTGAGCTAAATATCTCAAAAAAAGAATATAGCAAAGTTGCTAAATGTTTCTGCGGAAGCGGAAAAAAGTACAGTAAATGTCACCGCAAAGCCTTTCGTACTTTAAACGTATATTCTACAATAGAACTTAAATATTTTCTCTCTTATTTCAGTTAAATTAGAACAAAATCCGCAACCGCAGGTTTCGTTCTAAATTGCCTTCATTGTTCGTACTTCGTACGCATCGAATCTTAGTTATTAGCTGTAGTTTTCCTTCTTAGCTTTTCATTAAATAAGTTGTCAAATTCTTCAATTCCTTTTTTTGCTTTTTCAATTAAGTAATTATAATACTCCTCATAGGAGGCGAAGCTACGATTGAAATCCTTCTCTGCTTGTTCAAAAAACATTTCAAACACTCTCAGATCAAAATCATTGGTATTAAAATCTTTGTAGTCTAAGTTAGATGAATTGAAAGAAATATGAAAGTACTTCCAATTTAGAGCTTCAAACGTTTTTAGTTCAGCCTCTGAAAGTTTATTGTACTGTTCTTTGAAAAATACAGGAAATCCAGCTGATATATAATCATATAGCGGCTTAGTTTCTTTGGAAACTAAAAACTGTTTGCTTTTTATCCATTTTACCCTGAAATAATTTTGAAATTCCTCCCAATTCAATAGCAAAATGTTTGTATTCTTTACTGCCTCATGAGAACCGCTTTGAAAACCAGCTTTTGAAATAATTATTCCATAGTTCGCTCCGAAGTCGGTCACGGCCGTCCTAAACGCATGTACAATGGTTTTTGGGACAGGATTATTCCAAAACTTACATTCACAAAGTATTTTGCTCTGCGGGATTTGCTTGTTATTGACAGCGAAAACATCAATGTTGATAATTTCTCTTACCGTTTTAATATCCTTTTCAACGTCAGTTTCATAGCCTAATTCGGAAAGAAATCTAGCAACCTTATTTTGTAAGTCTCTCCAATCTTTGGGAGTTTTAGAATATATATCCATTTTGAAGCAGAAGTCAAATTACAGCTAACGGAACAGGGCTTGCTGCTGTGCTGGTATTTCATAATGTTCAGCCCGGAACTGAAGCCCACAATAAAATTAATGATGGTGAAGTTAAAAACAAAAGCTCAATAGAAATACGTCTGACCGAACCGCCGCTGGCAGCGAACAGAAAGATGAGGGTTTATTCGCCAGCATAGGAATCCATGTTAGGTGATGTTTATCTGAACAAAATTTTAAATTCTTTGTGCTCGACTTCAACTTTTACATCCAACCACCCAACAAGACCTATCGCTTTTTTAATAAGTTTATAAAAATCGATTTTAGAGCTATTAGATTCTATGACTCTAATGTATTGTTTTCCAAATTCGATGTTGATACTTTTTAAAATGTCAGTATCAGAAAGATTATCGTCCTTATATTCTTTTAAAGGTTCTATAGTATCGATAATACCTAAAATGTAAAATAGTGGAAACTCTTTAAAATTAATTGGCTTGAAGCTTATTAACTCTTTCAAGTCAAATTGGTCACAAATATCTTTTGATTGTACCCAAATATTATGAATGCTTATTGCATTTGAAGCTATTTCATACTGGTTCTCTAATTTCTTTCCCCAGAAAAGTGTGTCCTCATTCTTTCTTTTCTTTTCACGTCTTATTTTGACAAGTCGGTCAAAGAGTAGTGTTCCTCCTAAAATACCATGGTCAACAACACCCCATCTTCTTTTGCGAAATAGAAAATAGTTATTGCGAAGACTTAGTAGTTCTTTGCATTTTGTAAATTTTCTATCAAGCAGAAAGTATTGAATATTGAACTTTTCATTCAAATCGGCAATTGAAACAACGTCCTGTAGTTGATTTTTATCTTCCATTTGATAAGCGTTGTCATGGAAAAGTGCAATTAAAAACCAAATGAACGGGAATGATTTATATCCAGGGTCGTTGCTACCTAATTTATACTTTTTATGAAATGAAGTCTGGTAATAAATTAACACTCCTAATAAAAAAACTGAGCATATGTGATTAGGAAGTCTAAGGTCTATTGGATTTATTTGACAAGATTCAAATACTTCAACTTTTCCGCCTTTTTTGAAGTAGTTTAAGATGAAGTCTGAATAGTTTGAACTATCAATAAAAGGCTTTTCGCTTTCTAAATCATTATTAAGTCCATAGTAGTAATGCCATTGGTCAATTGGCAATTCGTTTATATACTCATAAAGACTCTTCATATTTAGTGGGGGTCTACAAATATCGCCTAACGCTAATCTGTGTTATATAATACGAAACTCCTCAAAAAACCACTATTCAAAATCAGCACTTTAATGTTATACAAATTCAATTGTCGTTGGGACAATCTGTAAGCTCCCCTTATTTTAGTGCCGGTTGCAATTAGAGTTTTCTAAATTAATCATCTTTTTGTTTTTCAAATACTTTATCCACGAAACAGCTCTCTACAATTGGTAAAGTATTTCCGTTCGCTGTTTGTGGATAAAGCTGCTGTACATGTTCTGTGCTTTTGTAATGCTGTTCGACAAACTTAACCGGAGACAGGTAACCTAATGATTTATGCGGTCTTTCAACATTATAATCTATTCTCCATTCTTCACTCATTGTTTTTACTTCTGTTAAGGAATAAAATAAATATGCATTCAACAGCTCACGCCTGATGCTTCCGTTCTTTCTTTCAATGTATGCATTTTGCATGGGTTTGCCTGGCTGTATGTATTGCAACGCAATATTGTTTTGTTCACACCATTGCTGCAACTTATGAGAGATAAATTCAGGCCCGTTATCTGTTCTGATATTTGCTGGTTTACCCCTTGCTGCCATCAGTTGATTCAAAACTCTTATTACCCGTAAAGTTGGCAGTGAAGTATCCACTTCAATGGCCAGTGATTCACGGTTAAAATCATCTATCACATTGAGTAAACGAAACCTTCTTCCATCTACAAGGCTATCACTCATGAAATCTATGCTCCATGTCTGGTTGGGTGCCGTTGCTGCCTGCAATGGTTGTTTTACTCTTTCAGGCAGGCGCTTCTTTGCCCTTCTCCTGATGTTTAACTTCATCTCTGTATATACACGGTAAATGCGCTTATGATTCCAGGTATATCCTTTATTCCATAAACGATAGCAACATTGCCAGTAACCTATTGCCGCATGTTTATCTGTAGTGTTGTGAGTTCCTGTTGAAGTTCGCTATCATCCTTTGGTTTTGCTTTATACTGAAAGGTGCTTCGGGAAATGCCTATCAGCTTACACGCCCTGCGGTTACTAAGCTGTTCATCCGCTACAAGATACTCTACAGCTTCCCGTTTCACTTCAGGCGTTATAACTTTTTTTCAATCAGGTTCCTTAGTGCACGGTTTTCTATGCTCATTTCTGCAAACATTTTCTTCAGCTCTGTATTCTCTTTTTCCAACTCCCGCATCTTTGCCACATCACTGGCTTCCATGCCTCCATACTTCGCTTTCCAGTTATAAAATGTCGCATCGCTGATACCTAATTCACGGCATATATCTTTTACTGCCATGCCGTTTTCCTGTTTCTTGATGGCTGCCACTATCTGGCCTTCTGTAAGCTTCCTTTTCATGATTTATAAATTTTTAAAGTTAACAATACATCCTTGTTAACTCTAAATGCACCGGCTGAATTTTGGGGAAGCTTACAAATCCACCATCACCTATAAAACTTTTTTCTTAAAACGATTTCCTTTTGTACCTTAGTCCTTTAAGGGTTTAGGGTTGAAAAAAAATCCCACCAGTCTTGGCGGGATTTTTTTATATGATATTGATTAATAAATCACTCCGTTATTTGGCTTAATTATATAAATAACATCATGTACTTTTTTTAGTTCCTCTCGTTTTTTTTGCAACATTTTTTTTAGAAGAATTATCAATTTGATTATGGATTAATTCCGAAGCTTGACGAGGATCAATATCAAAAATTGTTGCTACTTGATAGGCATCCTCAAATTGAAATTTTTTAGGATTTTTTAAAATTCTTAAAAAACGATTATAATTTATTCCCATTCGTTCATGAAGCTGTTTCTTTTTTATGTACAAGAAAATTTCATCGAATTGTTTAATATTTCCTGTGTCAATAAGATTTTTAATGGCTCTGCGTTGTTCATCTTGAATCATTCATTAAATAATCGAATTATTCTGATTTATAAACTATAGTATTCAAAATGATATATATAACTTACATTTTAAAAACTTTTAGTTAATAAAATGATGTTTTAATTAAAGTTTGTTATATTTGATAAAAGTTAGTACACTAAATTAGTGTTGACTTTATAATACATTTGCAAATTGTCACATTTTGGCAGATTTGCTACAAGTCTCGTATAGGAAGCCGCGAACTTTCAAAGATCCGAGATGATAGTCAAAGCCTGCTCCATATAAATATATGGGGTAGGTCTCTATCAGCTTACTGGGTCAAGGCTCTTCGCGGCGCCTCTATACGGTAAGACGGGGCCTATCCTATATATTTTTTTATGGGTTCTCCGTTTTACAACGACTTGCTTTCAATTAAAGCAAGATGCAAGAACTGCAAAACATACAATTCCATAACAATAGTGCACATAATGCTCAAGGTGCAAGCCTGTACCAAAAACTATTGGACAGCGGTTTCACCAAGCGAGAAATAGATAATGTTATCTACAAGTGCATCATGCATGAGATAGCCTGCAAAAAAGCTTATCAACAATTACCCATAACCGGTAAAATAAAATGGCATATACAAAATTATTCGTGGCAGGCAACCCGCTTTTGTAAACGGCTTACAGCCAAAGGCCTGGTGTTATTAAAAACCCAGTTTGCCAAAAAACCGCGCAACCCCATCTAAGTTTTATCATAGATGTGATTTAAGGATTAATAAAGCGTATAAGGCTTAAGGCGGAGGGTGGACAAGACCACGGGCTTTCTCTACGTTTCGCTTTAGCCTTATATTGAGCCGTCAGCTTTAGCAATGCATTGTACATGCTCTATGGTCTGTGGACTGTTGACAATTGACCTTTTATCACCTTCTCTTTCATTTAATCTCTAACCTCAACAATTACTTAACTGCAATGAAATTTAAACCATGCATTGCGGCCCTGCTAATGCTATGTGTTTATGGCAGGCTGCAAGGGCAAAACAACTTTACAATAACCGGCACTGTACTCGATGCCGAAACCCATGCCGCTATAGAGAGTGCTGAAATTATTGATAGCGCCCGCAACCACACATTACTAACCAATGCAAACGGCGGTTTTGTATTAGCAGGTTTAAGCAATGGTCAGTACATAAACGTCACCTGTACAGGCTATCTGTCAAAGCACGTTATTATAAACGGGCAGTCAAACCTGGTTGTACTGCTCACACCTTCCGTAAACCAGTTAGATGAAACTATTGTTATTGCTTATGGCAAAACCACCCGCCGCATGAATACCGGCGCTATAAGCCGGGTTACGGCAGCAACTTTAGATAAACAGCCGGTTTCAAACCCGTTGGCCGCATTGGCAGGCAGGGTGCCCGGTTTATTAATAGCGCAGCAGAGCGGTATTGCAGGTTCATCTTTTAATACAGCTATCAGGGGGCAATCTGCCCTTGATCTTTCCCTTTCCCGCAATGACCCGCTTTTTGTTATCGACGGTGTGCCTTTAGAATCAGGCAACCAGCCATCCAGCCAGCTTACATCAGCAGCCAACAATCCTGTGGCGATAAGCAGTGGCGGCATCAGCCCGCTTAACAGTATTAACCCTTCTGATATTGAGAGCATCGAAGTATTAAAAGATGCTGATGCCACCAGCATTTATGGAAGCAGGGGAGCCAATGGGGTAATACTGATTACTACTAAAAAAGGAAAGGTGGGGCATACTGAATTTTCTGCAAGTTATTACACGGGTTACAGCAGAATTACACACAGAATGCCCATGTCAAATACCAATCAATATGTTGCCATGCGCAGGGAAGCTTTTGCCAATGATGGGCTGGTACCAGGTTCTGACCCTTTTGATGCAGGTTATGCCCCGGACATAATGTTATGGGATACAACCCGCTACACCGATTTTGTTCACCTCCTGGAAGGCGGCACTTCAAGAACCAATAATGCAGACATTTCTGTAAGTGGTGGTAACCAACAAACCAGCTTTTTAATTGGTTTGCACTATCATAAAGAAACAACTGTTTTCAGCAACGACTTTGCGGATGCATTAGCATCCACGCATATCAACATTCACCATCAGAGCACAGATGGCCGTTTTCATTTGCAATTCTCAGGCATCTTCGGGTACGACCATAATAGCCTGCCTGTAACAGATTTTACACGTTATATTAACCTGCCACCCAATCTTAAGCTTTACAATACAGATGGCACACTTGCATGGCAGGACAGCGCTGTGGTGTATGCATATCTCGGCAATGGTGATATTACTAACCCATTGGCGTTGCTGCAGCAGCATTACTTGTCCATTAATGAAAACCTTGGCAGCAACCTGCAGATTGATTATATGTTATGGAAAGGGTTTAAGCTAAGTTTAAGTACGGGCTATAACAGGCTGGGCGTAAGAGAAAAAAGCCAGATACCTTCTGTGTCTATTGATCCGAATACCGGTGCATTGCCTTCAGCAGCATTTGCAAACAACTATACCGGAAGCTGGATAGCGGAGCCACAACTGAATTATACACTTCGCAAAAAAAGACATGAATTAAGCATACTATTAGGCAATACGCTGCAGGAAAAAACAACACAACAGAACACCGAATACGGAACTAATTACAGCAGCGATCTATTGCTGGGCTCAATCGCAGCCGCGGGGGATATTAGTGCAAATAACAATTATACTAATTACAGGTACACAGCCTTTTTTGGAAGATTGCATTACAGCTTTGCCGACAGGTATGTGATTAATCTTTCAGGAAGAAGGGATGGTTCAAGCCGGTTTGGGCCAGGCAGGCAATGGGCAAACTTTGGGGCGGCAGGGGCAGCATGGATATTTTCAGCAGAAAAGGGCATGAATAAAGCAATACCGTGGCTCAGCTTTGGTAAACTACGCGCCAGTTACGGCACCACAGGTAATGACCAGATAGGAGATTATAAATATTTAAACCTTTGGCGGAATACGTCAAGGCCCTACGATGGTGTATCCGGGCTTTATCCGGCTAATTTGTATAATCCAGCCTATAGCTGGGAAATAAATAAAAAATTAGAGGCGGCTATTGAGTTAGGTTTTTTGAAAGACCAGGTAATGCTTTCTGTTGATTATTACAACAACCGTTGCAGTAACCAGTTGGTTGGTTATTCCTTACCCGGACAAACAGGTTTTTTCAGCGTTGTAAAAAATTTTCCGGGGCTGGTGCAAAATAGCGGGTGGGAAATAGTACTAACAGCTAAACCGGTATGGAAAACCGTGCATTGGGAAAGCAACCTTACGTTAACCGTACCAAAGAATAAGCTTATAGCTTTTCCGGGTTTAGCGCAGTCCAGCTATGCTTATCAATATGCTATAGGAAAGCCATTAAGTGTTATAATGGGGTATAAATATTTAGGGGTTGACCCAACAACCGGCCTGTATAGTTTTGAAGATGTAAATAAAGACGGATGGATAAGCAGCGACGATTACCAGGTACTTGGACATACAGGCCCTGTTTATTATGCCGGGTGGGAAAACAATCTAACCTACAAACAATGGACATTCAGCATCTTTTTTGACGGCAGAAAACAAACAGGCGTAAACTATTTAAATGAACTATCGGCGTACCCGCCGGGCTGGATATACAACCAGCCGGCGTTGGTGAACACCAGGTGGCAACAGCCGGGCGACCATGCCCCGGTGCAGCGGTATACCACCGGCTATACTGATGCTTATACAGCCATCGGCAACCTTGCCTATTCCAATGGCAAATATGGCGATGCTTCTTTTATACGTTGCCGTAACATTACTTTGAATTATAACATTCCCAAACGATGGTTGCAATATTGCCATATCAGTAACAGCAGCCTGTATGTAGAAAGCCAAAACCTCTTTACTATAACAAAGTATAAAGGCAGCGACCCTGAAACACAAAACCTTTTTGTACTACCACCTTTACGCACATTGGTAATGGGCGTTCGCTTAACCTTTTAAATATTATTCTATGTTGACATATCGTTTATGGTTATTGTATTTATTATTACTGGTATCTGCCTGTACCAAGTTTGTTCAGGTAGATCCTCCGGACACTGCTGCAGAACAAACACGTGTATTTACCAATGATGCTGATGCTGTGGCCGCTGCAACGGGTGTGTATTATCAATTAGCCGCATACAACCTCACATTCTGCAATGGCGCAGCAACGTTTTATGGCGGGCTTTCTTCTGATGAGTTTATAAATACTGATGGCAATACAGATGAAACTTCTTTTGCTTCTAATAATTTGACTGCGGACAACAGTGTTTTAGAAAGTAGTTTTTGGGCAAGTGCATATAAAAATATTTACCACACCAATGCCGTGCTGGAAGGGCTTGAGTCGTCAAACACAATATCAACCCCTGTCAAAGAACAATTACGGGGCGAAATGCTCTTTACCCGTAGCCTGTTGTATTTCTATCTTGTAAATTTTTTTGGCGATGTGCCCCTGATATTATCTACCGATTATACTGCTTCAGGCGTTATGCCGCGTACGCTTTCAGATAGCATCTATTCTCAAATCACTTCCGATCTGCAGGAAGCTGTTGCACTCCTCAGAAATAAAACCGTAAAAGATAACCAAAGGCCATCTGCCGCAGCGGCGGCGGCTCTTTTAGCCCGTGTATATTTATACAGGCAACAATGGGCATCTGCTACAGAATCTGCTTCTTACGTAATAGACAGTTGTTATTTTTCACTGGAACCAGATGTATCCAACGTATTTCTAAACAGTTCTTCAGAAACTATTTTCCAGTTAAGCCGCTCAAATGCCAATACAGCAGAAGGGCAGGCTTTTATTCCCTATGCACCATTTGTGCCGCCTGCGTGCACGATCAGTGACAGCCTGTTGGCAGCCTTCGAACCTGGGGATAAAAGACGGGATAGTTGGTTGCAGGCATCTGTTGTTGATGGAACTACTTACCATTATCCCTATAAATATAAAGTATGGAGCAGCCCATCTGTTACGGAATATTATGTGGTTTTACGTTTGGCAGAACAATATCTCATCAGGGCCGAGGCAAGGTTAATGGCAGGAGACCTTAAGGGTAGTGCTGCTGACCTGAATGTAATAAGGCAAAGAGCCGGTCTTTCTGCAATTACAGATGATAGTAAAGATGCCTTACAAAAAGCTGTGCAACAGGAGCGGCGGATAGAGCTTTTTGCGGAATGGGGCCACCGATGGTTCGATCTGAAAAGATGGAACTTATGTGATGAGGTGCTTGGCCTGATAAAATCGCCGGGATGGCAATCTTCCGATACGCTGTATCCGATTCCTTTACAGGAAATGCAACTGAATCCTTTGTTAACTCAAAATGCCGGGTATTGAAATGAAAATGATTTTCTTAGTAGTTTCCTGCTGTCTTTCTTTAATGGTTTTCTCCCAATCGCACAGGCTATACCAGGGTGATAAACTGCCGGTTCTTAAACCACTGCATGCTCTGCAAACCATCGATGGCTACGTTGATTTGCAACAATACAGGGGAAAGTTAGTAATACTTGACTTTTGGAGTATCTATTGCGGAAGTTGCATTGCGGCTTTCCCGGAACTTGAAGCTATGCAAGAGAAATTAAAAGACAGTTTGCAAATAATCCTTGTTAACAGCGAAACCGATAGGGCAACGAAAACATTTTTACAAAGTAAAAAGCATCTAAGCCCTCCGCAGGTACCACTAATTACATCTGATACATTACTTCATCAACTATTTGCTGCTGAAGCTTACCCTGCACATGTATGGATAAGCCGGGAAGGAAAGATATTAGCCATCACAGATGGCTATAGCACCACGAAAGAAAATATCAGGTCTGCATTAAGCGGAAATATACCTGTCGGAATGAAAGCTCCTGTGAAGGCGGCCTATGGTACACTTTTACCTGACAGCCTGCTGCATAAATACATTTTTTTTAGTTGCTTAAAACATTATGACCCTACCATTGACATTGGCAACACCGACAAATTGCCTGTTGATAGCGGCAGGATGGTACGCATATCTGCGAATGGCGCATCTGTTGTTGAACTACTTCAAAAAGCATTTAGAAATGAGACTGATGGCACTGCAGATAAAAAGTATGGATTAGCCTTACAATTATCCGATAGCAATTTATTTGTACGTCCTGCTGATCCTGAAGCAGAATCGCTTTGGGAAAATCAAAATGCATGGGATTACGAATTGGTTTTACCCTTTTCTCTTCAAGACAGTGGCTATCATATCATGCAACGTGATATACTAAGCTTATTTCCAGTAAAAGCATTTATTGAACCACGGCCGGTAACGGCATTTGTATTGGAAAGGTTACCGGGCAGGCCAATGCCTATTTCGAAAGGTGGGGCGTCATTAAACACGCTGGATGGCAGCAGGTTGAAAGGCTATCCGGACAGTTTACGGTTTTTACGCAACAGGCCTTTCGCCGAACTGGTGGCGTGGGTCAAATTATGGTTGGAGGATGAATATCCATTTGAAGACAGTTCCGGGATTACAGCAAATATGGATGCAATTATCAGGGAAAATTCCGTAAATCCATTATGTCTTTCTAAACTTCAGGAGGATTTAGAACAAGCTGGGTTAATACTTAAGCAAGCAACTCGTATCGTGCCTGTCTTAGTTATAAAGGCAAGGGATGATTAATCATTCCTTGCCTTTAGTAGAGGTCTTTTAGTTAGGCTTTTTAATTTGATCCGTTCCTGTAGCAGATGATGGGAAACTGGATAACGCAGTTGTAAACCCTCTCAGGCAATCTTTGACACTACCTGATGGGCACGGTGAATTTACATTTTGCTTTTCATCCTGTATATAAAAAGCCGATGAATTAGGAATATATCCTCCGGTATGACTTGCGTCATAAGTTACCTTATACCAGTATAAGGATGCGGCATGTGCATGGTTTATTGCAGGTTGATTAACAGTAAAAGCACTGGCTATAACTGCAAATAAAATAGCGGTTATTCCTCCAATATACTTTTTCATAGTTTTATTTTTTAAATGATAGATACGCCTACGTCTTTTTTTACAGGATTTTCGGCTTCCAACCTGTTTATTGCGCAATAAAATAATTTATGTAACTGCTTTAGTTGATAGAGCATGATTTGAAATGTGCCGCCTATTATCCTTTTTAAAAAAAAAATATTGCATACACTGTAAGAGCAATAAAAAAACAATTAAAGAAAATATGCTGCTTCCATGATAGATATCCTATGAGTCCTCCACAAGAACAGGGAAGGGCTGTTTTAAATGTAATCATGCATATTAGATAAAGAGTAAATAAAATAAGCAATAGTAAAGATGCATATAGGCCATAGAGCCTGAAAATGGGAATAACAAGCGCCAGTGCAATCAAAATTTCTAGAATGGGAATTGCATAAGATAAAACAGGTTCAGCATAATGAATTAAATACATGTTGCCGAGCTGTACATGAAAATTTGCATGATCTGCCAGTTTACTTATACCTGCATACACAAACAAGAAAATAAGCAGAAAGCATATAATATCTATGATTATATTTTTTTTCAATTAAGGATTGTTTTTATAAGACTTAACAATAAAAATTTGTGACGATGCTTTTTCCTTAAATAGCAGATTTTTTCTTAACCTTTCAATATGCAAGCTATCCTAAATTATATATGAGTGTAGTACGAAGTTGTATGCAAGTGGAACTTATTTTATTCAGAGGGTTCATTGCCCCTGCTGTTAAATTTTCTTCTCCATTCAAGTGGGGGCATACCAAATTTTTTCCGGAAAGCTGCAGATAAATTATTTCCGTTTTTATAACCGGTATGCTGGGCAATTTGCTTTACAGAACGTTTGGTTTGTTCAACCTCTATTTTGGCTATTTCCAATATACGATTTAAAAAATAACCATATAGTCCGATCCCTATAACCTCTTTGAATCCATATTTCAGCTTTTTCTCGTTCATACCTACATGCCTTGCAATATGGTTTATGCTGTAGTGAGTAGGCAGATGTTTATCTATAAAAGCTTGTGCTGCATATATTCTTTCAAGCTCATCAACAGTAAACCTATGTTAACAGGCTTTGAGTGCGAGGTTGCCTCTAAAATGTGAATCAGCAGGTCTTTTATACTTTTAATGTGAAACTGGCGAACATTTTCAGAAAAAGGCGAATGGATTATTTTGTAAACACATTCTATAACCGAAGCTGATGGTTTAATATGCGGCATACACAGTAAGGCTGGTTTATATGCTGTGATGTTTGCTTTAAAGTCTTCAAACATCGGAAAATATATGAGTGTTTGCAGTATTGAAGACGAAGAATACAATGTTTCAAATAAAATATATTCTCCGGGGCAAAAATGAAGCTTATTTAAAGGTGTAGGCAAACAAATGACATTACATTGATTCTCACCCAATGGAACATTTCCCAAAAATTCAATTTCATAACTGAAATTTCCTTTTAAAATAATTCTTACCAGGATAAGTGGTGCTGAATAGGTTAGCAGGAAAGTTATTTCTTCCTTAATCATAAAAATATAATACAGCCAGGAATATTCCCCAAGGTCAACTAACTGTATCATAAATTTTCCAAAGGTTGCAACGGCACATAACACCTTGGTGTCGGGTATATAATACCCGGATAACCCTTCAGGTATTTCATTTGATATTGAAAAGGGCTCAATTCCTAATGCTTTAATTGTAAGATTCATTATTCTTTGCTTCTAATAGGAAGGCCTGTACTAGTGAATTTAGAAGAGGATTTTGAAATTTTAATAGATGAAAGCATGTTTGTCTAAAAATTTACCCAATTGGGTGATGATAGATATTTAAATCAAAATACAAATTGATCTTCGACCTTTGTAAAAACGTTCCAAATGAATAATAGATATATTCGAAATAACATTTACATTACGGAAAACCAACAAGAAGTTATCAGGGATTTTAAAGTATTAATAGCCGGTTGCGGTATCGGAAGTGTAATCGCGGAATGTATATTAAGACTTGGGTTTGAAAACATCACAATTATTGACGGGGATGAAGTAGAGGAATCAAATTTAAACAGGCAAAATTATCTGGAAGCTGATATAGGCAATAATAAAGCTATAGCTTTAAAACAAAGGCTTCTTTCTATTAATCCTGAAGCGAAAATAGAAGCGTTGCCATATTATATAACCGTAGAAAATCTTAAAGAGTTGAACATTGTTCACCAAGTGGCAATCAATGCGCTTGATTTTAGTACAGGTGTTCCCTTTTTATTTGATGAATTATGTTGTGAAAAAGGTATCCCTGTGATACATCCTTATAATTTAGGTTGGGCCGGCTTTGTAACGATTATAACAGAAGAAAGCAATAAGGTTAAATCGCTTGATAGTAATAAAAGTGTATTTGAACTTAATATCGGCGCATTTATAATTGATGCGCTCAAAAAACATAATTACCCGACCGCATGGTTTGAGAATTTTCTTAACAAGTATGAAAAAATAAGTGCAAATACACCACCATCACAACTGTCAATTGGCGTCAATATTTTAGCTGGTATGGTATCGCATATCATTTTTAATATAGCAACAGAAAAACCTTTTAAAGTTTTTCCTGAGTTTTATTACTTATCAATTCATGAGTAGCGGGTAGCCTATATTTTTTTATGAGTGACCATATAACCTATAGCTTCAGTTATATTGCTTACGCCTAATTTTTTGAAGAGTTTGCTTTTATGAAATTTTATTGTTGATTCGGCTAAATAAAGCTTTGTAGAAATGGCCTTGTTTGTTAGTCCTTGGGCAGAAAGTAAGGCTATTTCTTTTTCCCTGTTGGTAATTCGTACTATCTTTTCAGATACCCAGCTATTTTTTTCACCCTTATAAATATACCGTTTTGTTGAATCGCTATTCCTGATTTCGACAAGTTCGTAATTCTCATCCGCCGCAATAGAGATAACTCCTAATGCCAACCAAATGCTACCACAGTTGTCAAGCAGCATTGGTGTCATCTTCTGATTTACTAATACTTTTTTATTTGTATGCTCCAGGTGGAAGTTGTAGGATATAAAATGATTCAGTTTTTCGTTGGGTGAAAGGTTGTGAAAAAAATTGAAGCCTGCAGCATGTATATTGATTAACCGGTTTAGGTCGTATTCAGGAACATGCTTGATAAAATAATGAAATCCTTCATACTTAAGCAGCGCGGCCTTGTTGCCATTAAGGAATAGCGGGTTATCAGACAGGTATAAAAAATTGTTTTTATAATAATCGAATATATAAACGCTTTGATAATTCAATCTGGCAAAAGCCTCTGCAGTTTTGATATAAGGCTCTAATGAAAGATAATCTCTCTCTGTTTTTTCCGATTTCAGGGCGCTTATGCTTGAGAATGTGTAACTGGTTATTTTGGGTTGCATATAGTTTTATTAGACTACAAATATGCCTTAAACCCCTATACTTTAGTACAGGTTTTAGAAAAATCTGCATCATCTAAGTTAATGAAATTAAGCTTATTGGTTACTTTAAAAAAAACCAATACCGATGAGTTGGCAACCCAATAACTTTTATTTCTCAAGATTGAGAAAAGATGAATTAAAAGACCTTGTCTCATTTGTTGTGCTCGAGATTTACGAGCATTTTAATTACAAAGATTACACGCAGCAAAGTTTTGAAAACGAATTTGAATATTTATTAAAAGAAGACCTGGCATTTTTTGGTAATTCTGTATATTATGTTTTGCGTAACCACTTTGATCATAAGATATATGGTTCTATAAAAACGACCTATTGGGATAGGGCAGCAACTATTCCAATGGAAAAATTATTTGGTATCAATGTTCAGGATGTTTTAATTCCTGACTACCTAAATATATGGCATCTTGGAAGGTTCGTTATTTCAGGGAAGATTTGCGAGGAGAGGATAGGTATTTTAAAGAAGATGCTGTTCAACGCTTTTTACCCGATAAGTACAATGGGTGCAGGACTTGTACTTGCAGAGTGCGATAAAAAATTGACAATGACATTAAAAAAAATGGGTATTGATTCGTTTGTCCTGGGTGATTCTATTGAATATATATGCTCAGAAACTTTACCGATATATATAAAATCTGATTGGCTGAATCAGTATATTTCATCTAATTCACAGCGGTACCTTGACAAGGAAAACAGCCAGGATTTTCAGTTCTTTTTAAAGAAGATAAATAGTAATGTTGAAGTAAATACTGACGCGAACTTTTAGGAATTGGGCTTGTTTGGGATTTAAAAACGTACGCATTGCAATTACCTTAAATAGTTAAAGAGAGGGCTTAAACATAATTTCCAATCAGATTAAATGAGCGCCAGTTCCATTGCTGCAGCAATCGCCTCGGTAATATTTTTGACATTCAGCTTTCGAAAAATATTTTTTTTATGAAACTTTATGGTATCGGCAGACAAAAACAACCTGGAAGCAATTTGTTCCATGGTTAATCCTTGTGCAGACAGCATAAGAATATTTTTTTCCCTGTTATTCAAAGCAATCGTTTCCATTTCGTACCATTCATTTGTTTCTATATTAAACTCATACGATTTATTAAGCTCACTGTTTTTAAATTTTATATTCCCGGCTTTATTGTTTGATGAAATCGATACCAGGCATAAGGCTATCCAGGGATTACCATGCTGATCTAAAAGCAAAGGTTTTAATTTATGATTGATAAGCATTAAATCGCCTTTCGGTTGCTTTAGATGGAAGTCATAAGATATAAAATAATTAAACCGTTCTTCTTTTGGAAGTTGGTTAAAAAACGCAAAGCCTGCTTTATTTATCTGCAATAACATTTCCAGGTCTTTTTCTGGTATATTCCTCAAATAAAACATGTAGCCTTCTTTTAAGACCTGCTCGGGCTTTGTTCCACATAGAAATATGGGATTATCTGATACGTATATAAAACTTCTTTTAGAATAGTCAACTATATAAAGACTTTGATATGTCATTTGACTGAAGGCCTTAGCCAATTGAATAAGAAATTCAATCTTTTGTTGTGCATTCTCGTTAAGCTCGCCCTTTGTTTGAACTGGTTTGAAAAAGTCAGTTATTGATATACTCATTCATAACTAATTTTTGCCTTAAAGATTTAATATAAATATAGACTTCTTAGTGAAGAAAATAGTTCAGGCTTTTTAGCAGGGTTCTAAAATTTATTTAACAACCTTCTCTTAAATTTCTTTACCAAAGTTAACTACTTTATAAATCATTAAAACTACACAATTGGGTAGTTTTTGACAATTTCTATGTAAGATGATTTTATCTAGTTATTTTGCTGCCGGAACAGATAGCCATAAACATCCATAGTAATTATTTTTTAATGAAAGTATCGTAGGATTATACAGTTGATCTAGGTTGGTTTGGGATTTGCTGTTTGACCGGATACAACGACACTAAAAGTTGAGGCCTCTTATTTCTCCCTAAACCCTTTTGTATTTTTGTATAGGTTCTTCTTTCTTAACTAATTATTTGTAAAACAAGACTTAGCAATAGTTACTATAAGCTGTTTTCCTTTTAAAACGAAGCCATCCAGCCCATGCGGTGGCTTTTTATTTGCGATTAGTCCGCATCCGCTGTCTTGCTTCAAAGGTGTATGCAGACAGGCAGTTTCTTCCTTCATGATTGCTGCGTTCCGCTCATGCATCGCTTCACCTGCGGACAACATTCCATCTTTCATTTGCCTGCCACCATACCTGTCTTTTTGATTTTATTTTCTAAATAAGAAAAGCTCGTCTATCCCTTCCTGCGCGAAGATCCTGGCAGGCTGTGCTAAAAGCAAGGTCTGCGCCTTCATAAACTCCGGCTTGCCACAGGTTTTACTCAAAAAAGCGCCCCGCTTTGGAGCGGGACTTTTTTGCTTTCGCGGCATAAACCGCTCTCGCTTTTTATTCCACGGTCAAAAATTTTTTGGGTAAAAACCTTGCTTTTATCCCTTCCTGCCTTAGGGACGGGTTGCTACGAGAGAAAGGACGAGGCGCTAAGCCGGGTACAAGAACAAAAATTAAATCACATTAAAATCTTTCATCGTATGCAGCACGAACAACGTTCAAAACTGATGCGGCTTTCATGGCAGATACAACGCCGTAGGCATTACAACCGCTCAAAATCTTTAATAAGCGCATGGGCAATTTATCTAAACGAGGACATAACCGTGTATCATCTTGTACAGAAACACAGCGGCAACAGGGAGATCAATTATAACAAAGCCGCTTCGCTCACTTTATTCAATCAGTAATCAATTTTTATTCATCAATTAAATTTTAAGTTATGGAAACTTTAGTAGGGCGTGTAGTAAAAAACGCAGAAGTAAGAATAACAAAGAATGACAAACAGGTTGTTAATTTTTCTATTGCTGTTAATGACAGCTACAAAGCAAAGAACGACAGCGAAGCAAAAAAGGTAGTCAGGTATTTCAACTGCGCTTACTGGATTAACACCACCATTGCCGAACATTTAACCAAAGGCACACTCGTAGAGTTAAGCGGCCGCATCAATCTTGACACATGGGAAAACATGAAAGGCAAAACGATGGCTTCTTTATCAATGTATGTAAACAATATCAAACTGCATGGTAAAGGTGCCGGCAAAAAGCAGGCTGATGCAAATGAAAGCAATACCGCAACAGCCGCCGGTGAAACAGGCGACGACCTGCCATTTTAAAAGTTTATCAACCCAAACCCTTTAACCGCTAAACAGAAAGGATATGAAATATTTTAAAGATTGTACAACAATAGACGAAGTAACAGCGCAGTATAAAAAATTAGCAAAAGAACATCACCCCGATGCAGGCGGCGACACGGCCACCATGCAGGAGATAAACCGTGAGTATAGTTATGCCTGCGCACATATCGCAAAAGGCGAAGGCATGAGCGATGAAGAAGCCGACACAGCTATAAAATTCTCCGAAGAATATCGTAAAGTAATCGAACAAATCATACACCTGCCGGACATCATTATTGAAGCGGTAGGCCATTGGATATGGGTAACCGGCAGCACTTACCCGGTACGCAAAGAGCTAAAAGAAGCGGGGTTATTTTTTGCACCCAAAAAAGGCGCTTGGTATTACCGCAGTGAATTGTATAAAACACGCGGCGGCAGCAAAACACTTCCCGAAATCAAAGCCAAATATGGCAGCGAAACCATTAACCGCAAACAGGAAGCAAACATTTTGGAAGATTAAAACAAAACAAGATGAAAAAGATAAATAAAGAAGCTGCAGGAATTTTTTGCAGGCTGTTAAACCGGATGGGCGTAAAAGATTATATCAAATTTACAAGTGAAGGCTTTATGCCGTTGGTGATGGAACAAATCGGAACATTAATCAATACACCTTATGGCAAAGCGCAATTGTACAGCCTTGCGCATTACTATGAACAAAACGGCGATTTGATGCGCGACCCTGAAATGGTTTTTATCGTAGTGGATAACCGGAAAGATGAAAGAGATTATGACAGCATCGGCATTTATCCGCAGCTATTTCAGCAGGATAATTTAGGCGTTTATGAAGAAAGTGTTTGCATAGAAAACAATGCTGTAACTACTTACAAACCCGCATGGCAGGAAGCGCATACGGCATTTGCAAACCAGTGGCTGCGGAATATAAATCAACAAGGGTTTTTAAAATAACCTTTGGTGCGGGAGCACCGCCGCGATAAAAACAGGCGCATATTAAAACGAAAATCAGGAAAAAATAAACAAGGTATTATGGAAAATATACAGGCAGTAACGACAGGAAAAATAAAATGCACTAAGGTTGCCGAAGTGGAAATTGTCTATAAATCAAATGTGAAACCTTCTGAACGACCGGTTATCAAAAGTTCAAAAGATGCGTATGGTATATTAAGTAACTATTATAATACAAACATTCTTGAATTGCAGGAACAGTTTTGTGTTCTTTATCTCAACAATGCAAAAAAAGTTCTTGCCATCAATAAGCACTCAATAGGCGGAATTGTCGGCACCGTTGCCGATATACGCCTTATATTGGCTACGGCTTTAAAGCTGGCAGCTTCAGGCTTAATAATTTCGCACTCACACCCAAGCGGCAATCTTTCTCCAAGCAGGCAGGATGAAGCAATCACCAATAAAATAAAAAATGCCGCGCAATTGATGGATATTGCCCTGCTTGACCATATCATTATCAGCAGTGAAAATTATTATTCAATGTCAGATAATGGAATAATATAAAGCGCTTAATTTTTTAAAGTAGTTACCGGCACAGATAAATCTGTGCGGCGCTACTTTTCTTTTTGCAGGCGCGGCAAAAGAAAAGTAGCAAAAGAAAAACGCTGATGCCGGAAGGATTGTTATAGTTTTTTTGATGTGCATTGTTCAACATAAATGTATTGATAGCATTACTGAAGTCTAATCCGTCATAATTTATTATCCAATAGATTTGTAGAAAATATTTCTGTTGATTCTTTGTATTGCCTGCCATCAAAAATTATAAACAGATGAACCAGCCAATACTTTTTATATCATTGTTTTTATTGCTTTTCGTTTTACTTGCAGGCATTAAGGTATTTATATTATTCCATGCATCCCGCAGAAAAAATTTTCGCCGGTGGATATATATAACCAGTTTGAAATCGTCAATGCGCCTTCAGAGCGTGCCAGGAGATTAAGTAAACTGCAAAATAATTTATCCGTTATCCTGTTTATTTTCTTGCTGCTTTCAGCAGTAGTATATTACCTGTTTTTAAAAAAAATAATTTGATAATAGAAGCAATTTTCCTAAAAATTAAGCTCTTCCTGTTTTACATTGCTCCAAAAACCTCTTAATGCTTGTGCCTATGTTTGCACATGGTTAACCATTGTTTGGAAAACAAAACTAATTGCAAAACAACTCTATAAAACTATGATGTTCTGACAAGCGTATATTGCTTCGAAATGTTGATATTTTGTGCGAATCGCAATATGATTTTTTAGTAGTTTAGGTTTGGTATTGAGGGTAGTTTATTTTAATTGTAGGACTATGGAGCACGATACATTACAGCAGGAAATGGAAAAATTACAGGCCTTCCTTTTTATAGAAATGGAAAATTATCGAAGAGCCATAAATGAAAGTTTAGATGTAAACGCCGTTAAAACCCCATATCGTAAATTAAAGGCAACTTTGCAGGCGTTCCGGTTGCTAACTCTTGAGTATGAGCAACAAAATAATAAAGAAATAGAAATGTATAATCGGCGGCATTTATATGGTAACCCAAGAGAAATGGCATAATAAAAGAATGTTGCTTCTTTAATAACACCAGAACAAAACAAAATGACTGTTTTTGATATTACTTGCTTTTTCACCTATATAAAAACAGGCTCTATCATTTTCCCCTGAAACTTATCATCCAGTTAATGCCAAACTGGTCTATTATCATTCCAAAATAATCACCCCCAAACGTTGTTGCAAGCGGCATGCTTATTTGTCCGTATTGTGCTAAGCCGCTAAACAGTTTATCCGCTTCTTCTTTGCCGTTAGTGTAGGCGACAAAGCGAGTCATTAATGGATGATAGACGATTTTGAAAACGACCTTTATTCTTTGCGAGTATATAACCTTAATGGATTCTTCAAAGAATTTTCAGGCAATAAAAAATGACCCATTTGTAAGTATTGCGTTAGATTATGAACGAACGAAAACATCGCCTAAAAAACTCACCGGAAATATTGTTTTTACCATAAAAAATCTCAACAACAATAATTCTTATACGATTGACCTTCCTGATAAAAGTTATAAGAAAGATGATAGGAAGAGTACAATAAGCATTAACGAGCCTGTTGCAGCTATTGTATGGGATAATAGTGATAGTTTTAACTGGTATGATGTTTCTATAAAAGTACAAGGATATAACAATTTTGAGAAGCGGTATGCGGGACGTGTAGAAACAGGGCAAAAGGGTAAAACTGATCCATTAATGGCAGGGATGATGTAGCAAGGTGATGAGAAAGATTATTCGTCGCTAAATTTGTTTCCTTGTAAAATGAGAGAATGAGCTAAGATATATTCCGCTTAAGTGATTGTTATATCTTTTTGTGATAGCAGTATCCTTTTGCCGAAGGCATGACTGGAAGATGGAATATTATCTTTTTCTTTATGTACTGGGTGCCTTAGTGAATTTAAACACTCAAATGTAATTGTCCATTTCTTAATCATAAAAATTTATCATCTTGTCCTCTTTACCAAACGAACTAAAACGAACCCTCACACCCCTTATGCTGTGGGGCCTTGGCGTGGGTTATGTTATTTCAGGTATGTATTTCGGATGGAATCTGGGTTTGGAAAAAGGTGGTACGCTCGGATTGGCAATTGCCACTTTTTTTATCATTATTCTATATATAACTTTTACTTTTAGTTATACCGAATTAGCTTGTGCTATACCTAAAGCCGGCGGCGCATTTGATTATGCCAACCGGGCTCTCGGAAAAGACTGGGGCTTTATCGCCGGTATGGCACAGAACATCGAATTTATTTTTGCACCCCCTGCCATTGCTTTTGCCGTTGGGGCGTATTTCAATTTATTCTTTCCTCAAATTCCGGTATTGGCAATTGCTATTTTCAGTTATGTGGTTTTTACGGGATTGAATATTTATGGCGTAAAAGCAGCCGCCACTTTTGAATTGATCATTACTATATTAGCGGTTGGCGAATTATTGTTATTCACAGGAGTTACCCTGCCTCGTTTCGAGATGAAAAATTTACAGCATAATGCTTTCCCCCACGGATGGCAGGGTGTGTTTGCGGCCATTCCTTTTGCTATATGGTTTTTCCTTGCTATTGAAGGCGTTGCTAATGTAGCGGAAGAAGCCATTCGTCCTCAACGCACCATTCTGTTAGGTTTTGGGTCTGCCATTCTTACTTTGATCATTTTGTGTGTGCTGGTGTTTGTAAGTTCTATAGGAGTAGCAGGCTGGGAACAAATCGTTTATAAGCCGGATGGAACGACCTCCGATTCGCCTTTGCCCTTAGCACTGGGTCAAATTGTAGGGAATAATAACCTGCTGTACCATTTACTGATAACAATAGGATTATTTGGATTGATTGCTTCGTTTCATGGAATTATTTTAGCCGCCGGCCGTTCCAGCTTTGAATTTGGAAGAATAAAGTCTGCGCCGGCTTTCTTAGGAAAAATTCATCGGCGTTTTAGAACGCCATCTAATGCTTTGTTAGTAAATATGTTTATTGGCATCATCGCGTTATTAACCGGTAAAACAGCCGAAATTATTACTATTTCTGTGTTTGGAGCTTTAACCTTGTATATTGTGTCTATGCTGGCATTTTTTCGGTTAAGAAAGAAGGAGCCGCAATTGGAGCGTCCTTTTAAAGTACCATTCTATCCATATTTTCCAGTAATTGCGTTGGTGATTGCTGTTTTTTCATTTGGTGCTATGGCGGTGTACAATTTTAAACTGGCGCTGATTTATTTTGTGATTGTCGGCTTCAGTTTTCTGTTATTTAAATTGTTTAAAAATAAATCCATTACTAATAAAACCTATAACAAAAACATTTCTCACGAAGACCCGAGCTGCACAAAGAATATTCATTAATGCTTTGTGCTTTGTGAGAAAATAAAACTTCCGAAGTTATTATATGACAAAAACTGAGATTATTCAATATGTAAAAGACCATCCTTCCAAAAGGGTTAAAATTGCCTTTACTGATATTGACGGCGTTTTGCGGGGAAAATATGTTTCAACTGAAAAATTTCTCGCCGTAATTGAATCGGGAATGGGTTTTTGCGACGTCATCTTTGGCTGGGATGTCGGTGATTTAGCTTACGATAATGCCCGGCATACCGGATGGCATACCGGTTATCCGGATGCGCCGGCCCGAATAGATATTACAACTTTTCGTAAAATTCCCTGGGAGAACGAAATGCCGTTTTTTTTGGGTGAATTAATAGATAAAGAAGGCAATCCCTGCTATGTTTGTCCGCGACAATTATTAAAGAAAGTATTGAATAACACAGAGCAACAGGGCTATATGCCTTATTTCTCACAGGAATTTGAGTGGTTCAATTTTGCTGAAACGCCACAAACAACCTCCGATAAACAATTCAAAAATCTTACACCGCTTACGCCGGGCATGTTTGGTTATTCTATCTTGCGCAGCTCGTTAAAAAACCCTTTTTTTAATGACCTGTTTGAAGGGCTGAATAAATTTGATGTACCATTAGAAGGGCTGCACACCGAAACCGGCCCTGGCACTTATGAAGCGGCTATTGTTTATGCACCCGTTATAGAGGCTGCCGACCGGGCTGTATTGTTTAAAACAGCCGTGAAGGAAATTGCGTACCGGCATGGCATTATGGCTACGTTCATGGCAAAAATCAGCGAAAACCTGCCTGGATGTGGAGGACATGTACACCAAAGTTTATGGGATAGCAAAGTGAAGAAAAACCTGTTTTACAACGAAAACGATCCCATGAAAATGAGCAAGCAAATGAAGCAGTATGTGGCCGGACAATTATTTTGCCTGCCCCATATCCTACCCCTGTTTGCTCCGACTATCAATAGTTACAAGCGACTGGTGGAAGGAGCCTGGGCGCCCACTACACTTACTTGGGGAATAGATAACAGAACAACTGCCCTTCGTGTATTAGCGGACAGCAATAAATCCTGCCGTCTCGAAACGAGAGTGATTGGTTCGGATGTAAATCCTTACCTCGCTATGGCAGCTTGTTTGGCCAGCGGATTATATGGCATAAAAAATAAAATCGAATTAAAACAACCGGCTACGGCTGGCAATGGTTACAGAGATTATTCTAACGGCTCATTACCTGCTACTTTGCATGAAGCTACCCAACTGATGAAGCAATCGGATGTAGCCAAAGAAATATTAGGTGAAAATTTTATTGAGCATTTTGCCCAAACCCGTGAGTGGGAGTGGCGGCAACATCTCAAAGCCGTAACGGATTGGGAGTATAAACGTTATTTTGAAATAATTTAGCCTTCAACTCCCTAAAGGGAAGTAGAATAGATGCCTTGTGATTGCGATAATTAATGTAGGCTTTTTCGAACAAATAAATTATAAATAACGAATGACCTTCAATACTATCTATCAGTATAATTTTCCTGCTACCATCCGGTTTGGCGCGGGAGCCAGTAAAGAATTAGGTGATTACCTGCTGAAAAATAATTTATTTCGGCCATTAATTGTAACCGATGCTACAGTGGAGCAACTCTCTTTTTTTAAAACAATTGTGGAAGAACTTAAGAAGAAAAATATTTCCGTTGAAGTATTTCCAGATATACATAAAAACCCGGTAAAATCAGATGTGTATAGAGGAACGGAAATGTATGATGCCACACAACGGGATGCTATCGTAGGCATTGGTGGCGGCGCGGCATTAGACGTGTCAAGAGCGATTGTACTAAGAGTGAATCATCGTGAAGATTTGTTTAAGTACGATGATTTAATTGGAGGTGATATATATATTACCAACGATGTTCCGCATTTCATTACCATTCCTACCACCGCTGGCACGGGAAGTGAAGTAGGAAGAAGCGCCATTATTGCCGATGACGAAACGCATCAGAAAAAAATACTTTTCTCTCCCAAACTAATGGCTAAAATAGTTTTTGCGGACCCATTGCTTACGATGGAGCTACCATCTTTTATTACCGCCGCTACCGGCATGGATGCGTTAACACATAATATGGAAGCCTATTTGGCTAAGATGCCGCATCCCTTATGCGAAGGCATTGCACTGGAAGGTATTTCGTTAATTAGTCAATCATTAGAAAAAGCTGTGAATAACCCGGATTTGAAATCAAGAAGTAAAATGCTAATGGCTTCGATGATGGGCGCTATTGCGTTTCAAAAAGGATTGGGTGTGGTACATTCGTTAGCGCATCCGCTTTCTTCGTTGCTTGATACGCATCATGGATTAGCCAATGCCGTAAACATTCCTTATGGTATGCAATTCAATATAGAAGGTTTTGAAAATAAATTTAAACGCATAGCAAGAACGTTGGAATTAGAAGACGAAAGTGGTGAAGCGGTGGTAAATTATTTATTTGACTTAAATTCAAAAATAAATATACCACATAAACTAAGTGCTATTGGTGTGAAGCCGGAACATATTGAACCCTTAGCCGGTTTAGCTATAGCTGATTTCGCGCATCCCAATAATCCCAAACCTGTTACAAGAGAAGATTTTAAACAACTGTATCTGGCAGCTTTATAATATGAGCCTATATGAAAATTGCATTAACCTATACCGGTTCGGATGAAAAACATAATAACTATGTACGTTGGTTGCAGGGGAATGAAAACATAACTGTTATAAAAATCTCAGCTGATGATAACAATTTACACGAATTAAAGCACTGTGATGCGCTGATATTATCCGGTGGGGTAGATGTTCATCCGGGGGTTTATAATCATCACTCAGTTTATGCGAATGCTCCTGAAACATTTAACAAAGAACGCGATCAAATCGAATTAGCTATTTTTCAATCCGCACTCAAAAGCCATAAGCCAATATTGGGTATATGTCGTGGCCTGCAATTAATCAATTGTTTTTTTGGAGGAAGCCTGCGGCAGGATTTGGGAAATGATTTGAATAAAATTCATAAAGCGGAAGAAAAAGATAAAGCACATGGGCTAACCATTGAAGCCGGAACGCTATTACACAAAATAATTCATAAGGAAAGAGGTGTAGTAAACAGTGCACATCATCAGGCTATAAAAAAGTTAGGCGAAGGACTAAAGATAAATTGTATGGCAGATGATGGTACGATTGAAGGACTCGAATGGGCTGAAGCCTCTGATAAATCATTCCTGCTGGGTATTCAATGGCATCCGGAACGTATGTTTCAATTGGGGCTGGAAGATTCCCCGTTATCCAAAAACATTAGAAACGTATTTATTGAAGTCATTAATCAATCAAAAAAAATCAATGAAAATTATAAACCCTGCCACTGAAGAAGTAATTATCGAAATACCGGAAGATAACCGGCAATCTGTAGAACAAAAATTCCATCAATTACAAGCAGCACAGCCAGCATGGCAACAAGTTTCGTTAGCAGAAAGAGCAGCTATATTGCAGCAGTTTGCCGGGCTGTTAGAAAAAAATAAAGAGCACTTAGCCACTATTCTCACTTCAGAAGTGGGCAAACCCTTGCAGCAATCCCGCAATGAAATTAATGGTGCTTGTACCCGCATTAAATGGCTGGTTGAAAACGCCGAAAAATATTTAGCCGATGAAACCATGTTTGCCGATGCAGGCCTGAGAGAAAAAATAGTGTATGAACCCTTAGGTGTGGTGTGTAATATTTCTGCATGGAATTATCCGTATTTGGTAGGCGTGAATGTATTTGTACCGGCACTGTTAGCCGGGAATGCAGTGTTATACAAGCCTTCAGAATATGCTGCTTTAACGGGATTGGAAATAGAAAAATTATTGAGAAAAGCCGGAGTGCCGCAGCATATTTTTCATATTGCCATAGGTGCACGGGAAGTAGGGAAGTTGTTATTAGAACTTCCATTTGACGGATACTTTTTTACCGGCTCTTACAAAACCGGAAAATATATTTATGAAAAAGTAGCGCCGAAAATGGTGCCCTGTCAATGTGAATTAGGCGGCAAAGACCCTTTATATGTGGCCGATGATATTGCCAATATAAAAGCGGTTGCGGCCGGTACGGCCGATGGTGCTTTTTATAACAATGGGCAAAGTTGTTGTGCGGTAGAACGTATTTATGTACACAAAAATATTTATGATGAATATATAGATGCTTTTATTAAAGAAATGCAATCGTGGAAGATAGGCCTACCTACAGAAGAAGGCGTATATATTGGCCCGTTAAGCCAGGAAGCACAACTGGATTTTTTGGAACAACAAGTAACTGATGCACTGCAAAAAGGAGCTACCCTCGTAACCGGCGGTCATCGTCTTAATCATAAAGGTTATTATTTTGAACCAACAGTTTTAACCAATGTAAGCCATACAATGACGGTGATGAAAGAGGAATCGTTCGGGCCTGTTATTGGCATTATGAAAGTAAATAATGATGAAGAGGCAATACAATTGATGCAGGATACAGAATACGGTTTAACTGCCTCAGTTTATACTAGTAACCAACCCAGAGCCGAAAATATACTTAAACAACTTAATGTAGGAACCGGTTATTGGAACTGCTGCGACCGGGTAAGTGCAGCCTTGCCCTGGAGTGGCAGAAAACACTCGGGTTTTGGCACTACTTTGTCTCATGCCGGCCTGCGAACTTTTACCAAACCAAAGGCCTATCATTTAAGGAGTTAAAATTTATAAGAAGAAATATAAAAAAAGATTCCTATACAGGAAAAAAACCGTTTACCTCAAAAGAAATGGCAAAAGTAGTAATGCAGTAATTGCTTTTGTCCAAAAAAAGCGGTATTTAGTTTTATCGCATACTTTACTCCGTAAGTCAAAATTTTAGAAAAACAGGTTATGACATTAAATAAATTTCAGTTAATCGAACCGGATGAACAATCAGCTATTATTGCACAGGCAAAATACCTAACTGAGCGTATTGATGGCGCATATACTTAAATTGGCATCGTGTATTTAATGAACGAAGAAATTTTGTTGCCTTCATTGCTGATGACGGTTGAAATTATATACAGATTTAGCAGGTTTATCCTCGAAAGCTTAGTGCTACTGTTTCATGAAGATGCGCATCCAGTTGTTTATAAAAATCTGCAACTAGTTTGGTATAAATTTTACTTCTCGATTCAAACTGGCGTTCATAATGAATCTGCGAATAAGAAAGAATTAGCGATGCGTAAGAAATAAACACTTCTTTTGAGCAATTCCTTTTTTGAAATTCAATGAATGCTTTTTTAAATAAATCGTACAGCGTTTCTTTTTCTTCCCCGGTTAAAAATAATGCTTCCTGCCTGTCGTAATTGGCAAACGAAATATCTTTTACAGCCTTGCTCAACAATTTTGCATCAATCAAAATAGCATATCCCGCAAAAGGCGCATTCAAATCCCATTGAATTATATTACCGGGCTTATCAAGAAATAAATAAGCGTCAGATATTTCTTCGATTGGCGACTGCACTTCAATTTATCTTTCAATGCCAGCAGGTAAAAATCTATTTCAACCGGGTTGGATTTAAGCCGCATTTTAGGATGTTCATCGTAATGTATAACCTGACTGTTTCACTAGTGCTGGCAATATGAAGATATTCTAAAAAAGGAGTATGTTGTACACTTTAATCACACGCAAAAAAATATGTGCAAAGTTATACGCTAAGCTTACTATTGATGAAAACGTTTAACAGATAAAATGAAACTTTTCACCGGGTGATTTGGTTAATATGCTGTATAAGTTGAACGCTGCTGATAAATACTTTGTCTTTATTATTCTTTTGAATACAGATATGATAAGAAGCGTTAACTGCACAATCGGCAAAATTCACGTCCGAGCCTGTTATATTATATTTCCCTGTGTGGTTGTTGCAATATACCGTTACCACAAATTTTTCTTTGGTGGCAATCTTTGTAAGATAACAGTTGATGGCTATGATGCGTTTTGACCATGTTTTAAAATCCAGTATCACGTCAAATTCACCTAATGGTATTTGCGATGTATCATAAGTATATAATCGCGGCTCAAAGCCTTTGCGGATAGCTGTTTTAAATGACGATACTGTGTATTCCATACAGGTTTACTTTGATTGCAGTGCGTTGAGCTTGCTGTACATTTCCGTTAGCCCTGCTTTTTGCAGAACGTCGCCGGTAAGGTTATTGAGTTCTGTTATGGTATCTTTACCTGCTGTTTGCAACAAACCGCCTTCGCTGTCTTTTGCCGATAATCCCAATTCTATAACCCTGGTTAGTAACAGTGCATTTTTACGCGGCATACGCAAATCTATTTTCACTGTGTCATTCATGCCCGGAGACGTTAAGAGCGTCTCATAAATAATGCTTACATCTTTTGCTGATAACATACAATAGAATTTTTAATTTCATGAATCTTGTTCATACTGTAAAGCTATTATGCAATAAGTTTCAACGAGGATTTTACCTGTTCAAAAATTGAAGGGGTGGTCGGAAGTTGATAAGAATTTTATTCAATGCAATGATGTCATCCGCAAAAAATAATTTCAAAAGTTTAACTTTATCTGATGAATTCTGATAATTCTATACCGTCTGCAAAAAAAGACAATGTCCTAAATATTGGTGTAGAACAAAATTTTGATTATTTCTTTAGACAATACTATGTTGCTTTATGTTTTTTTGCAAATTCAATCATCCATAACGATGAAGATGCAAAAGATATAGTACAAGATTGTTTTATAAAATTTTGGAGTAATGATATTGTTAATGAAAAAGTGGATATCGTTAAATCATTTCTTTATACAATGGTTCGTAATCGTTGTATTGATTATACAAGAAAACAGAAGACCATAACTAAAACTAAATCTATCCTGCTAAAGAGTGAAGAAGAATTTGAACACTTTGATGAACTTGTTTTTGCAGAAATGATGCGCCAGATATTTGACCAGATTGAAGAACTGCCCGAAACAATGAAGACCATCCTGAAAAAATATTATTTTGAAGGAAAGAAATACAAAGAAATTGCTGCTGAAATGAATACAACGCCAGATGCGGTACGAATGCAAAAAACAAGAGCTATTAAAATTTTAAAACAGAAGTTGCCTCCTCATATTGGATTGTTGCTTATGTTCCTGCTTCAAAATTTAGGACAATAAAACTATTCTAAAGACTACTATTCCCATGCAAGTATAAGCGTTGCACCTAACAATTAAATTTAGCGATAATACCATTCACTTCTTCAAAAATTGAAGGGGTCATTTTTATTTGTATTGTCATACATACTTTCGATACTGTCATTTGAATTGTGAACAGGAAAATGTGTGTTATGACAATTGAACAGGCAAAACAAATGGACATGGTAGATTACCTGTCCGGGCTGGGCTTTCAGCCAACAAAAATCTCCGGCCATAGCTATTGGTATCATTCTCCTTTACATGATGAAAAAACGCCTTCCTTTAAAGTAAACCGAAAAATGAATCGTTGGTATGATTTTGCCGAAGGCAAAGGAGGCAACTTGGTTGACTTTGGTATTTTATTTCACCGTTGCAGCGTTAGTGATTTCTTGCAGAAGCTGGATAGCCCGGTTATTGCATTGAAACATCAAACAACGGGACAATCGAACCCGGATAATGAAGGCAGTACAATCAGCATTCTTTCCACCCATTCCATTGGTTCTTATCCACTGTTAAAATACCTGCATGAAAGAAGAATTGCACTTCCTGTTGCAGAGCAATATTTAAAAGAAGTTCGTTATCAAATCGGCGATAAAACTTACTATGCTTTAGGCTTTAAAAATGATGCAGGGGGCTATGAATTGCGTAATGCTTCTTTTAAAGGAAGCAGTTCTCCAAAAGACAGTACGTTTATTGATAACGGGACGAAGGAATTAGCCGTCTTTGAAGGCTTTTTCAATTTCCTTTCTTACAAGAATATGTATTACAACCAGCAGGAGCCTTTGCGCAATTACCTGGTCTTAAATTCTACTTCTTTCTTTGAAAAGAACCTGCCGAAAATGCAGGAGCATACCTGCGTTCATTTGTTTTTAGACAACGATAGAACAGGACAAAAGTTTACACAAAAAGCATTGGATTTGAATAAAGAAAAATTTCGGGATGAACGCCATTTATACCAGCGATATGATGACCTGAATGATTGGTTAGTGCATATCGGGCTATCGCAAAAACAGCAGATCAAACAAAAACTTTAAATCTTCTTTGGATAGCAGAACGCTCCAAAAACAATCTTTGAAATAACCTGATAATAGTATATAAGAAAGTACCGGCGGTTGAGGCAGCCTGCTTCGCTGCTACCGGTAAAATGTCCCGTTGTAATACAACGGAAATTTTACTGCCATTTCCTCCGAAGTCGGTGGCGGTTATTTGAGAGATTTTGAACAGTGTTTATTTATTAACGAGGTAAAAGAAATGTGATGACGAAAGAAAAAATAAGCAGGTCTAAGCTCTTACAGGTAAGGCTTACACCAAAAGAATTGGAAAAGATTAACCACAAATTTTCCCACTCCACCTGCAGAAAATTGAGCGACTACGTACGTAAAAAATTATTGGACAAACCCATTGCAATTTATACTCGCAATCAATCGCTGGACGACTTTATGGCAGAGATGATAGCCTTGCGCAATGAGCTTAATGCTATCGGAAACAACTACAACCAGGTAGTAAAAAGGCTGCACAGTTTACAGCATTTTCAAGACATAAAAACATGGTTGTTGCTGAATGAATCAAGCAAACAAATCCTGCTGAAAAAAGTAGATGAAATCAAATCAAAAATCAATCAAATCAACGAACAATGGTTGCAGTAATCAAGTCATCCGCCAGCATCAGAAATGTATTACAATACAATGAGAATAAGTTGAAACAAAATGTTGCCCAACTGATCTATTCAAAGAATTATGGAAAGGATACAGAACAGTTAGGATTTACTGATAAAATCAGGACGCTCGAAAAGATTATTTCATTAAACGAAAGAACCAAGTTAAATGCTGTTCATATCTCCTTAAATTTTGATCCTTCCGAAAAGCTGGATAAAGAAACACTACAAAAAATTGCAGACGCTTACATGCAAAGAATTGGTTTCGGTAACCAACCCTATTTGGTTTATCAGCATCGTGATGCGGGGCATCCCCATGTGCATCTCGTAACTACGAATATTCAGCGGGACGGAAAGCGGATCAGGATGCAGAACATCGGCCGCAACCAATCAGAAAAAGCAAGGAAAGAAATTGAAAAAGAATTTAAGCTGGTGCAGGCAGAGGCGCATCATTTAAAACAGGCTTACGAAATCAAACCTGTAAACGTTCAAAAAGTACAGTATGGTAAATCAGATACGCGCCGGGCTATCACGAATGTATTGGACGCTGTTTTACCAACTTATAAATATGCTTCACTTCCCGAATTAAATGCTGTATTAAAACAATACAACATCGTTGCTGACAGAGGCAAGGAAGGTTCACGATTGTATAACAGTAAAGGTTTGATGTATCGCATATTAAATGATAAAGGAGAAAAGATCGGCATACCTATCAAAGCCAGCCAGATTTATAACAAGCCTACTTTGAAATTTCTGCAGCAAAAATTTCTGCAAAACCAGACAGAAAAGCAGAGATATAAACTACGGGTTAAAAATGCGATTGACTTTTCTTTTGCCAAACAACCGAAACAATCATTGCAAGGCCTCATGACTGCTTTACAAAAAGAACGCATACAGTTAGTGCTTCGTCAAAATGATAAGGGTATTATTTATGGTTTGACATACATAGATCATCAAACCAAATGTGTACTCAATGGCAGCGATTTGGGTAAGCCTTACAGCGCTAATCAGATCCAGGAACGTTGCCGGCAGCAAGAGATAAAATACGATGAACAAAAGCTTGTGCAGCAACCTGCACTGAAACAGGCAAATGAACAAAAACAATCTGCACCAACAACCGCAGAAGAAGCCGGCGCCGCTTTGAAGATGACAGGAATAAAAGAAGTGTTTAAAGAGCTTACTCAAACCGAGCAGGAAGGCCCGCTGGCCGCTGAATTGAGAAACGATGAACTCCGCAGAAAAAGAAGGAAAAAATTACACTATTAAAATAAAACAAAATAGTTATGACTATGCATACTGGAGAGAATGAACAGGGGTTAAAGAAAGTCATAGATATGACCCGGATGATTGCCATAGCGGTGTTATTGATACACTGCTATTATTATTGTTACGTTGCTTTTGAAGCATGGCAATTAACAAGCAAAATTTCCGACCAGGTATTAAAAGACATCAGCCATACAGGATTATTAAATGGGTTTATGAAATCCAAATTAATTGCGCTTGCCTTTTTGTTATTATCGGTATTGGGAGTGAAGGGAAGAAAAAGTGAAAAGCTGAATTACCGTACCGCTTTTGCTTATCTTATTACAGGACTATTTTTATACTTAACAAGCGGCTTTATTTTATACATTAATAGTTTATCCGCTACTGCTTTGGCAGCCGCTTATATCAGCATTACAGGCACCGGTTTCATTCTTATATTAACAGGAGGTGGATTGCTTACACGCATCATTAAGCGCAAACTCAAATCGGATGTTTTTAACAAAGGCAATGAAACTTTTCCGCAGGAAGAAAGATTAGTCACCAATGCTTATTCTCTTAATCTGCCCGCAAGATATAAGCTGAAGTCGCAAACACGGAACAGTTGGATCAACTTTGTGAATGCACGCAGGGGCATACTCATTATGGGTTCTCCTGGCAGTGGTAAAAGTTATTTTGTTGTTGAGAATTTTATCCGACAGATCATTGAAAGGGGGATGGCGTTATTTGTATTTGACCACAAGTTTCCTGAGCTAAGCACGCTTACCTATAATTGTTTTCTAAAACACAGAAATAAATATCCCAGAGGCACTGCATATTATTCTATCAACTTCACCAAACCAGAACTTTCACATCAATGTAACCCTATTCATCCGGCAACATTATTAAACTTGACCAGCGCCATTGAATCCAGCAGATCATTGTTATTAAGCATGAACAGAACATGGGTAAACAAGCAGGGAGATTTTTTTATTGAATCGCCTATCAATTTATTGGCGGCTGTGATTTGGTTTTTGCGTAAATACCGTGATGGCATGTATTGCACTTTACCACATGCTATCGAGCTTCTTCATGTTGAATACGAAAAGTTATTTACAGTGCTGAATACAGAAACAGAAATTTCAACTTTAATAAACCCATTCATCCAGCTTTATAAAGATGATGATATGGAAACACTGGGCAACCAGGTAGTGTCTGTTAAGATACCATTGGGCAGGATTTCATCGCCGGAGTTTTATTACATTCTTTCAGGTGATGATTTTTCATTAGACATCAATAATCCTAAAGCGCCTAAAATCTTTTGCCTCGGTAATGATCCGCAAAGCCAGGAAGCGCTTGCACCGCTCATGTCTTTATATGTGGACAGGTTAAATAAAATCATCAACCAGCCAGGCCGATATCCCTGCGCACAGGTCTGTGATGAATTTGCTTCCATACGCGCCACCAGTGTAATGAAAACAATTGCTACCGGTAGGTCAAATAATATTATCACGGTTATTGCGGTACAGGATTACAGCCAGTTAAAACTGATGTATTCAAAAGAAGAAGCTGAAGTAATATTTAATATCACCGGCAATATCATTTCCGGACAAGTAAGTGGTGAAACTGCCAAGTTGTTAAGTGATCGCTTTGCAAAGACCTTTCAGGAGCGGGAGAGTATATCCGTTAATAGCGGCGATACTTCAATATCAAGATCAAAGCAACTGGAAGTAGCTGTACCGGCCAGCACAATTTCCAGTTTATCATCCGGCGAATTTGTGGGACTTGTAGCAGACAACCCGGATGAATTGATTGAGCTAAAAACTTTTCATGCAATGGTAGTGAATGATCATGCCGCGATTAGCAAGGAAAACCAAAACTATTTGCCTTTGTCAATCATTCGGAAGATTGATCAGAAAGAGATAAATACTATTCAACAAATCATTAAGCAGGATGTTCAGGATATTGTGGATGCAGTGATGGAGGAGGTGCTGAATGATCCGGGGAAAGCGGGATTGGTGGTAAAAGAGAGAAAAAATTGATGCTAATTATTTTAGTATATTCGTGTTTGGCACATTTTATAAAAGAGAGCTATTGAAAATTATACCAAATAAATAAATTCAACTTGACTATGTATTTTCTTTTAGATACAAATATATTAATAGACTATATAAAAGACGGGAAGGACGATTATTTCATAGAGCAAATAAATATGCTTGCTGAGGAGGGAGTAATTAAGATATTAGTGCCGGATATACTTCGTACGGAATGGAATGAAAAAAAACAAAAAACGCTGGAGTTTATTTCAAATGCGCTGAACACTGCTGCAGTTATAACTAAAAGTGATGTTACCAGAAAAGCGTCGGATAGAGTTAAATTTATAGATGATCTTTTCTCAGATTGCATAAATATTAAGACTTCACAAAAAGTGAAGGCAGCCACAATGGATAGAGCTGTTGCGCATAAAGCTCCATTTCATGGAGCAAAAACAAGAACTATAAATGATGCTTTAATCTTTTTTTCTACTATTGATTATTTAAAGAAAAATCAAATTTCATCCTTTGTTTTTATAACAAAAGATTCAGGTGATTTTGGCTCTCCTGAAAACAAAAATGAGGTGTTACACCCGGAACTTGAAGACCCCCAAATCACAATTCTATATTTTACTTCTTTATATAAATGTTTTAATAAGCTTAAAGAAGAATTGAAATTAAAACAGCCTGAAAAAGAAGGAGCATATCAATTAATTATTACAAAGAAAAAACCGAAAAATATTCTTGATCATTTATACGTTGTAATTCGCTTATACAAATCGAAAATAGATTTCTTACCAACTTTTTTGCTTTCCAAAATAGAGCCATTTCGGGTTCGTGACTTGAGATATGATTATTCCTACCATTCAGGATCTACTTTATACACAAATAATAAATCATTAATTGAATTTCTTAGTCATATAGAAATTAAGAAAATGAAATTTAAAAAAAGCTCAGAATTCAGTAATAGCAAGAATAATTTAGAAAAGCTTCAATACATTATAACCGCTTTAAATGAAAATTTTGTTTTTACGATTTCACACGTAGCTGATAACAAACCCATTGATATTCTCAAAGAATTTAATAGTAATTGCTCTTGTGCAGTTTGTACATATTCAAGATTGTCGATAGACAATCTATTAAATAATATTTATAACGAACCGGATGAACTAAAAAGAGCCTTCATATTATTTCAAATCGGAAGATTCGACGAATCGTTAATTATATTCCATAACATATATCAGAATGCCATAGTCGAAAATAATAATAGTGTTGCTTACCGAACTCTCTTAGTACTTAAATGGATTGCTCAATTTGCCGAGTATCAAATTTCACGGAATGGCGATAAAACACTGATAAATAAGATAAATGCAATTGATCTTGAAAAGTCTTTTTTATCAGCTTTAACCGGAGATAAATTGGATAAAGAAATCGCGTTATTTTTTCATAATGGTGCTTCTATTGGTTATTACAAAATAACCATTAAAGAAGTTGTAGAAAAAATAAGAGAACATTATCAATCTCAATTAAGGCATAGCTATAGTTCAAACAGTAATCTTAAAAACTTACTAAACGATTTTCTAAACTTTGAGATGTTCATTGAACACAACGGGCTGGCATATACCAGGTATTTAGATTTTAAGAATATCTGCATAGATTTTACGGAAGGAATATTTTTGAGCATTGCCTTAAATGAATATCAGTCATCCAAAATTGAACATTTAGATGATTTAATATTAGAGAGGTTGCTTTTTTATAGCGATGCTGATACAATGATTCGTTTTTTTAACCGCTATATTAAAAAGCAGATACAATATCAAAGTGAAGAAAAGAACTTTGAGAAAACTGCCCTGAATTTTCTTAACACCAATAAGGAAACTGTTGAATACATAGCAAGCATTGGTTATTATGAAGGGAATTCATTTTTTTATAAAATTTTTTGGAATTTAATATTACTTATTTCCATAGTTGACTTCGATAAAGATTTTATATTGAAATGTGCTGACAAAATTTTCATTTTTCTTGAAAGCTTGCCCAAGCATGAAACAAATCAAATTCATCATATAGCTTCACTTATCCATTCCAAAGGTCATATTCTTAAGAAGGAAATATTACAACCATTAATTAAGTTTATTATTGCTAATCCCAATTTCCACAATGATGATGTCTTTCATGCACTATTGGGTATCAATAATTACAGATTTAAGATTGATTTTACAATATCAGAATTTAAACAACTATGCGATTTGACTCTTAATAAATGCGAAAAATGTAATAAATATCATAACGAAATGATTTTTTATTTGTTTCCTTTTTTGTCAAAGAAATTCCAGAATGAAGTTTCACAAATGATAAATGAAAAACTTAAAAAGAAATTTGACAGGGATTTATATTACTTATCCGTTTTAGGAGATTTGATTGACTATAAACCGTTTTTTAATCAATATATCAGTCCATTTAAATCCCTAAATAAATCCACCAATCCACTTCATTATCTTGAAGGGGAGATTCACTATCGCCAGGTAAATAATCTTATGAATTTAATTTTCAAAACAGGTGCGAAGCTTCCAAAAATTTATAAAGATAATTTTAAGGAATTAAGCAATTATTATAACTGGATTACTGACATGAAAGGATTTGATTATAATAAATTTGATTCAATATGGATTATACAATATCCTACAAAATACTATCTAAAAAATGCGTTTTCCATAAAAAAGGTTCGAGATGCAGTTAGGCAATTCTTAAAAGTAAATAATCAGCCTACACTTGCAAGTTATTATGTTCAATATGTTAGGTGATATAACTTATGCATAATTAAATTAAATGCGATTTAAATGAAGACTATATAATACTTTCTGCATCTTCATAAACTAATTAGCTCTCATTTGTATTATTGAGGCAAGAGCTTTTAAATATCAAGCATGCTCTAATAAAAAATTCGCATCAATTTTTAATACTTTATGTACACCTTTCAAAAAAGGTAAATCGGGTTTACGTTTTCCTGATAGAATTTCTGAAACCTTCGATTGTCCTAATCCAATTTCAGTAGCGAGCTTTGTTTGCGTTAGTTTGTTTTCGAACATTTTCAATTCTATTATCTCAATAATGTTTTCGGGGTTCTTTTTAGGTTTCAGACCCAATACTTCATCTTCATACTTTTCAGCAGCAGTAGCCATTGTTGCAAGTTTTTTAAGCTCCGCTGCAGACAAATTGGATTCACCCTTATCCATTAGCTTATATATTGCGAGCATTGTTTCATGATAGACCTTCTTGGAATTAATTTCGTGTTTCATATTCGCTACTTTTTAAAAGTAATTTTATCCGCTTTAATTTTATCGTATTCTTTATGAGATCCTATAAAAAGAATAAATACTGTTCTCACTTTAAAAATGATCAGAGCAATCAAACGGTATTGATTCCCTTTAATATCAAAAATGTACCGGTCATTGCCAACACTATCAGTTGTATTAAATGTTTTCTTTACCTCACTAAAGTCTTTCCAGTTTGCAGCCTTTGTATCATTATACCACCTCTCCAGAGCACCCTCACCATCCGGATGCTTTTGAATGAATGCCTGAATAGTAGCTTTAGAGATAATTACCATTTTTTAAAGTATTTCAAAATTAAATAAAAATTTTAATTATAGATAAAATATCTAAATTTTAGATATTTTATCTTACCTGTTATTATTATTATTATTATTTTAATTTTCGCTGTTCCTATATTTTCAAAATATCCATGTTTATACTTTTAGAATGTTTTTTTGCATATACCTGTTCACATAATCATCAACTGAAAATTCCGGTTCCTCTTTTTGCCCTTTAATCCATTCCAGTATTTCCGCTTTCTTAAAGCGGTATTGTTTACCTATCTTGAAATAAGGAATGCCGCCTTTCGCGCATTTGGCATAAATAACGTTAATGTCAAGATTTAAGAATTGAGCTACTTGTTTTACACTCATTATTCCTTTATCATTTGAGGTTGATTGAACTGCATGCTTGTTTAATAGATCTCTCAACATTTGTTTGATGGCTGTTATATTTTCATCAATCTTATTTAATCGTTGTTCAATATTTAGTTCTCGCATATATCAGGCTTTATAATGATAGAAGGTTTACTTGCCGCTTTTGCCCTGTTAGCATCGGGCACCTGCGCATAGATTTGAGTAGTCTTAACATGCTTATGGTTAAGCATTTTACTGACAATGTATATATCTTCTCCATTCTCAATAAGCGTGGTAGCGTATTTGTGCCGCCAGTTATGAAACTTTGCTTTGTCTTTTAAGCCAACTGAATTAAACCATTCTTTCAGCTTAGCCCTTGTCCTGGAATATGTAAGACCAGAAAAGACTAATTCATCGCCTTGTTTCATTTCACCAAGTATGTTTACCGCTTCCAGGCTGATATAATGTTTAAAACAACGTTCTGGCTTCGGATCAATAAAATAGATATACCATGCTTTCAAAATATTGGAATAATGAAAATCATCCCATCTTAAAATTTTAATGGCACTAAATCTACAGCCTGTTAGCAAGGCAAATATGGAAGACTTAAAAACCAATGGGTCATCAATCGGGTTTTCAAGCAATAACCGCAGTTCGTCATCGTCAATAATTTCACGAAAAGTATCAACATTATTGATACGAGAAACTCTGATAGTATAATCTTCCGGAAGATACCTGTCTAAAAATGCCTGGTGAACTATAAGTGAAAACTTATCATAGTAAGAAGCGGCCGAATTTTGCACCAGCTTTAAGTGCTTTGATTTAAGAGAGGGGGCCGTAAGCAAATACTCTTTAAATTTCTGTAGAAGGCGATCATCAATATCCCTGAACTTGAAATGTTCGCCTATCCATCGCTTTAAATATTTGATGGCTGTTTCGTAATGGGCGGTATCCACTTTTTCCCTTTGCTTATTTCGGATAAAGTTTAAAGCATAAGTGAAAAAATCTGCATCAAGCACATCTTTATTGAATAGCCCGTTGGCATCGAGCATTAATGCCTTCATACGTTTAATAAAGATTTTTTCGGCGATCTCCTGATAAAGCAGGTTCTCTTTCTTTTCCAATGATGTTACAGGTTTGACATATAGATGAAGATTTAAGTATTCTCTTCGTGTATAAATCTGTTTTTGCGGATTCCACACCGGCGGATAATAATCAATGTACAAACTGTACTTCCCTGATTTCAGTAATTTTTTTCTGATCTTTCCTCTCATAATCCTTCACTTTTACTGGTGAGATAATCTATAACACATTGTTTATTGAACAGTAATCTCTTTCCAATTTTCAATCTTGGAAAAGACTTATCCTTTATAGAACGGAATAGGGTCCGTTCACCAACGCCTAATAATGTTGCGATGTCCTGAATATTGAACCATTCTTTGTTCAACCTGTCTATGTTTGGCCTTGCGTGATTGTCAACCGATGCTATTGCATAACGCTCCAGCGATTGCCCGTTGACAGACAGAATGGACTCCGTAATTTTTTCTTCTCTTTTTCGCTTTTTATAATTGCGTTGAGCGCAAACGAGTGAACAGAATTTTGTAACTGTTGTTTGCGCAATGAATGGCTGCTTACAGTGCTGGCAGATCTTTTTGATGCGGATATTCGAGCTCATATATTCTACACTTTTTGTCCAGATTAGCTGCTCCAGTTATTTCGCCGGTTATTTCCCCTGTTATTTCGCCCGTATCTCGCCGTTTATTTGGTGAGTTTTTACTGGTTATTTCACCGGTTGTTTCGCCGTTGCGCTGCCAGTAACTGCCTGGCACTGCCTGAAGCTGCCTGATACTGCCATCATTTCGCCATTCATTTTTAAATTTTGTACCTCCCTGATTTTTTGGAAAAAGGTACAAATGAGGACACAGATGACAATAAAAAAAGGGTAAAATGTAGTAAATTTAACTTTTGTAAAAAATTGATTTACAATAGTTTAGTAAAGTGAAGTAAAATAAATTCAACTGAAGTAGCCCGCCTATTTTCCGATACAGAATTTACTAAATATATAATCAAGCTGGTCTTCATTTGTTATCTGGCCTGTTATTTCACCGAGATAATGCAGGCAGCGGCGAATGTCTAAAGCAATAAGATCACCGGGAAGTTTATCATTCATTCCTTTGCGTATATCCGTTAAAGCCTCACTTACTTTTTGCAGCGCGTCATAATGCCGGGCATTTGTTACAACCACATTTTCCGTTTCTATACTTCCGGTTATAACTTCTTCAACCAGCCGTTTCTTTAAAAGGTTGACATGTGTATGTTCTTTCGCTGAAATAAATAAAATATCAAGGCCATCAAATTTTTTAATGATGTCATCAGCATTCATCAGATCAAGCTTGTTGCCAATAAGCAGATAATTTTTACTGGCTGATATAAGCTGTTCCTGTTCATGCAGCAGGTTTTCTTTTGTTTCATGTGCACAGTCAAACATGTAAATAACAATATCTGCGTTGCGCATTTTTTCCAAACTTTTTTCAACGCCGATCGTTTCAATTTCGTTATCACTTGTTCTTATGCCTGCCGTGTCAATTAACCTGAATAAAATCCCTTCAATATTGATGATTTCTTCAATCGTATCTCTTGTAGTGCCGGCAATATCGCTTACAATAGCGCGGTTTTCATTCAATAAAGTATTAAGCAATGTGGACTTGCCTGCATTAGGCTTTCCAATGATAGCTACCTGCACGCCATTCCTGATAACATTTCCCAACTTGAATGACTGCAATAAATTACCGGTTATTATTTCTGCTTCTGAAATAAGTGCATAGAATTGTGTGCGGTCAGCAAACTCCACATCTTCCTGCGAAAAATCAAGTTCCAGTTCTATTAAAGCGGAAAATTTTAATAACTGTTCCCTTAAATTTTTAAGCACGCCGGAGAAGCCGCCACGCATATTTTGCAAGGCTGTTTTCCTGCTGGCTTCTGTGTTGCTGGCAATTAAATCAGCTACGGCTTCTGCCTGTGCAAGATCAAGCTTGCCGTTTAAAAAAGCACGTTGTGTAAACTCGCCGGGTTTTGCCAGTCTTGCACCTTTTTCTATGCAGGCATCGAGTATTTTTTGCTGAATATAAGCTGAACCATGGCAGGAAATTTCCACTACATTTTCACCCGTATAGGAGCGGGGTGCTTTGTATAATGAAACAACAACTTCATCAATAACAGCATCCTTATTTTTTAACAGGCCAACATGCAATGTATGTGAAGGTTGTTCAACAAGATTTTTATTTGGGAATAATGCATCAACAATTTCAACCGCTTTATTACCGCTTAAACGAATAACGCCAATTGCACCAATGCCCTGCGGTGTTGCTATCGCTATAATGGTATCATTCCAGTCGTTTATGTACATAGCTGCCAAAAATAAAATATACTTGTAAGCTGCAAAGTTGCAGTTAAATAAATATATGCCGGAGAGCAACACCGGATATTATACCCTGTAAGCAGTTTACAAGTTTACCGGGTTTGACTTGTTTAGGCTGAAACGGGGAGTTAAACAGCTTATAAACTTATGAACAGGGCCATCTTAATAAATATTATATAAACCCTTATTTACCGTGCTTTCTTTTCATATCCCAACATCTCATTAGCCCACGGAATAAAATATTTAAAATTAGGCGCATCGGTATGGCCGCCATCATGCTGGCGCCAGGCAAGCTGTCCGTTTAATAAGCCAACATTAACAGGCGGCATATATTCTTTCATATAATCATTGGAAACGCCAAGGTCTTTTGCGCCCAGCAATTTATAGGCAGCGCCGGCAGCAATAATGGCTTTATAACTGCCGCGATGATCAAGCCAGTTAGCATCACCTTTTTCAGGGATACCATAACTCAAAAACATAGGCCGCGGCGCACACAGGGCAATTAATCCATGCGCGTCAACTGGCAAATCACAACCGGTCATCTTACCAAATTTGGATGCTTCCGTGCCATACTTTAAAAAGTTGCCAGCCATCCAGTAAGACTCTCCACCGGTAAGGCTTTCAACGGCTTCGCCGTAATTGCGCCGCAATAAAGTAGCGCCTCCTTTTCCGGGTGAACCCACTAACGCTGTTGCAAAACGCGGCTCGAATGCTAACGTAACCAATGCTGCTTTTCCATATCTTGATACACCTTCAATACCCACTTTTTTTGCATCCACCAAACTGTCTGTTTCAAGATAATCCAATGCTCTTGCTGCACCCCAGCTCCAGGCCCGCAATGTGCCCCAGTCATCGGGTTTACGTGGCTGCCCTTTATTCACCAAACCAATAATGCCGTTGGTTAAACCATCGCCGTTATCGGCCTGTATGCTGCCGGGTTCTATTGTACAATAACCCCAGCCTGCCGCCAGCAATTGTTCCGTTGGCGGCGCATCTCCCACACGTGGTGGTGCGAAAAAATTGACGCTGGTTTTTGTGATGGCTGTGTAAGCAGGATACTTATCAAAAATAGCTTTTACAGCAGGATTGGTTTTTATCATCAGTTCTTTAAAGGTTGCATTTAATATTTCCATATCATCATTCGATGGTTGCGCAGGCGCCGGAAAAGACGGCTGCCCGAACATCATCAGCACAGGCACAGGGCCTTTGACATTCATGGGAATTACGAGCATCATTTTAATATCAACATTCACCAGTGGGTAAGAACTGTTATCTACATGACCAACAATTTGCTTTGCAATAACTGGTATAAAGCCCGGAAATATAAATTCACGGTCAGTTACTTTCACTTCCCATTTCACCGCTGGAACATGTTTCGGAATCCTTCCATACACTTCACGTTCATAATCTTCCATAATCTCCGCACGGCGGGCTTTCCACATTTCAGGCGTAGTTACTTTTGTGCCATTTTTCATGGTGAGGATATCCGGCAGTTGCGGGCAGGGGTCAGCCAGTGTTGTATCATAGTTGGCATGATTGGGCGCTGCTTCATTCCCGCTTGGTCCCGGCCTTAATTGGGTAATGCCCAGTTGCTGCATCATATTTTCCTGGTTTTGCTGCGATGTGAAATTTGATGGTTTTGGATAAGCAATGCCGTTAATGGTGGTGTCTTGTGCAGCAGAAGTAACATATAAGAATGATGCTGTAACTGCGATAAGCAAAAGTTTATTCATTGATGAATTTTTTTAGTTTTTACAGACTGGTTCAGTCTTAAAGACTGAACCAGTTTAACTATCCTGTCCACTCAGGGAATATTGCTTTCAAACGGTGCTGCAGGTAACCCTTCTTTATTAATTAAATTGGGATTAACAGGATCGTCAGCCCAGGCATAACGCACATACTTTGGCGCCGGTACTTCATCGCTTGATACAACAATTGTATTGCCTTCAATCTTCGCATTTGCCCAAACAAATTTTTTGTCATCACCGGCAACAGCAAATTCAGCAGGCGCTTCGCCATCGCTTGTCGCCAAACCGCTTCCTGTATTTGTAAATGATATTATTATCTTATTGCCTTCTATAGTTTGCGATTGATAAGTTGGGCCTGAATAAACTATGTTCTCACTATACGCAATTTTTTCAGCGGCTAAAGCGAGCCTGTCGCCAACTTCTTTTTTCCTGTCCGGATGAATATCATTCCATTCACCCAAATCAATGGCAACTGCCATGGCCGTATTTGGAACGGATAACGATTTGGCCTGCGCCTCCCTGAAGGCCGCCCAATTACTTTCGGATGGCTGATAATTATAATCCATAAAACCGGGAAGCTGTACAAACAAAAACGGCAGGTCACCCTGTTGCCATTTGCTGCGCCAGTCGTTGATCATAGCGGGTTGCAGCTTTGCATATTCATCAAACCTGTCTGTATTGCTTTCGCCCTGGTACCATACAAAACCTTTGATAGTGTAATTAACCAACGGCGCTATCATAGCATTATACAAAGCTGTTGGTTGGTTTTGCAAAGCAATAGCTGGCGTAAACGCGCCATTTTTACGGTGCACATTAACAGCACCAACCTTATATTGCCAGTAACCTGTAAGATCAATCGTATCATTGCCTGCTATTAACTGGTAAGGCTTATCAGGCACAAAACCGCCTTTGCCAAAGTTGTTGGTAACGCGGACAACAAATAAATTTTTGCCTGCTTTTAAAACACCATCCGGAACTGCATAACGGCGCTGCGGATACATATAACCGGTGCTGCCAACTTTTGTTCCGTTAATGTACAGTTCATCTGCATCTACAATCCTTCCCAAAAAAACCTTCGCTGATGTATTAATCATTGATGCGGGTACATCAATTTCTCTCCTGTACCAAACAATGCCATCTAAATCTTTTACGCCCTGGTCTTCCCAATAGCCTGGAATAGCGATGGTACGCCATCCTTTCGGAACATAGGATGGCTCATACCATTTTTCATGCATGTCTTTATCTTCAGGCTTTGGCATCGCTTGCATAGCAGCAAATGCCTTGCGGTTGGTTTCATTTACATAGCCCGTGTCTTTATTTTTTTCAACTGTTGTAAGAATGTTTGGGAAATCCTTTAATGCATCTTCACTCATCATGGATTCTATGGGAACGCCGCCCCAGCTTGCATTGATGATGCCTATAGGAATATGGTATTTTTTATACAAAGCTTTGGCAAAGAAATAAGCCACTGCCGAAAACTGCTGTACATCTGTTGGGTTGGCCCACTTCCAGGAACCTGATGGCAGATCGTTTTGAGGCGCCTCTAAATTGGTGATGTTCGGAACCCAAAATTGTCTTATTTCACTATTATTTGCATGGGCAATTTCATTTGCATACCGAATGCCATGCAATATCATTTGATGTACCATATTCGACTGGCCTGCACATAGCCAAACATCACCAATCAATATATCATGCAGGGTAATTTTGTTCTTACCCGATATATCCATTGTATAAGGGCCACCGGCTGTTTGCGGCACCATTTGCACCGCCCATTTACCGTCGTTTCCAGTAGTTGTTTTATACGTTTTACCATTAAACTTTACACTTACCTTTTCACCTTTTGAAGCCCATCCCCATATATTTATTTTGGCATCGCGTTGCAGTATCATGCTGTCTCTTATCAGTTGCGGAAGCTTTATTTGTGCGTTAACAATAATGCTTGCAAACAGGCAAAAACAAAACATAATTATTCTATTCATTCGTGCGTATTTAGTTTTCAGTTGTCTCATATTTTATAAGCAGGCTTCGTTTAATTTTTTATGTTGAAGGTATTTGTATTGCAGTGTTGAAGACTGGTTCAGTCTAAAAGACTGAACCAGTCTGTATGGCGCTTATTCAGTTTTCTTCACAAACTCACCTGAACCATATTGGTCCAAATGAAAGCCTGAAATATTGCCTTTATCATCTTTTGCAAAATGTATTTTCAAAAAAAATGAAGTCATATAAAAATCGGTTTCAGATGCTGCCAGTAATTTGAATGTATTATTGCCAACGGTTGCAGACAGCGAACCATTTTCCGGTTTTACTTGTATGATTGTTCCATCATTCATTTTATAGCTACCTGTGTATTGCCCCAGTATGGTTGATGACAATTGCAGCGAAGGCCGTTTAAAAACAAACTGTAGCCCTCTTGCATAGCCTTCGCCTTTTGTACCGGAATGCCCCGTGTTTTCCAACACCCTGCTTTCAATTTGCAGGTTTGAATAATGACGATCCTTTAAAAATGACGTTAGTTTTTCAAAGCCTGGTACACTTGTCTCAACACCACCAACACACATGAATAATTTTGCCGGGGGATTAGATTTATTTGTGTGGTATTGCTCTTCATATTTATTCAGTACATTATTATCCCAGGTAAATGCAGGGCTTGCTGCCACATAACGGTTAAACATATCCGGATGGGTAAACAAAGTGTACATGGTAAACAGGCCGCCGAGCGAACAACCAACCAATGTTTTATCATTCACATCCACCCGGTAATTGCTTTCAATAAGCGGGAACACTTCTTTTTTTATAACAGATAAAAATTTGTCAGCACCACCGCTTTGCGGTAAACGCTTTTCGTTAGTAGGCGTGTAATCCCTGGAACGTAAACTGTCAGGATTTGGGTGATGGCCGCCCCACGTGATGCCAACGATAATCAACTCAGGCAAAAAACCATCATAATATTGCTGGCCATATAATGCTGTTAACAACGGAAAATCCCACTGCGAATCCATGAGGTAAACAACCGGGTATTTCTTATCACTCTTATCATAGCCTGAAGGCAGGGAAATCTGCAAAACATATTCCTGCCCGTTCACAATTGTTGAAGTGAACTTTTTTGTTTGCGAACCAGGAATAGTTACCTCAGTTGACTGACTAAACAGGGTTGAAGCAGGCAGCAGGATTATTAATGCGAGGAAAACCTTTTTCATATTTTAATTACAATTTTTTATTGAAACTGAAATGCAAAATACATGCAATCATTATTATCATTATTGCGGATAGCATGCGGCGCATTGAATATAAATACACATTAACGGCATTTGAAGAGCATTGCATTCTATGCTTATATCAGGGCCTTTAAATCTCCATAAGGTTTTATTGTTTTTATAAACCCGTTCTCATCGTATTCGATTTTTGTAACTTTTATACTGCGCAGATGCGTTACACCTTTGCTTAAACTGCTGTCGTGATAAAACAAATACCATTCACCATTAAATTCAACAATCGAGTGATGCGATGTCCACCCTACAACAGGTTCTAAAATCCTGCCTGCATACGTAAACGGCCCGTAAGGATTATCACCAATGGCATAACAGATAAAATGTGTATCGCCGGTGGAATAAGAGAAATAATATTTGCCGTTATACTTATGCATCCAGGATGCTTCAAAGAAGCGGCGGCTATTATCGCCCTGCAATAAGGGGTTGCCATTTTCATCAACAATAACAACATCTTTCGGTGTTTCTGCAAACGCTGATAAATCATCTGTAAGCTTTGCCACTTTTGCGCATAAAGCAGGTTCTTTATCATTTGGCAAATGTGCTACCGGGCTTTCCGGTTGTGCCGCATTGAAACTGCCGCTGCGCCAGCGTTGCAATTGTCCGCCCCAGATACCGCCGAAATACATATAATAATTGCCATCATCATCTTTGAATACGGCAGGGTCTATTGAAAAACTTTCTTTGATCGCTTCCGGCTGCGGTGTGAACGGGCCTGTTGGTGAATCGCTGACCGCTACACCGATTTTGAATATGCCTTTATGATCTTTTGCGGGAAAGAAGAGATAGTATTTACCGTCTTTTTCATTGGCATCGGGCGCCCACATTTGTTTCTCCGCCCAGGGCACATCGTTTACATGCAAGGCAACACCATTATCCCTGGCCTCGCCGGTTGGTGAATCCATTGAAATGACATGATAATCTTCCATGGCAAAATGGCTGCCGAGATCATCAAAGGCTTCGCCGGCATCCACATCATGTGATGGATATATATAAATTTTTCCGTTGAATACATGTGCCGACGGATCGGCAGTATAAATGTGGCTGATCAAAGGTTGCGCAACGGCTTTGCTGTTAAGCTCTTCAAAATTGATATGTGTTATACTTTCTTCAGGCATGATATTTTCCTCCTCTAACTTCCTGTTTAAAGGAAAGCTTTTTCATTAATTAAGAATGTTTGTTTATATGTTTTTTTTACTTTTTGTCTTGACACAAAAACTAACAAGAAAGTCAAGCATGGATGATAATACACACATCCGTGCACACGCCCTGATTTAGCTTTTGTATTGTTGTTTCTTCGGCTGTTATTCTTCAAACCTTAGTCGCGATCATTTTATTTACGTACAACCTGGTCAGACGCATTAAGCGTCAGACCAATATCAATAATCAGCTTAATCAACAACAATAAAATTTTGTAAAAGAGCTTTTGCTTATGAAACATTGAACCGCAACCTTCAGCTCAACAGCGTTCCTGCTGATGCAGTGTTGCGACGCAACCGTGATGCCACCTGTTCATTTGCCGGTATCATCATCTTTATCAAAAAACAACTTGTTGTTTTAACTGTTTCGTTTTTGTTTTAAATCGCTTTCAATCTGCACTTCCATTTTTTTATTGATGACATAGAAAAACAAAAGTCCTGCGCCAATCAAAAAAGGTATAGAAGGATATACGCTCACCAGCATTTTTACACCGTTAATGGCTGCAGGTGTTTGCACATCGCTGTTGGGAACATAGTTATACAAACCAAGGATCCATGTTACCAAAGCGCCGCCAATGCTGAGGCCGGCTTTTAAACCCACCATCATTGCTGAGAAAATAATGGCGGTGGCACGGCGGTTGTTTTTCCATTCACTATAATCTGCCACATCGGCTATCATGGCCCATAACAACGGTATGGTGAGGCCATAAAAAAAGCCATGTAAAATTTGCGATAAAAAAATAATTTTTATTGATGTTGGCGGATAAAAAACAAATGCCAGTATGAATAAAGTGGAGATGAATAAGCAAATGCCAAATACATCGCGCTTGCCATATTTGTCGGCAAATCTTTTTGATAAGGTGATGCCAACAATCATGAAAATGATACCGCCTGCGTTGAATAAACCAAAGCCTGCTGAAACAGGGTCATCTTCAAAAACATTAAGGCCGATGCCTGAAAAGAAATGGATGATAGGGGTTACAAAACTGGTGAGGCTTTCCTTATCAACATAATTTCTAAAATAATAGACATAAGAGCCGCCCTTCATAGCAAGCGTTATAAACACGAGAGTTGTAAGCACAAGCATAATAACCCAGGGCCTGTTTTTAAAAAGATCGCTTAAGTCTTCCTTTAAACTTGATTTTTGTTCGGGCTTTGGTACAATGCGTTCCCTGGTGGTAAAGAATGTGATAAGGAGCATAATGGTGCCGATGATGGCCAGCCACGTCATTACTTTTTCTATGCCCACAGATTTATCGCCGTTGCCTGCCGATACAATAATCGCCAGCATAAAAACCTGCACGAAAAACTGCGCAAACATTACCGCCACAAAACGGTAGGAGGATAGGCTGTTGCGCTCTTTCATATCTCCGGTAATAACACCGCTTAATGCTGAGTAAGGAAGGTTATTGGCGGCATACAGCAGCAACAATAAAGTGTAAGTAACAACCGCGTAAATCACTTTGCCTTTATAAGAAAAATCTGGCGTACTAAATGCAAGCAAGGCAATTACACCGAGCGGTATAGCCGTGAATAAAATCCATGGCCTGAACTTACCCCAGCGAGAGCTTGTCCTGTCGGCCAGCGCACCAATAATTGGATTAAACCCAAATGCCGCAATAAGGCCAACGGTTAATATCAACACCGATGCATGATTGGCCTCAAGGCCATAGATATCGGTGTAGAAATAGGCGAGATAAGTCATTAATGTTTGAAACACAAGATTGGCGGCCAAATCGCCGAGGCTATAGCCAATCTTTTCAAGTACAGATAATTTCTGTGAACTGCCCGGAGGCTTTGTTGTTTGTTTTACTGCTGTTGAATCCTGCACACTCATATATAGGTTTTAAAAGATAAAATTTACTGGCCCTTTGCCGTTGTAATCACACTGAAAAAAGCGGGTTTAGGTTTGAAATCCCTGTCGAATAACAGGGGATAGTTGGTACGTCCGGGAATGGGCCAGCCATTGAGCCATGATTGTCCATCGTTAACGCCCCAGAATGTAACACGGCTAATATTCTTTTTATATTTCCTAAAAAGCCTGAATAAATCTGCATAGGATTGAGTAAGTGTTTGCTGAGCAGAATCAGGTAAGCCAGCCGCATAAGGGTTCATCTCTTTGCTGCTCTTGGCAGTAGCACTTACTTCAGCCGTTGTATTATCCCAGGGGTTGGGCAATACCGTTAAATCGAGCTCTGTGAACATTACTTCGATACCTAAAGCACTAAAAGTTTTTATGCTTTCTTCAATATCTTTTAAAGGGACACTGCCGGCTTTCCAATGGCCTTGTATGCCTACACCATCAATGCGTACACCGGCAGCCTGTATCTTTTTAATAATGGCAATAGCGCCTGCTCTTTTTTTCGGTTGTTCAATATTATAATCGTTATAATAAAGCTTTGTATGCGGCGCTGCTTTTTGGGCGAGGCGGAATGCTTCAACAATATAATTGTCGCCGAGCTTATCAAGAAAAACAGACTTGCGCAAAGTGCCATCTTCATTCAAAGCTTCATTCACCACATCCCAGGAATACACTTTGCCATCGTAGCGGCCGGCAACCGTTGTAATGTGATTTTCAAAATACTTTTTTACAGAATCTGCGCTTTGTATACGTCGCATAAATGCAGGCAACTGGCTATGCCATATCAGCGTATGTGCATTTACTTTGATGTTGTTCTTTTGTGCATAAGCCACCAGTTTATCGGCCTCGTCAAAATTATATTTATCCCAGCCGGGCTGGATTATTTCAGCCTTCATAATATTCTCCGGCGTTACGGCATTAAATTGTTGTTTGATGAGTGCATCTGCAGCGGCATCCTTTTCTTCTATCTGCGGCGTATTCATGGCAGTGCCGATAAGAAAATCGTTTTTAAAAACTTCTTTTAAGGAAGGTGTTGCCTGCGCCGAGACATTTTTAGCAGTGATGCCGCAAGCCAGCATCAAGACTGCAAAGGAACGAATGCGGGAAAGTTTTTTTGCCATATGGTCAGTTGTTTGTTGATTTAAAAATTGTTTCCTCAGGGCCCAGGTAAGATGGCTGCAAATCATTAAAATGAAGCACTATTTTTTGAAGGATGACCGCAGGGCTTATCATCCAATATTTTATTGTATGCTTTCCGTTTTTAATAATCGAATGATTGGTTGTTTTAATAATGATGTTATTGGCAACCCAGTTATCCCATACACGCGGCTTGTTTTCATCGTTGTTGATAGAAATAATTTGCGGCGTTTCGTCGTCTATTGAAATGGCGAATTGCAAACCGGTTGAGTTGTTATGGAAATTTAAGGTAGGAGAGAAGTAAGCATTTAATTTAAATGCGCCTGTATCGGAAGTGTAAAATTCATATTCAAGGTGAGGTGTGTTTTTATTGATTGTTTGAGTGGGTGCTGTTACCGGGAAAGTTGTAATGCCATCGCCATCCCTGCCAATACCCGGAATGATTTTCCAATAAATGCCTGGTGCATCTTTTTTGTTTGTATAATGTGCTGCTTCAATAGAAACATCACCATTCAGTTCATAAAAAATATTTTTATCTGTGTCTTCAGCGCTTAATTCAAAATCCGGTACACTATCTATGAGCGTTACATCCTTAACGATGAGCTTAGAAGAGTCTAACAGCTTTTTTGACTCTTCATGCACATATTTCACTTCTGGCATTTTTTGTTTATCAGGTTGTTGCCAGTAAGTATAGCCAATATGGGTTTGGTCCATCATATGATTCCACTTGCCGCCATTTAGTTGATTGTATTCAAGGCTTATTAAAGAATCATTTGCATAAAACTTTTTCGCTTCATCTGCATATTTGTTGGCAAGCAGGTTGTTGTGTTTGTAATAAAAATCATTGTAAGCAACAGCCGTATATAAATACTGCAGGTTGGTATATGCTTTTAGAGGATGCAGCACCAATTGATAAAATGCGTTCCTGTATTCGGATGGCAATTTATCGTTTATCTTTTCTGCTGATGCCAGTAAACTACCCCAGTCGTTTGTAACCCTTTCTGCTTCATTAAAATTTTCTATGTTGTATGTTTTTGCATTTAATAATTCCGGTTTTCTTCTGGATGCATATTGTGCATACTTTGCCAGTATGCCTGCAATACCTGCAGCATTAGCTCCACCAAATTGTTTGGTTGCCCATTGCAAATAATAATCATTCAAATTATCTTCATTCCAGCTGTTCACGTTATATGCATAGTCTAAAAAGAAAGAGATAGGAAACTCCATAGGTTTTAAATCACCCACATTCACAACCCATATCTGCCGTGCTCCGTATTCGTAAGCAAGGTGCATTTGTTCCCAAACCCTTGCAATATTGTTGGTGTTGATCCATTTATAATTTCTCGGCCCGCCTACATAATCAAAATGGTAATAAATGCCATAGCCGCCTTTGCGTGGTTTGTCGTTTAATTTTGGTAGCCTGCGGATATTGCCCCAGTTGTCATCGCACAAGAGTAAAGTAACATCATCGGGCACACGCATACCCTGGTCGTAATAATCCTGCACTTCTTTATACAATGCCCAATCCTGTGGTGTTTCACCGGCCGGCTTCCCGGTAACTTCTTCAATTATTTTTCTTTGATCGGCAACGATTTTCTCGAGTAAACTGATGGCTGTGCCTTTCGTCATTGGCATGTCGCCATCACCGCGCATGCCAATGGTAACAATGCTTTCGTGATGATCCATATTTTCAATACCTTTTTTCCAGAAAGCACGCAAAACAGAATCATTTTTTGTATAATCCCATGCACCGCTGCCATAACGTTTCCATTCCTGCTGCGCACGCAGCATTGGCTCATGATGCGATGTACCCATAACAATTCCCCACTTATTGGCAAGCACCGGGTTTAGCGTATCATCATCATTGAATGCATTGCCCCACATGGCAGGCCATAAATAATTTGCTTTTAAGCGAAGCAATAACTCAAACATGTGCTCATAAACCAAATGATTTACGCCACCGAATTTTTCTTTTGTCCAGCCGCTGAATGCAGGCGCTTCATCATTAATAAATATACCACGGTATTTAACTGATGGTGATGGATAAGTATAATTGCCTTTGATTACATATAATTCCGCTTTCTTCTTTACGGGCACATCTGCCCACCAGTACCAGGGCGATACGCCTGCCTGCTCTGATAATGTGAAGGCACCGTAAGCTGCGCCGCGTTTATCATTGCCAACAATCACTAATGCGTTTTTTATCCCTTTAACGGGATCACTGATGGTTTGCAGTTTAAAAGCTTCCCATTGATTTTTTATTGCATCAACTTTTAACTTTTTTGCTTTTATTAATTGATTGATTGTTGATGAACCATTTATTGTTCCAATGATAATAATATTGTCTGCTGATGGTGGCAATGATGCAATCACTTTGGGTTTTTTGCCGGTTATCATTTCTATGTCGTGCTGTAATAAAGAAGCAGCTTTATGCACAAGCCAGTCATCATGTTCATCAACATATATGGAAGTTGTTTGTGATGCTGCAACAACCGGGAAATCTGCACCTGTTTTTTTTTCCGATATAAAAGCCTGTGTATAGGAAGTAACCGAAAAAGCAATTGCCGAACAGAGTAAAAAAATAAATTTAATCTTCATGCAGTAAATTATAAAGGCCGACATTAAAAACCAGTGACTGGCTTGCACACTTAAAATATAGCGCAGGTTCAGTGGCTTCGCAAACGCACCGTTTTGCAAACAATTCTCTGGCAAAGTTTGTTTTACTATTTAAAAAGGCAATGTAGTAAATAAACTGTAACCGATTGCATTAAATCTGGATTTTCTCTTATTTTAGCGGAGCTTTACATGCATCCTGGTAACTTTTAATAAATAACTATTGCTTTTATCTTTTAAAATTTTATATGAAACTGTTTGCTGTATTTGTGTGCACACTGTTGTCTTATTGTTGTGCTGCCCAGCATTATAATAACTTCAAAGTATCTGTTTATTGCCGCGCCTATGAGGTTAGACAGATGGGTGATACCAATAATTATTTAAAGCCACTCTGGAATGAAATTTCAAGGCAGCTAAAGGTTGACAAAGTATACCTTGAAACTCACCGCGACCTTATTGTAGTGAACCAGGATACCTTAAATATTGCCAAGAAATTTTTTAAGGACAGGGGCATTGAAGTGGCTGGGGGCATTACTTTGACGATAAGCGAGCCTAACCGGTTTCAAACTTTTTGCTACAGCAATCCTGATGACAGAAAATGGATAAAACATTTAAGTGAGTACACGGCTAAAAATTTTGATGAGTTTATTCTTGATGATTTCTTTTTTACCAACTGCAAAGATGACGGCGCTATAAAAGATAAAGGCGACAGGAGGTGGACACAATACCGTTTAAGCCTGATGACGGAAGCTGCAAAAAGCCTGATCGTTGATCCTGCAAAAGCGGCTAATCCAAAAGTAAAAGTGATTGTAAAGTATCCAAACTGGTATGAACATTTTGCCGGCATGGGTTTTAATCTTGAAACAGAACCCAAAATTTTTGACGGCGTTTATACCGGTACTGAAACAAGGGATGCGGTAACATCTGCGCAGCACCTGCAGCCTTATCTTGGTTATAACATTATCCGTTATTATGAAAATATTGCCCCGGGCAAAAATGGCGGCGGATGGGTTGACCCTTTCGCCAGTAATTATGCTGACAGGTATGCGGAACAGCTCTGGATAACCTTGTTTGCAAAAGCACGTGAACAAACCTTGTTTGATTTCAGAAGTATAACAAGGCCGATAGCTGCAACCGACCGCGCCGCATGGCAGGGGCAGCATACGAGCTTTGATTATGACGAAATGATGCAGCCGCAGAATTATAACGGCGGCGCACCTGCAAGGCCAACAACCATTGCAAGGTTTGCGGGTTATACATTTGAAAAAATAGACAAATTTTTAGGCGCGCTGGGAAATCCGGTTGGTATAAAAAGTTATAAGCCTTATCATTCTGTTGGAGAAGATTTTTTGCAGAATTTTTTGGGAATGATTGGCCTGCCAATGGATATGCGGCCTGAGTTTCCTGCAGAAGACAGTATTATTTTATTAACCGAAGAAGCAAAGTTTGATGATAAGATCGTTGATAAAATAAAAAAGCAATTGACTGATGGTAAAACCGTTGTAATAACATCGGGGTTACTTAAAAATATACAGGATAAACTGAATGATATTGTTGAATTGCGTTATACAGACAGGAAAGCCATAGTGCAGGATTACACTGCAGGCACATTTCATTTGATACATGCCGATAAGCCTGTTCTTATTCCGCAGATAAATTACATTACCAATGATTCCTGGGAAATTGTTTCAGGCATCAGCGGAGATAATGGCTGGCCCATTTTGCACACGGCAGATTATTCAAAGGGCCATTTGTATATATTAACTATCCCGGATAATTTTTCAGACCTGTACAATTTGCCCGTTGAAGCATTAAATAAAATCCGCCAGGTTTTGGGCGGCGAACTCAATGTGCAGATAGAAGGCCCTTCTAAAATAAGTTTGTATGTATATGATAACAATACATTCATTGCTGAATCTTTTCTTGATACGGAAACAGTAGTAAAAGCTGTAACGCCCACATCATTTAATACAATTACAGACATGAATTCAGGTGCAGTTATAAATAGCGAATTGAGAAAGCCCGGCTTTAGCTATACCGAGAAAAACCTGAGCGCTAAGAATGTTTACACATTTACACTGAAGCCTCATTCATTCCGGGTTTTTAAAATAAAATAGGATTGCAATCGATTACAAATTTTCGGTTTAAAAAAGGAAGAATTATGCCGTAACCGTTGACATGTTAAGTATATAATTCACCGTAATGGCAATGAGGCTGCGCTGCTGCAGCCTCATTGCCATATTTACAACAAAATTTATTGGTGACCCGGTTGCGTGCGTTAATCACGTTCAAACATTTTGTTACAGCAACCCCGATTACAGAAAGTGGGTAAAACATTTAAGTAGAATGCGGCAAAAATGTTGATGGATTATTCATGATGATTTCATTTTTATGAACAGCAAAGAGGAAGGCGTTAAAAAGATAAAGGCAATGGAAGCTGAGAAAATAAAAAAAAATTACGTAATCGGTTGCTAAATCAAATAAAATCTTACTTTTAACCACGAAAGCCAACTTTTATTATAGAAACCTGATCAAAGCCATACGAGAATTCAAAATAAAACGTAGCCAGTTTTAATAATAATTAATTTTTTTTGCAATCGGTTTCTATTAAGCCAATGAGAATTAAAGCCGGAAGCTTCCTGCTTCCCGAAGACGGTTGCACCTGATAACGAACAATAGGCTTGCTTTTATCATTTAGGGTATATGTTCAAGTATGTATAAAATATGCGGTTTTATATAAAAAAGCCACACTACATATAGGAATAAAATAATGCATTTGTAAAAAATAGCCGGGATATAATTATTGGCTTTTATTAAACAGCATGCGTTACAGGCGAATAAAGCAAAGCCAGGCTGCTTTTGTTTAATAAATTTTAATTATTCAATTAAGAGCAATAGGCTTCTGCTGTAAACATCCTATAAAGAATAGTAATTGTTTCACCAAATCTATACATCATGAATAAAACCTGACAAACTGCAAATGAATATTTCACAAACTAATAGGCGGCTAACCTGGACGAAAATCTTTTGGATAATACAATCCCAGCTAAATCCAGGTGAGTAAAAAGCATATTCTAAAGCGCTTTAGTGTAAGAGAAAATATTCTAATCAACAACAATGATTTTAAACTTATGTGCTTTTAACGATTGCATTCATTAAAAAACACTTTATGCAAAATATCACTACCAAACAGCTTATTTTCAGCAATCCATTTTGGATTAAACATTGTTTTCTATTTGCTTTTATTACCTGCTGCATAACATCATTTGCAAGAGATGTAAATCATAAAAACAACCCAGCTTCTTCAGCTTTATTTACGGTGGCTGGTAAAGTAACCGATAGCAAAGGTGTTGGGCTCTCGGGCGCTACTATTACTGAAAAAGGAAAGTCAAATGCCACTGCAAGTGCTGCCGATGGTAGTTTTACCATCAATATTCTAGGCCAAACGGCAGTGCTCGTCGTGTCTTATGTAGGATATACAACAAAGGAAGTACCCGTAAATGGCTCAACCAGTAATCTTGTTGTTGAACTTACTTCCCTGGATGCTTCATTACAAACGATAATTGTAGTTGGATATGGTACGCAAAAAAAGCTTTCATCTACTGCTGCCATATCTACTGTAAAAGGAGAGGAGCTGGCTGAAGCTCCGGTTGCCAATGTTTCAAATTCACTTGCCGGCCGGGTATCCGGTGTAATGATGAATGCAAACGGAGGCCGCCCCGGTGCCGATAACCCTGACATTTATATCAGAGGCATTGCAACAACCGGAAATGCCAATCCTTTAATTGTGGTAGATGGCGTTATCCGCAATAACATCAATGAGGTTGACCCCAATACTATTGCTTCGGTAACCGTTCTGAAGGATGCGGCTGCAGTTGCCCCTTATGGCCTTGGTGGCGCCAACGGCGTAATTCTTATTACAACAAAAAGAGGGAATGCATCTAAACCTACATTAACTTTTGGTGGCTATTATGGAGACCAGCAGCCTACCTATATTCCTAAAATGCTCAGCGCACAGGATTATATGCGGCTTCGTAACGAAGCTTACCTGAATGAAAACCCGGGCAGCTCGACTTTACAATTCTCCCAGGAATTGATTGATACATACGCACAAAAAAATGCGGAAGATCCCGATTTATATCCTATCAGTGATGCCTTGAATACCGTGGTGCAAATGCATGCGCCAATGGCCCAGGCCGATGTACAGCTTCGTGGCGGTTCAAACAGTGTGCGATATTTTGCCGGCTTAAGTTATTTTAACCAGCAAGGTATGTTTGACCCTGTGGGATACCAGCGATACAATTTTAATGTGAACCTTGATGTGGATGTTACTCCAACCACCCTCGTTTCCCTGTCATTAAATGGTTCTTATCAGAAGACCGATAATGTGGATGCTAACTCCAGTACAGATAACCTTTTCAGGGCTACCTATAAATTTATTCCCATAGCTAATCTTTTATACAGCAATGGTTATTGGGGAGAATTTGCAGGCAATGCACCATTAGGCGTTTTAAATGCGGGGGGTTATTATTACAGAAATACTACAACCCTGCTGAGTACTATATCTATTGATCAGAAACTACCTTTTATAAAAGGGTTGAGCATTAAAGGAGCATTCAGTTACGACCCTTATAACTACTTTGAAAAGCAATGGCATAAACCTTTTATTTACTGGTCGCAGGATGTTAGCACCACTCCATATACTTATACGCAGCAAATTTCATCACAGGAAGGCGGCGCAGCTACCTATACCTGGCTTAATGAAAACTATTGGCAAAACAACACGTTTACTTACCAGGGTTATTTGAACTATCATAACACATTTGGGAAGCATGAAATAACCGGGTTAGTAGTGGCTGAAGCAAGAAATAACAAGCAACTAAACTTTAATGCAAGAAGAAACAATTTTGCTGTTGATGTTGATGAGCTTAGCCTTGGCAGTTCTGACAGGAATGATTATGATAATGGCGGAGGATCTGCTACGGGCAGCCAGATAGGCTATGTTTACAGGTTAAATTATGGGTTTGATAACAGGTATTTACTGGAGGCTTCAGGCCGGTATGATGGGCACTATTATTTTGCACCCGGAAGCAGGTGGGCTTACTTTCCGGCTTTTTCTGCCGGTTGGGTTGTGTCCAACGAAAAATTCTTTCAATCCGTAAGAAATATCGATTATTTAAAGCTCAGGGCTTCATGGGGAAAATCCGGTAACCTGGCAGGAGATCCATTTCAATATTTAAATGGCTATAACCTGTATGGCAATGCCTATGCGTTTGGCGGCGGCAGGCTTGTACAAGGTTCTTACCTGCCCATAGAAGCAAACCCCTATATTACATGGGAAGTTGCAAACAAAGCAGACATTGGTTTTGAGGCAAATATATGGAGAGGTTTGCTGAGGATTGAAGCAGACTATTTCAATGAAAAAAGAACCGGCATGCTGTTGCCGCCACAGGTTACAGTTCCGGTGGAATATGGTTTAAGCCTTGCCCAGGAAAATGCAGGTGTGATGAAAAACCGCGGGTTTGAAATTACAGTGGGTTCCCATAAAACACTTGGTAACGGGCTTCAGCTTGGGATTGACGCAAACTTTAGTTATGCCAAAAATAAAATGATACAGGTATTTGAAACTTCTGTAACTAAAAACGATCCCAAACGCAGCAGGACAGGCCGTGCGCTGAATACACTTTTTGGATACCATTCGCTTGGTTTGTTTAACACATCCGATGACAAAAATGGCGATGGCGTTATAAACGGCGATGATGGCTATGATATAGTTCAATTTGGTGAATTGCATCCCGGCGATATTAAGTATGCTGACCTGGGTGGCCCGGATGGCAAGAGCGATGGAAAAATTGATTCGTATGATGAAACTGTAATTGGTAATCCAAATATTCCGGCCATTACATATGGAGCAAATATTTCCGCAGCATGGAAAGGATTTGATCTTTCTTTATTCTTCCAGGGCTCATCCATGTCAAGCCGCGATATAAGGGGTTTTATAACTATTCCGTTCAATAACAATAACAGCAATTCCACATACGAATATTATAATAACCGGTGGACCTCCGATCACCAGCATGCCAAATACCCAAGGGCCAACCAGTCTCCGTATAGCAACAATAACCAGGCTACTGATTTCTGGATTATAAACACATCCTATATCAGGTTAAAAACGGGCGTGATTGGATATACATTTCCTGCAGGCCTGAGCAAAAAACTTGGTATGACAAGCCTGAGAATATATGCCACAGGACAAAATGTGTTTACGATAAGCAATCTTAAATTCACTGATCCGCAAACGAACGGTGAAACAGGATACCCGCTTCAGAAGGCTTTTATTTTTGGTTTAAACGCTTCTTTCTAAAAAATTAAAATTAATAAAGATGAAATCAGCTAATAATAATTTTCTTCTTTACAGCTGTATACTAATAATTGCTATTTGTTTATACTCCTGCAAAAAAGATTTTCTTGAGAATGCCGACAAAACGAAATTAACAGATGACACACAATGGGCTTCGGAAGGCAATGCCGATATCTTTTTGAACGACATTTATAATAACCTGCCGGATTTATATAATGCTCCTGAAAACCTGGATAATTTCACGGATGATAACGATGCAGGTTTTTATTATGGCTCCTGGAATTTTAAACAGGGAATTATTAATCCCGCATCTACAAATTACAGCATCTGGGGCGGCGATGCAGGCCCGGCAGATATTAGCCGGTTTAACTGGACCGATGCTTATAACACCATCAGGAAGTGTAATCTCTTTATTCAGAAAATAGGTGAAAACAAGGATAATTTTTCCGACGATTGGTACAATAAAAGACTGGATGAAGTTCGTTTTCTCAGGTCTTTTTATTACAGTAATCTTTTTCTTCATTTAGGGGGGGTGCCCATTATTACTGAACCGCAAACCCGCGATGACAGTACCACTTTATTTAAAGCAAGAAGTACTTATGCCGAAACGTTTAACTTCCTCACATCATCATTAGATACGGTAGTTAATAACGGGTATCTTGCCAAAAAATACAGCCAGGGAGATCCGAATGCAGGCAGAGCAACCCTTGGTGCCGCTTTAATGCTGAAAGGATGGCTTGAACTGAATGCCGCCAGCCCAACTTATAATTCAACATCAGCGCCCGGAGGGCCTGACCCAAATAAAGTGGCAGGTTTTGGCGATGTAGATCAGGGACGGTGGGCTGCCGCTGCCGCTACTTTTAAAAAATTTATAGATGATTATGGCAACGGCGCTCCTTATGAATTGTTCCCGGATGATTCAACACTTTGGTTCGAAGCAAATGAATATAATTCTGAAGTAATTTGGGACAGGCAATATGTTCCTAACACAATGGGTTCCACTTTCGAGCAATACGGCGGCCCTGTTTGGATTAACGGCGCTTACTACACGTGGGGTAATTATGATCCTACCCAGGAATTGGTTGACCAGTTTTTTATGGCAAATGGAAAAGCAATCACTGATCCCACTTCCGGTTATGATCCCCAGCATCCTTACACAAACCGTGAACGCCGGTTTTATAAGTGGATAGTTTATGACGGCGCTCCTTACAAAATGGACTGGATGACAAAAGAGGATACCATTTATACCCGCATAAATGAAGTAAATCCTTCTAAAAACCAGATTGATTTTGCAAGTGATGACGTAGGAAATACGGGTTATTATTTTAAGAAAAAACTGAACCCGCTTGTGCGTCCTGGCGGCGGCCCGGCCAGTGGCGCCAATTATATCTATTTCCGCTACGCCGAAGTTTTATTGGGTTATGCAGAGGCTCAAAATGAGGTTGCAGGCCCCGACCAATCAGTATATGATGCCATTAATAAAATAAGGCAACGATCAAATCTTCCTCCTCTTGCAAGCGGCCTGAGCAAGGACGAAATGCGTAGCGCTATTCACCATGAAAGGAGAGTAGAATTATGCTTTGAAGGCAAGCGGTTTTATGATATCATCAGGTGGAAAATTGCCGACCAGGTAATGAATGTGGATAAACATGCAATGAAGATTACCAATACATCACCTGCTGATAATAGTGGTGTTTGGAAGTATGAAGTAGTGCCTTTAAATCATCCTCATGTATTTAATATGAAAATGTATTTAAATCCAATTCCTCAGCCGGTAATTGCCCAAAATAATAAGCTGGTGCAAAACCCGGGTTATTAAATATTGCAAACGGGAAAAAATCAAACCTCCAATTGATTTTTTTAACCTGAATGTTCCCATTTAAAACAATAAGGCTGCGATGTTGCAGCCCTATTGTTTTATTTATATAAATACAAACTTATTGATGATCCGGCGTATTACCGCTACTGTCATGGCCGGCAGGTGGTGGTGGCGGAGGAGGCGGCGGTGCATTACCATGATCATCATCCGGCAAAACTGCATCTCCTGGATGTGGGTTACCGTGATGACAGGTTACACATTTTACAACAGAAATAGTATCCGGCCTTTGAGAATTTTCCGGGTTGAAATATTTCATGTTTATTTCGTGCGTCATATTAAGCATATAACGGGCAATGTCTTTTTCAGACTTTGCATCACTGGAAAAATCCATTTTACCATTGGCGCCTGGTGAATGACAAAAATTACACCGTACACCCAAAGCTTTATTAAAGCCATGCATTACTTTCTCGAGGTCTTCTTTGCTTATATCTTTCGGTAAAACCTTAAGGTTTTTAAATAAACCTGTATCGCTTAAGCTGGTGTTGTTTTTAATGCTGGCAGAGGGTTTGGTTGCGGCAACACTTATAAAAACACATACAGCAATAAATAGCAGGAAATTAAGTTTTCGTTTGTTTGAATGCATCATAGAGAATTATTTAAGCTTAAAAATTTTTATTTTAAAAAAACGACAATTTATTACAATTGTTCATCAACAGCGTAAATAATGCCTGCTTTTTTTCTTATAGCATCCAATGTTTCGATAAGCGATAAAGAATCTGCGAATGTCATTACGGGGCTTTCTGTTAATCCTTTTTTCAAACATTCACTTACATGTCTTGCCTCGTATTGATAGCCGAATCCTTCTTCAGGCCTGCCTGTATCAATAATTTGTTTCGTATCAAGCCTGCCGGGATAATATTCAATAGTTGCAAAGGGTGTATAATAGCGGGAGGTTAAGCGTATGCGGCCGTTGGTTCCGCAAATGTCTGCTTCCGTTGTACAATCGGATAGAAAAGTTGAAAACAATTGCGCCAGCCTTCCATCATTATATTTAAAAGTAACAGCGCATTGTTCATCGGTGTTCCCTGCCGTTAATATTGCTTCTGCTGTTATAATATCAGGCTTGCCTAAAAAGAACAAAGCCGTAAATACATTATAAATACCAATATCAAGTATAGTGCCGCCGCCCAATGAAGGATCAAGCAAACGTTGCGGTGCATCCGGCGGTGCTTTAAAGCCAAAATTTACAAGCAGGCTTTTTATATCGCCCAGCATGCCGTCATCAATCAGTTGTTTCACTTTATTAAATGGCGGCAAAAATTTTGTCCACACAGCTTCCATTAAAAAAACTTTTTTATCGCGTGCTGCATCAACCATTTCCTTTACCTGTGCATAATTAAGGGCAAATGCTTTTTCGCATAACACGGCTTTACCGTTATTAATGCACAACAGTGCGTGTTCATGATGATGGCTATGTGGTGTGGCTATGTATACCACATCCACCTCATCATCTTTTACCAATGCTTCATAGCTGTAATGTTTATGTTTTATATTGAACTCTTTGGCAAACGCATCTGCTGATGCAGCGTTGCGTGCGCCACAGGCAATGAGCATTGCATCTTCAACGAGCTTAAGGTCTGATGCAAATTTTCTTGCTATGCGGCCACAGCCTAAAATTCCCCAGCGTGTCATATTATTTTTTAGGCGGAAGATAAAGGATTTGATATTGTTATGATGAACTTTTAAACATTTGAAGCAAACCATGCAGGTACATAATTTTTTAGCATAAACAAAAACAAAAGCAGCACAAAGATTTTATTGAAAATGAAATACTATGGTTCACTTTGTATTTTACCTAATACAATTATAAAGTGTACACAGTTGCAGCAGATGCAGGGATTGACAATAACATGATGATACAAGTTTTGTAACTTCATACAACTAAATTCTTCCCAAATGCCAAATACAGAAAACGATGAAACCAGGCTTCGCCGTAAAATTAGGACTGCTGTAGTTTTTATCATTATCGGTTTATTGTTGAATGGTATTTCTGCAATACCGTTGCAGGCGGAGTTAAAAATCTTGCTGTCAAATCCCGATGCGCTGCCGCCATTCCTTCGCGATTGGTGGACTTACGTAAATAGTGGGATAAATGATACAGCCAAAAATTATCCTTTTATGCGGTATGGTTTTGACTGGCTTGCATTTGCGCATTTAATGATTGCAATTTCCTTCATTGGCCCGTTAAAAGATCCTGTAAAAAATCAATGGGTGGTGCAGTGGGGCATTATTACAGCTGCATTTAGCATGGTGATGGCACTGTGCTGGGAACGGTTACGTGATATACCATTCTGGTGGTCTTTAGTTGATGCATTTATTGCGGTTGTTGCGCTTATCATTCTTTTGTTGTGTAATGGCTGGATAAAGCAATTGAAGAAAATAGCAATTGCCTGAAAAGGAAAAGTAACCGGCAGACTCCTTCAGTAACTACAAAACACAGGCTTATTGCACAAGCTAAATCTGTGAACAAAATAATCTGTCAACAGTTTCTTAATCGCCATCATAATAAAAGATGATTTTGGCATTGGTAGAAAGATCTGTTTTTACAAACAGCTTATATGTTTCTTTGCCAACTGTAATACGCATAAGGGCACTGTTTGGTGATATGTCTCCCAAGTTATCGGCGACCAAAATAAATTCATGCTGACGGTTTAATGCATCGGCATGAATAGTAAAAGTTATAGGTTTTGTAGAAAGAAGTTCATTATTAACTACCGGCCTATTGTTGTGATAAACAGATATTCTGTCGCCATCAATTTCGCCGTTATCAAACAGGTCAACCACAATATCGGGCGTTGTAATGTGATAAGCGCCCAACAATACATTACCCCTTTCTTCCAGCACTTTGTCTTTAATGCTTGAAGGCTTTGCCCTTGCTGTTTCCAAAGAGTCAAGTATTGCCCGCTGTTCTTTCGCAGCAAGCGCTTTACTCAGGGAGTCTTTGGTGCGTTGCTGCTTTATGGCTGCAATGTTTTCCAAAGAATCTGCTATCTGTTTTTTTCTTTTTTCTGAAAGCTGTGCATTAACCGCATTTAATTTTTGTTGTTCTTTCAGCTTTGCAATTGCCTGCAAAGAATCCGCAATTTGCTGTTGCCTTTTTTTTACGGCAGCGATAGAATCTTCAATATGTTGCTGTTTGATTTTAGCTGCTGCTTCATTCAAAGAATCTAACTTTCGTTGTTCTTTTAGCTTTACAATTACTTGAAGGGAATCTGCAATTTGCTGTTGCCTTTTTTTTACGGCAGCAATAGAATCCTCAATATGTTGCTGTTTGATTTTAGCAGTTATTTCATTCAAAGAATCTAACCTTAGTTGTTCTTTTATTTTGGCAATTGCCCGTAAAGAATCTGCAATTTCCTGTTGCCGCTTTTTTACGGCGGCAATTTCATTTAAGGAATCCAACCTTCGCTGTTCTTTTATTTTTGCAATTACTTGAAGGGAATCTGCAATTTGCTGTTGCCTTTTTTTTACGGCCGCAATAGAATCTTCAATATGCTGCTGTTTGATTTTGGCGGCAATTTCATTTAAGGAATCCAACCTTCGCTGTTCTTTTAGTTTTGCAATTACTTGAAGGGAATCTGCAATTTGCTGTTGCCGCTTTTTCACGGCAGCAATAGAATCCTCAATATGTTGCTGTTTGATTTTAGCAGCTGCTTCATTTAAAGAATCTAACTTTCGTTGTTCTTTTAATTTTGCGATAGCCTGCAAAGAATCTGCGATTCCCTTTTCATATTTTTGCTTATAGGATGCTACAGATTTAAGTGAATCCTGTTTCAGCTTCTCTCTTTCATCAGCTTCAAATGCCAATCTTTCTTCCAGCCTCTTTTTTCGCAGTTGTGCAATTAAAACAAGGTTTGTCGTGGAGTCTTCTATTTGTTTCAGGCGCTTCTTTTCTTCCAATGCTTCAGGCGTTTCCTTGCAGGGAACGAAAGATTGTATGTTGCTGCCTGAACCAAAATTTTTTACAAGGTATAATTGCGTGGCTTCATCAAATTCACACAGCAGCCGGTAATAAATATCTACGCCATTGCAGCTATCATTGCATGCAATGATGCGGCTGGTTAACAAAAGACTGTCTTCCTTAATCGTTAAATTATTTTCCGTAACGCAGGAAAGGCATTGCGGCGTGTAATCTTTTTGGGATGTTTCACCTGAAAGAACAGTTATGCCCTTAAAAACAAACCGGCTTGTTGTATAGCTGCCTTTTATATCAATGATCACGGGCAGCCCTTTCTGTTTAAAAATAGTTATTCCTGTAAAAGAACTGCCTTTAACACTGTCAATGATTAAATTTTTCGAATTGAGTCTGGGATCTGTTTTTTCTTTCCATAATCCTGCGAGCCAGTTTGACTGCTGTGTATTACCACATAAGAATGCAAAGCAAAGCAGAATTGCCAGAGCAGATTTTTGTAGTTTGCCCGAAGGCATTTGTGCGAATATGTGATACAGGCAGCCGATAGTGTTTGATTTGAATAAGGGTACCAATAAACCGTACTGAATATTATTTAGTTTGAAGCGAAAGTAATAAAGAAGACAAAATGCCGGTACAGGTTTTTCGAAGGCAATTTTTTATAGGAACATCTTGCGCATTTTACGGTTAAATTTGTTTACACTTGTATAAATAAATTCTTTACACCAAACCATTATTATGTTATCCCAATCAATGCAGGAGGCCTTAAACAGGCAGGTTCTTATGGAAGCGCAATCTTCGCAGGCTTATCTTGCCATGGCAAGCTGGGCCGATATACAACCGGGCCTGAAAGGCGTAACACAGTTTTTCTTTAAACACAGCGACGAAGAGCGTATGCACATGCTTAAACTAATCACTTATATAAATGAGCGTGGCGGTTTTGCCGTAGTGCCGGCTTTGGAACAACCCACTTTAACTTTTGTTTCTTTAAAAAAAGCATTTGAAGAACTTTTTAAACATGAAGTAAAGGTGAGTGAAAGCATAAATGAACTGGTGGATATGAGTTTGAAGGAAAAAGATTATGCCACTCATAATTTTCTGCAGTGGTATGTAAATGAACAGCTGGAAGAAGAAAGACTTGCGAGGGAATGTAATGATAAGCTTGAATTAATCGGTGATGATAAAAGCGGCCTCTATCTTTTTGACAGGGATATTATGAACATGGGCGGTGAAGGTCATGGCAATAAAAAACATTGATTTATTCATTTATATATTTTTAGCCGGCCGCAGTATTTCATGGCATCACGGTTGTGTCACTCCCTTGTACAGGTGTATTTCATGGCATCAAAGTTTCAGCTTTATTTCCCAGAAAAAACTGGTTTTCTTTTTTCAAGAAAAGCGGCCGCTCCTTCTTTCGCGTCAGCCGTATCAAAGCACTCTCCGAATTTTTTCATTTCAAAATCATAACCCTGCTGTGTGTGATCAAAGTTATTAATGCATTCAATAACCCTCGCAATAGCAAGCGGCGCTTTTGTATTAATTACACCTGATATCTTTTTCACTTCATTCAATAACTCTGCAGGCGCAACAATTTTATTTACTATTCCATATTGCTGTGCCTCTTCCGCAGAGATTATTTCGCCCGTCATCATTAACTGCATTGCCCGGTTTTTGCCAACCAGTTGTGTAAGCCTTTGCGTGCCACCATAACCGGGAATAAGCCCCAGGTTTACTTCGGGCTGGCCAAACTTTGCATTACTGCTTGCTATAATAAAATGACAGGCCAATGCCAGTTCGCAACCGCCGCCCAATGCAAAACCATTTACGGCGGCAATAATCGGCTTGGGGCAGGTTTCAATTTTATCAAACACCGTTTGCTGCCCTTTTCTTGCCAGTGCTTCGCCGGCTGCGCCATCAAGTTTAAGAAACTCGCTTATATCAGCACCGGCTACAAAAGCCTTTTCGCCGGCGCCTGTAATAATGGCTGATTTTATTTGATCGTTTTTATATACTTCGTCAATAGCAACACTTAATTCTTCTATCACCGTCCTGTTCAATGCATTCAGTTTATCAGGCCGGTTGATGATGATCGTGTAAACAGTATCATCTAAAGATGTTTGTAATGTTTGATAACTCATTTTCTATAATTTAAAAACTTCTGTTTTCTTTCACCCAATCCTTAATATAAACCGCTATTTCGTGTGTGTTGGCGCCCGGCGCAAACAATTTGCCAACGCCCATTTCATGCAGCGCCTTCATATCATCATCAGGAATAATGCCGCCGCCGGTTACCAGTACATCATTCATCTCTTTTTCTTTCATCAGCTTTATGATTTTTGGAAAAACCGTCATATGTGCACCGCTTAAAATGCTTATGCCTATTGCATCAACATCTTCCTGCAACGCAGTGTTTACAACCATCTCCGGCGTTTGGCGCAGGCCCGTATAAATAACTTCCATGCCTGCATCCCGCAGTGCAGTTGCTATAACTTTTGCACCGCGGTCGTGGCCATCTAACCCAACTTTGGCCACCAGCACACGTACCGGCCTATTTAATGTTTCATTCATGCAATCCCTTTATAATTCATCAATAGATAATGCAATTTACGATTGAATTGCATTGATAATTTCTTTGCTTAGCGGATCAATGCCCGGTTCAAAATAATGCGTAAGCATGCCTTCTTCATTAATAAGATATTTGGTGAAGTTCCAAACCGGTGGTTTATTCAGCCAGCCATTTTCATGTTCATTACTCAGCCATTCAAATATTTTATTTTGGCCTGGCTTTTTTATAACGACGGACTTTTTAGCCAGGGGGAATGTTACGCCGTAATTTACTTTGCAGAACTGAGCAATGGCTTCATCATTGCCTTTTCCCTGCTCATTAAAATCATTTGCCGGAAAGCCGATGATTGTTACATTGTATTGTTTGTATAATTTTTCGAGGTTCTTATATTGGTTGGTATATCCGCAATCGGAAGCGGTATTTACAATCATCAGTTTTTTTCCTTTAAAAGAGAAAAGATTTTCTGTTTTGCCATTATTTAATTCAACACGGAGGTTATAGATGGATGTGGCAGGTTGAGCATGTTGCTTATTAAAATAAATGACCTTGTTTGAATTCCTTTTCATAATAAGCGGGTACAAAATCTTCATTATTTTTTGCCGTATGGTCATTCCAAAAATTTTGATGAAAATACTGCGGGTTATCTTAATGAAGAATTATTATGCATATTAAGCAAATCAACTTTCTTCATTAAAATTTGTTTGTCAGACTGGGTTTTAGCCAATTGAATGGCATTGTCAAAATTTAATCTCGCCTTGGTATTATCGATACCTGTATATAATTCTCCAAGCAAAGCGTAATAATATTGATTACCGGTTAACTGCAGTTTTTCTGCTTCTTTAATGGCCCTTCCTTTTCCATGCACTTTTGAAAGCGCGTATGTGCGGTTTAATGCGGCAACCGGTGAATATTCAAGCTGCAGCAGGCGATTATACATTTGTAAGATGTTATCCCATTTTTCCGCAGAATCTTTTTTAATCGTATGCCAGTATGCAATATTGGCTTCAATGTGATACTTTGAAATCGTATCTCCTGTTGACGCTTTGTGGAGGTAATATATTCCCTTGGCTATAAGTTCCCGGTTCCATAAACTTTCATCCTGGTCGTAGTATAAAACTATTTCACCGTTTTCATTCTTCCTGGCTGCAAACCGCGATGCCTGCAGGCACATTAAGGCCAGCAGCGCATTCACAGGCGGCAGGTTGGTTTGTTCATTATCCGCAAGTAAATAAGTTAACCGCATTGCTTCCTGGCAAAGGTCTTCGCGAAGCACAATATTTTTGCTTTCAGAATAATATCCTTCATTAAATAAAAGGTATAAAGTGAGAAGCACATTATGTAAGCGCTTATATATTTCCTGCTGTGATGGAAAAGCTATCATTACATTTTCCTGTTTCAGCTTTTCTTTGGCACGTAATAATCTTTTGCTGATCGTTTCTTTATTACTAAGAAATGCGTTGGCAATTTCTTCTATTCCAAAGCCGCAAAGTATGCGCAGCGCCAGGCCTATCTGCGATTCAGCGGGTATTAAAGGATGGCATATGGCAAACATCATTTGCAACTGGCTGTCGGTAATATTTTTTTCTGAAAGGTCTATTTCAATTGTTTCAATGTCGTCAATATTATTTTTTAACTGTGGTTGAATTTTGCCGGTAAAAATTTTATTGCGGGCGATATGATTCTTCGCCTTGTTTTTAGCAACCATATAAAGCCAGGCAACTGGATTGGGGGGAATGCCTTTATAAGTCCAGGTTTCAAGCGCCGATAAAAAAGTTTCGCTTGCAATGTCTTCTGCCGTTTCAATATGTTCAATGCCGAAAAGTTTACATAAAACAGCGGTGATCTTTGCAAATTCTGTTCTGAATAAATGCGGTATTAATTGCTGGCTTTCCATAAGAACTTCCGTAACATTTCCTGTTACGGAAGTAGTGAATTTAAATTGTTAATGCATACCATCATTCCTGGCTATTCTTCTTACTTCCATAGTATTGCCCGGACCCTGTAAAACCGGTGAACCTTTCGCAAATTCAACGGCTTCTTCAATTGACTCCGCCTTTACAATAAGATAACCACCCAGTGTTTCTTTAATATCGCCAAAGGGCCCGTTGGTTACAACATTATTATGATGCACCACTTTGGCATCATCAAAAATAAGCCCGTTACCGGCTACAAATTTATTCTGGGCGGCGATGCTTCCAATCCAGTCCATTGTTTGTTTCATCCAGATTTGTATTTGTTCAGGCGATGCTACTTTTTTACCATCTTCATGCCTGAAGATTAACATGTATTCATCCATAAAATAAATTTTTTGTTCTTCTTCATAAAAGAACACGTTATAGAAATTTGTTTGATAACTATATAACAAATGCGATTTTAAAAAATGGACAAGCTTTGTAAAATATTTTATGGTTCCGCCAATACCATGAATAAAAGCATTGAAAAAAATTCTGTATTAATCGTCATAACCTGTTCAAAAAAATATATCATATTTAAACCCACATTTGAATTTAGTTTTACAGTTATAAATTTATCACATGCCCCATACTTTTTCAGTAAAAGGAAATTATGTAAATATCAAAAGTAAAACCATAAACGAAGCGGCAATATTTGTTGAAGACAGCAAGATTGTTTCTGTTGAAATTTATGGAAATGAAAATAAAACGCTGCCTTACATTCTCCCGGGCTTTATTGACAGTCATGTGCATGTTGAAAGCAGCATGCTTGTGCCTTCAGAGTTTGCGAGGCTGGCAGTGGTGCATGGTACGGTAGCCACCGTAAGCGACCCGCATGAAATTGCCAATGTATGCGGCATAAAAGGTGTTGAATTTATGATTGCCAATGGGAGAGAAGTAAATTTTAAATTCAATTTTGGCGCGCCGAGTTGTGTGCCTGCAACCATTTTTGAAACGGCCGGTGCTGCATTAAACAGCCAGGAAGTGAAAATGCTATTGGAGAAGCCGGAAGTAAAATATTTGAGCGAGATGATGAACTTTCCCGGTGTATTAACGGGTGATGATGAAGTGATGAAAAAGATTGCGGCTGCTAAAAAACTAAATAAACCTGTTGACGGCCATGCGCCGGGTTTACGCGGTGAAGATGCTAAAAAATATATTGAGGCCGGTATATCAACAGATCATGAATGTTTTACAAAAGAAGAAGCGCTGGATAAATTGAAATATGGGATGAAGATCATTATACGCGAAGGCAGTGCCGCTAAAAATTTTGAAGCATTAATTGATTTGCTGAATGATTATCCAAACGATATAATGTTTTGCAGCGACGACAAACATCCTGATAGCCTGGCAGAAGGGCATATTAATAAATTATGCGAAGGGGCCGTTGCAAAAGGTATTGATACTTTTAAGGTATTGCAGGCGGCCTGCATCAATCCTGTTGAACATTATAAACTGGATGTTGGTTTATTGAATGAAGATGATGAGGCTGATTTTATTCTTGTAAAAGACCTTATATCATTTCATGTAATTCAAACTTATATTAACGGCGAACTGGTTGCAGCAGGCGGGCATACAAAACTCCGGTCGGTTCCCGTTAAACCCATCAATAATTTTTCTATTGATAAAATAAGTGAAAACGATCTGAAAATTGCAGCGGGCGAATTTAGTTTAACTGATGATAAAATTCCTGTGATAGTAGCATTGGACGGGCAGCTTATCACCAATAAATTATTGATGAAACCAATGCAGGTAAACAACGAGCTGGTAAGCGATGTTGAAAATGATATTTTAAAAATAGTTGTGGTTAACCGCTACAGCAAAGCGCCCGTTGCAAAAGCTTTTATTAAAAATATGGGTTTGAAAAGCGGAGCCATTGCTTCTTCCGTTGCACACGACAGCCATAATATTGTTGCTGTTGGCTGCGATGATAAATCATTAACAAAGGTAATTAACTTAATTATTGAAGCAAAAGGCGGTGTAAGCTGTGTGGATAATGCAGGTAATGAAAAAATAGTTGCGTTGCCGGTTGCAGGTTTAATGAGCGCAGATGATGGCTATAAAGTTGCGGCCGCTTATACTGAAATTGATAAAATGGCGAAGACAATGGGTTCGAATTTATCGGCACCATTTATGACTTTAAGCTTCATGGCATTGCTGGTAATTCCGCATATAAAACTTAGTGATAAAGGTTTATTTAACGGCGATAGTTTTTCATTCTTTTGATGAAGAAATGGCATCGCTTAAAGTGTCTGCACTCATAACAGATAAAGCCAGGCTGTCTGTGCCTTTGGGCAAACGGTAGCGTATTTTAAAATTTTTTGTTGCACCCGGCTTAAGTATAGATGGAATAACATCTTCATGCTCTTCTACGCGAATGCCGTTTTTATAACAAAGCATTTTAAGGCGCGTATTTTTATAAGCGGCAACAGAAGCCATATTTACAAGCTTTCCTTTAATTACCGTGTTCCCAAAAAGATTCCGCTTATCATCCGACGATAAATGAATGAATTGTTCCGGATGTTCACTTTCACGCTGGGCAAGGCTTATCTTATTTTCCGCATAGGTTTTGGAATCAAATCTCTCCTTGCAGGAAAGCATGGCCAGCATACTTACTGCTACAATCAAATACTTCATATAATGCGTTTAGGTATTAACGATGTAAAGTTTGGCTTTATTACAGCATCAGGCTTCCTGCCCCATCCAAACAGCGCCGCCTATGCTGTTTCTTGATGCGCCTGTAACCGAAGCCAGTACCGTATTTTCTTCGCGCCATCTTAATATGCCAAGCAATGCCATAATTAAAGCTTCCTTATACTGTACAATATTATTTTCTGCAACAATCGCTTCAATGCTTAAAGATGCTAAATTTTCCTTTATTTTTTGAATAAGAAATTTGTTAAAAGCGCCACCACCGGTAATAAGCAGTTTATAAGGCTGCGCCGGCTCATTTAAAATTAATGCTGAAGCAGATTGTTTCAACTGGTAAACAATATGTTCTGCATAAGTAAATAATGCATCGGCTGTATTTATATCGAAAGATTTGATGATCGGAAATATTGTATCCGTTCCAAAATTATTGGAGAGCGACTTAGGCGCGGATTGCTGATAATAATCTAATGTATTCAGTTTTTCGAAAAGCGCCGTATTTAAGTTGCCTGATGAAGCCATGTTCCCATCTTCATCAAATTCTTTACCGGCTTCCTGCGCCAGCATGTTTAATACACGGTTGGCAGGGCATATATCAAAAGCAATAAAATTATTTTGCTGCTTAAAAGAAAGATTGGCAATACCGCCTATATTCAGATAAAAATCATAATCGGGAAACAACAGTTTTTCACCCATGGGAACGATAGGTGCACCCTGCCCGCCCAAAGCCACATCTATAATTCTTAAATCACTTACCACATTAATGCCTGTTAATGCCGCCAGTGTTGCGCCACAACCCAATTGCGTTGTTACGCCATTCAAAGGATCATGAAAAACCGTGTGCCCATGCGAGGCAATTAACTGAACGCGGTGATGCAAATTATTTTCTTCAATAAACCTGTTTACACAATCCGCAAGGTATTTGCCATAAGCCGCATGCAATAAACAATAATCATAGGCACTGCTTGTTTTTGCATTGGTAAGTTTTTCTTTCCATTCCGCGTTGTATGCATAACAATCTGCTGCAAGTATGTTATAACTCCATGTGCCGCGGTTTTCTTCCAGTTCAGTGAAAACAATATCAAGCCCGTCCAAGGAAGATCCGCTCATTAAACCAATAACCCTGTATATCATTATAATTAATTTCTGAAGCCCGCAAGTTATCTGAATTATTTTTTGATTGGAATATTACGTGCTTCAAATAATCGGTGCAGGCTTCCAATTAACCATGAACTGTTGGCCGCTTACGAAAGTGGCTCCGGTTTGGGTGCGCCACCCGCAGGTTTGGATTTATCTTCAGGCAATGGTATAAACTCATGGTTATCTGTTGGCGGCAATATGATGCGCCCCTGCTTCCAGTCTTCTTTTGCCTGTTCAATCCGTTCTTTTCTTGAGGATACAAAATTCCACCAGATGTATCTTTCTCCCAGCGGTTCACCGCCAAGCAGCATTAATGTTGAATGTTCTTTTGCAAGCAGAGTAGGATCTGCGCCTTTGGTAAATACAAGCATCTGGCCTGCCTTATATGTTTGCCCGTTGATTTCTATGCTGCCATGAGCAATATAAATGCCGCGTTCAGCATGTTCTTTTGGTAAAGCAAATTTCGTATTGGCTTCAATCACTGCATGCAAATAAAACAACGGCGAATGGGTTTTCACATCGTTACGCAACCCATAGGCATTGCCGGCAATGAGCCGCATCCATATGCCTTTACCGGTATAAATTGGTAAAGCATCGGGTTTATAATTATTAAAGGCCGGCGCCGATTCTTCATCCTTTTCCGGAAGTGCTACCCAGGTTTGTATCATTTCGAGCTGGCCACCAGCAAGGGTTGCGGGGTCTTCAAACCGTTCTGAGTGAGCAATGCCGCGGCCTGCCGTCATCCAGTTTACTTCGCCGGGTTTTATTACCTGTTCCACGCCCAGGCTGTCGCGGTGCGTAACCTGCCCGCCAAAAAGATAACTCACAGTTGATAAACCTATATGCGGATGCGGCAATACATCGAGTGAAGATATTTGCTCAGGCGCCTGCAAAACCGGCCCTGCATGATCCATGAAAATAAATGGGCCCACCATGCGGCGCAGGCGGAAAGGCAAGATGCGTTTTACCTGCATTGACGGGCTTATGGCCGCATTACGTGCTTCGATAACAATGTCCAGCATAATAATGTTTATGTAAAGCTATGCCGTTTTTAACGGGCTGGCCAAAAGGCCAGCCTATTATCTTTTTTGAAAGACTTTTAAAATCAAATTGTCAGCTATAACTATTGTATTATCAACCGTATTGTTTCGTTCAGCTTATTGCCTTTGATAACTACATTATATATGCCTGCTGCTGGTTTGCCTGCGAATGGAATGGCATAATTACCATTCTTTTGAACCTGTATATTTTTCGATAAGATCAATCTTCCGTTTATGTCTGTTACTTCTGTCGTTATGTGTGTGCCATTATAATTATTCAATGCAATAAAAGCATTGCCATTGGATGGGTTGGGATACACTTTTACAGTGGGCGTTTCAATGTTTAAGGTTACAACCTTTATATCAGAAATTTTACTGCTGCCATCTTTATTTACCTGTATAAGCTGGTAATAGTTATTGCCGTTAACAGGCTGTAAGTCGTACGTATTGTAAGATTGCGCTTCTAAAGAATTGCCCCTGCTTTCTACAGTAGCCACATTGCGCCAGCCCGTTTTACCATTGGTGCTATGTTGAATTATAAAATGGTCATTTCCTGTTTCTGTTGCCATCTTCCAGTTTAATAACACTTTTGTATTGTTTTCCGGTTTTGCATCAAACATGTCCATTTTTGCAACAGGCGAACCATCCGTAAAAGGTGATAGGCTTTTTAGGTCGGCACGCTGAAACGTAGGCCAGTAAACGGTTTTGTCGTCCAGCATTTGGCCGATATCACCAATATTGCAATAAGAAAAAGTATAGGTGCCGTTATTTTCCGTTTCCTCGTGAATCAATGCGAAATAGCTCATGATATCAGCCTGCTCTTCAATTTGCCCCACAATACTTCTGTTTATCCAGGGCCCAATGGGTGATTGTGCATATTCCACTTCTATCTTATTGCTTAAAGGCGTCATGAATAAGGCTACATAATGATTGGGCCCCATGCGCACCACTGAATACAAATTCACATCTGCAATTTCTTTACTATTCTGATAATCGTAACTCCAGCCTGTGTCGGTTAAAAACTGCCACGGCGTTGTTGCGGAAAACTGGCCTGTGGGAAACCTTGCTACAACCGCATGCGATTCATACTGGTTTATTTCGCGGGCTGCATACGCATAGGTGTATCCATCATCTGCCTTGCATAAAGTATTATACTGAAGTGTGCCGATCCAGGGCATCCATTCTATGCTGTGCAGCGTAAGGCCAGGCAAAGAAAACACAGCCACGGCTTCGCGATCGCCATACATTAAAGGATCGCCTTCATTAGGTTGTACCACATCCGGCAGCAGCACTTTCAGCGAATCATTTTCCACGATCATATCCCTTGGCCAGAAAAAGTCATCATGGCCAACGGGGTTTGGCGGCTCCATAATGGCTTTGGGATCTTCAACCGTTCCGCCAATCAGCGTGTGCAAAATACCATTTGGCTTATCTGCCGTTTGCAATACGAGCGTATTGCGGAGTAACCGGTTTGTGCTCATTGAGTTGGTGGTAGTATCGTTATAACCATACCATCCGTCCGAGAAAGTCCACACAGTTCTTCCATCGGGTAATGGTTCGGATATTTGCCCGTCTGCACTCAGCCATGCATATTCATTTTCGGGCCGGTTATTTTGCCACATATAATTCATGGCCACATCAATTTCATTATTGTTTTCATCTAATATTTCAACCTTATCAATATTATATTCTGTAGTTGATAAAAATACAAAACCAAGTGCAGCCTTTGTATCTGCTGCTTTAAATGCAAATTGAAATTCTTCCCAGCCTGTATATAACTTATAATCGTATTGCAGCAGTTTATGTGGCCCTTTTATAATCAACGTCATTTTCGCCGATCGTGCTTTTGCTTTTGCCCAAAAGCGTACCATATATACTCTGTCTTTTTTGAAAGCCATCATATCGTGCTGTAACCCTACATCCGGTGCAGTGCCGCGGCTGGTGACATTTACCTGTAAAGATTTAAGCCCGTCTTTATACAAAGAATCTATAACAGAAGCCGAAGCAACAACACCGGCGTTCTTTTTAAATTGCCAGTTTTGCATATTCTTTTCAAAGCTTCCATTGGTTAATAATTTTGCTTTTGAATTGATGTTTGCAGCAGCCTTTATTGAAGGCAGTGCCATCGGATAATCAAGGTTAGGAATCCTAAAATAATACGTTGTTCCTGCTGTTATATTTTCTGTAGGTTGAATACTGTATTCATACTCCGTTACAGTATTGTTATCCATTGACTGGTTAAGCTCATTCGTTCGGGCCAATAGTTTTCCCGGTATGAATGTATTGCCGGTGCTGCTTAATTGTTGCGTGGTTGCAGCGAGATCGGTGACGATCGTATTAGCCAGCGTTATTTTAAATGGATTATTGTTGTCAAAATTGGTGAGGTAGCGCCAGGGGCCGTTAGGCGAAGAAGCCACCTGCAGGTTGGCATTAAAACTTTTGTTTTCGCCGGTGGTGTTTTGCAACCGGATACGCAAACGCAGAATGCTGTCAATTGAATTAATGGTGATTGACTGGTTTTCAGCAGCCTTCCACGTGGCAGAAGATTGAGAACCGTTATTATTACGCCATCGCCAGTTGCCTTGCGAAATAAAAGCAAAAGATGATGTGCTGAATGCAATACACAGGAAGATGAGCAGTGTACATTTTTTCATGCTTTTTTTAAATTTATGTGGAGAATTATTTAATTCATAAGATTAGCTGCCTGTTAGAAAAGCGGTCAACATATTGCATAATATATATTTTTCTTCCAGGGCCAGATATGGCAATCACTGCAAATGTTTTTCAATAGTACATTCACAACCCCGTAACCGCTATTGTTTTATAAACAAATGCAACAAATATTTTAAAAGGATGGCACTGAGGTAACAGCTCTTTTGCAGGACTATATGATATTTATTACCGGACAAGCTATTTTGCGCAATTACATTTACTGCTGATGAACAAACAAAGTATTTACGATTTTGCAGCAATTATTGTTGCCTCATTGCTTGTTTTTATCTCAATATGCCGGGTTAATTTTTATACTGGATGGATTGCTTTTATGCCGCTGTTTATGTGCGTGATAAATGCATCTTCCAAAAAATGCTTCAGGTCAGGATTGGTTTTTGGTGCAGCCTTTTCATGCTTTGCCTATTTCTGGATGATAGCCGGCGCACAGCGGTTTACGGGTTATAATTTTTTATATGGCACAGGCGTAATGTTGCTATGTACAGTATTTGTTGCATTTTACTGGGGTTGCTTATTGTTTTGTTACTCACTGCTGCAGAGGCCATTAAGGAATATTGCGGATGTTTTACTTAACAGTATAATAATGGCTGCTGTTTTTTGTTTGTTTGAATTTTTATTATCATTTATTGCAGAGGGTTTTCCATGGTTTGGTTTTTATGCGGGCAGTTCGCTGATTGGGAATTTGTATGCCATTCAGCCGGCGGCCTTATTTGGCAATGCTGCTTTGTCTTTCATAATAATCGTTACTAATTATTTGTTTGCTGGTTTTATTATCAAAAAACAATGGTTGCAGTTAATTATACCTGCTGCAATTATGGCTGCTTATATGCTTTGCGGTTATTGGATATATTCAGAGTTCAATTTAAATATTGATAAAAAACATCCTGTAGAAATTGCTTTAATCAACGAAAATATTTTGCCTGATATTAAGTGGGATGATAAAAATGGCGATGTGCTTGTTCAACGCCTGCTTCAGCTTGATGAAGAAGCTGCTGCACAATATCCCGGTATTATACTATGGTCTGAATCTGCTATTCCATGGACGTACAGGAAAGACGATGATCTTGTAAATGAAATATTGAAAATATCAGGTCCTTCAAATGCTACGCACATACTGGGAATTAATACAGCGGTAAAAGATAATATTGTGAATAATTCCGCTTATTGCATTCGGCCGGATGGTACTGTTGCCGGACGGTATGATAAGCAATCATTATTGTCGTTCATTGAGGCTCCATTGTTCAATATAAGCCTACCTTTTTTTTCAAGTAAAGGGTTTATTGTAAATACAAACAATGCTCATAATCTTCCTTTGCCAACAGCCTGCGGTAAAGCCGGCATGCTCATTTGTAATGAATCGTCCGGCGCAAAAGCAGCCATGTTTGCAGTAAATAATGATGCGCAGTTTTTATGCAACATAAGCAACGATGGATGGTTTAATAACACTTATATTGTGCGCAATCATTTTTACAAGGCAAGGTTAAGGGCTGTGGAAACAAGAAAGGATATGGCGGTTAATTCAGACAATGGCTATTCGGGGTTTATAAGCGCCAACGGCGTTATCATCAACCAGAGAAGGGATACAGACCCGTTTGTAATGAAGGAAACGGTTTACAGGAACGATTATAAAAGTCTTGCTGTAAAATATCCATATTTGTTTATTTCAGCTTGTGCCATATTTGTACTGACTGTTACCATATTTACAATTTTTAAAAAGAACAATTAATACAAAGAACTTTATATGAATGCTGCTGTATTGTTTGCAAGTTTTATTATGCAGATGCTTGTTTATTTTTCGATGCATACCGAAAAAAATAATTCCGGCATTTCTTTTATTGAACAGCGGATAACCGGTGATACGATACGGCCTGTAATTCCCGGCGACTTTGCAGATCCTTCTGTTATCCGTGTTGGCAATAGCTATTACGCTGTTGGAACATCATCTGAATGGGCGCCGCATTATCCTCTTTTTAAATCAACCGATCTTATTCACTGGAAGCAGTCGGGGTATCTATTTCCGCAAACGCCGGCGTGGGCTTCATCATCATTCTGGGCGCCTGAACTGTATTATCGCAACGGAATATATTATGCTTATTATACAGCGCGTAAAAAGGCTGATAGTATTTCATGCATAGGCGTAGCTACGTCAAAAAATCCCGAAAAAGGCTTTACAGATCAGGGTATTGTGCTGGAGTTTCACAAAGAAGCCATCGATCCTTTTATTATAGAAAGTGATGGTAAGTTATTCATGTCATTCAAAGCTTATGGTTTGGATAACCGCCCGATAGAGTTATTATGTTATCAGCTTACTGATGATGGATTAAAAACTGTTGGTGAGCCCTTCATGTTGTTGCGTGATGATGAAAAGATTGGCCTGGAAGGGCAATGTATAATTAAACGCAACAATTATTATTATATATTTTATTCAGCAGGAAGTTGTTGCGGAAGCAAATGCAGTTATCATGTAAACATTGCCAGGTCGGCATCACTCAAAGGCCCTTATACAAAGTATGAAAATAATCCTGTACTTACTGAATATGGTGAATGGAAATGTACCGGGCATGGCACTATTGTAAACACTGCGAAAGGAGAAGATTATTATTTGTACCATGCCTACAGTAAAGTGGATGATGTTTATACGGGACGACAGGGTATGCTCGCAAAACTGGAATGGGATAAGCAAACCGGCTGGCCGGTGATTAAACCAATTAGCGGCGAAAACCCTGCAAGTTTTAAAGATGATTTTTCAACCGGTAAATTGAACAACTACTGGCAATGGGATTTCAGACATGCACAACCGCAAATAAAGATTGAAAAAGGGGTATTGTATTTATCAGGCAAACCCACAGCAGATAATGCAACAGGTATAGCATTATCAGTACGCCCATATAAACCCAATTATGCAATAACTGCGGCTGTAGTGAATAACAATGCTTCATTAAAGGGATTATGTATTTATGGCGATGCGAACCAATCTGCGGGCATTGGCATTAAAAATAATATTGTTCAGGTTTGGTATATAAAGGATAATGAAAAGAAAGTGCTGAATGCTATAAATGCAAATGCTGCACAACCGCTGTATTTAAAGCTGGCAGTGAAGGATGGTTGCAAACTCAGGTTTTACTGGAGTGACGTTGCAGGCAAATGGAATGAAATAGTAACAGGAGAGGATTATTTTAATGCAGGTTTTTTGCCACCCTGGGATCGCAGCCCGAGGCCAGGCTTATTGCAGCAGGGAAATGAACCCGCTGCATTTGATTTTTTTGAGATCAGGTATTAATAAACTTTTGGAAAAATTATTTAATCTTATTCGCCTTTAATACGGGTGCTATAAAATATAACAATACGCCGCAACAAAAACAAAACACAGCAAGTATCTCTGCCTGCGTGGGATGCAGTCCAAGAAAATTATAACGTACATCAATCCTTATTTTCTCAATTAAAAAACGTTCAACGCCCATCAGCATCAAACAATATGCAGATACACGGCCTGCAAGCTTTTCACGCCTTAAAGCAAATAATAAAACCAGTACGATTATTAATCCCATGGCCAGCTCATATAAAGGGGTTGGATAAACAGGCACAGCAAGTTTATAACAATAGTCATCCCATGTGCAGCCCTGCATATAAATGCCCTTGCGCAAAATGTTATGCGGATAATCATAACTCCATAACCAATCCGGCAACCATGAAAAAGGATTAGGTTTTGGATTATTTATACCCCAGTCCCCATCGCCTGCAATATGGCAGCCCAGCCTTCCTAATGAATAACCCAATATTAAAGCCGGCGCCAATGCATCTGCCATGCGCATACGCTGCAAGCCAAATTTGTAATGGTACAGCCACATGGCAAACGTGGCTACAATAAAACCGCCAAGAAATGCGAAGCCTTCCGAAGAAAAGAAAGTGTGTACAGGGTCTTTAATAAACTTGCTCCAGTGTTCCAATACACCAAAAATCTTTGCACCAATAATGCCCGACAAAGCCGCAATTAAAATGGCATGTGGTACATATTCATGCGGATAAATTTTTTTAATCTCGTTATAAGGAACAGCAGGCCGCCGCTTGTATTGAATATAAAAAGTTACAAAGGCCCAGATAGCTCCGCAAATAATTCCCGCTGTTAAGTTGCCTTGTAATGAAAAAAAATAGCCAGCATTGTTTTTATACGTATCGCCGGTAAACAAGCCAATTAGTTTAAAGCCGCCAATAAAGCCCAATATAAAATGAAACAATATGCGTTGAATATTTATGCCATTACCAACAGTTATTGTTTCAGCCCTATACGTTAACTCACCAGCTTTTTCTTTATATTTTAATTCATGTTCCCATAACCATGCAGCCGGAATAAATGCCAGCGCCATAAAAAAACCGGCGGTGCTTATAGCCTCCAGGAAAGGAAGGCTTATTCCAAAAAATTCTTTAATGAGATAATATAAATTGGGATACATGAAATTATCTTCAGGATATTATGAAGATAGGATTATCGGCAAAATGATGTATGGTTTACTCGTTGAATAAAAATTTCCTGCCTGCTGTTGTCAGTTTAAAATCATCTGTTCTGAAAGGTGCAACGGGCAAACCATTTTTATTATACAAATCAATATCGCCGGGCTGGCCGCTCCATAAATACCGTACAGCAATGGGGTTTTGTATATTCATGCTATAAACAACCACTGAGGTTTCGTTTTTAATATAGGCTTTCGCCCAATGAAAAACACTGTCGCTGCCTGCAATGGCAAAGCCACGTACATAACCATGCTTGTCTTTGCAAATAATATTATTATCAAATGTTATAATGATGCTGTCATCTGCAACCTGCATATTTTTATAATGCGGGCTTACTTCAATACTGTCAATATGGTAAACTATATTTAATGCTGTCATCGCAAGCCGGTTGCCCACGGCCAGTTTGTTATGCGGATGCAGATTATCGGCTTCACCCACATCAATCGTTACCGCCATACCGGTATTGGGCAGTGATAAAGCGGCAGCCTGCGCTTCACGTAATTCAGCCCAGTCGCTGTTTTCAGGCCGCAGGGGTTCTTTGCCAAGATTGGGTAATTGAACAATTAGAAAAGGCAAATCGCCCTGGTTGAATTGCCTGCGCCAGTCTGTTATCATAGCAGGCAATAATTGTTTATATTCTTCAGCCCTGCCCGTATTGGCTTCGCCCTGGTACCAGATAAAACCTTTAATGCTTAACTGCGTTAGCGGCGCAATATTCGCGTTGTATAACACCGTTGGCGTTCCAAATATGTAGGTATTTGCAACCAATGGTTTTTTAAATTTTGATGCATCAATTTGCACTCCTTTTTTATACTTCCATTCACCGGCCCAATAAGGAGACCAAAACATATTATACATGCCGCCCTTGCCGCCTGCATCAAACACACGCACCACAACAATGTTATTTTTCGGTTTAATAATACTGTCAGGTATTTTAAATGTCGTCATATTCATATTGCCATAAGCTTCGCCCACTTTAACGCCGTTTACCCAGCAAATATGATAATCATCCACCTGGCCTAAATTGATGTTGGAATTGCCAAAAAAATCCTTCGGAAAAGAATCATAACTTTTCCTGAACCATACCGATCCATCGTAATCTTTCAGTTCATTATCTTCCCAATGCGAAGGCTGGTTCATTGTTTTCCAGTCACTCATATCTGTCTCCGGTTTATACCATTGCTGCGTTAAGCCCGGATCATCTTTTAAATAATATTTTTTTTCCCATGACGATTTTATCTTTTCAAAATCATCATTCATCTGTTGGATGCTTTTATGCGGGGCGAGGTAAGTATTATAAAATTTATCGAATTGTGGAAACTGCTGTATTGCACTATTGCTCATCCACTCTTCAATGGCAGTTGCCCCGAGGTTATCACTTATCAGCCCAATGGGAATATTTAAGTGTTGTTGAAGATAACTGCCGAAGAAAAAACCAACGGCTGTAAATCCGTTTACATCTCTTGTGTTTGCAATTTTCCATGAACCGCTTTTTATGGTGTCCTGCGGCACAAAATCAGTTCCAATGCCAACAGTAAATAACCTTATTTGATTGTTGTTGAATGCTGCTGTGTCAGGTTTTGGATTGGCATCTTTAACTGCAAACTGCATATTGCTTTGGCCGCCGCATATCCAAACATCACCAAATAAAACATTGTTTAGTTCAACAGTATTTTTTCCTTTAATGATAATTTGATAAGGCCCGCCTGCTACCTGCGCCGGTAATGTTATTTTCCATTTGCCGTTAAGGGCAGTAGTATTATACGTTGCCTGATTGAATGATATAGTTATAGCTTCATTATTATCAGCAGTGCCCCAGATGTTGCAGGGTTTATCGCGCTGCAAAACCATATTGCTTTGAAATAATACAGGCAGTTGTACATTGGCTTTTGCATGTATGAATGCAATTAAAAAAAGAATAAAAAGAAAAAATTTGTTTCTGTATTTCATGCATCAAAATAATTAAGGTTTATTTTTTGGGTAACCGGCTAAGGAATTTATGGCATCGTTCCTTGCGTCGCAACACTTGTGCTGCAGTTTTTCATGGCTGCGGCGGTTTCAATTTCATAAAGCGCCTACTATTCACTTGTTTCTTCAATTTTATGTTTTTCATTTAATCAACCTTTTCAATACTTATTATATGCTCAGCAGGTTGTGCAAGCTTATACATTTCATCCGCCATCGCATCCATTTGTTTTTGCAATGCATCACGCTGTGATCTTGTATGCGTTTCCATATATGCTTCTTTTTTGCCATTGATGAATGGGTTCTTCTTTGCTTCCGCCATTATTGAATCGGTTATGGCTTGTGAATCCTGCAGGAACCAGCCTTTATCATATAAATAATCATAACTGATCCAGTAAAATGCACGCAGTTTATCTTCCAGGTCTTTGCGTTTCAATTGCAGCTCCATTATTTTTTTGGCCTGCTGATATTGCGGCGTATTGCTTAATAAAGCAAGATTAATACCCTCGTTTAAGTCAGCGCCGGTAAAAGTTTTGATAACATCGCCATCGATCTTCAGGGTATAATTTTTGTTAGCATCAAGGCTTTTTACTGCAAGCATTTCCTCATTAAATTCTTTAATAAACGGAATGACACTTAATGCTTCATATTGCTTCTGCGGGTTTAAAAATACCCTTGCCGTTGAATCAATTGGGAATGGTAGCGACTTCGCCAAATATTTAAAAGTAACGGTATTATTTTTTTTATTGATTGCTGTAACAGTTGCATTATCCGCGTTTATAAGCTTACCGGTTTTTCCATTAATTGAAACATGGGCAATAGGTTTGCCAGCCAGGCCCTGTGCTTTCAAAAACAAATAGGCCATCACCAGGTGGCCGGCATTGCCCGGATGAATCCTGTCGGGCCCTGTGATGGTAAACGCCGTATCTGTTTGTTGCCCTTTTAAATTAATATCGGTCATCGGATAAAACAAATCAACATACGGCCAGTTGTTTTTAATGGCTGCTTCTTTCTGAAAAGCAACAATGCCTTCCATCGTTTTAAACTTTCCCCAAAAAGGATCTTTGCCATTCTTCACCGTTTCATCATACGGCGATGAAGCCATCATAATTTTTTTAATGCCGGGATAAGCATTCACTTTATTCCTGATTTTTTCAAACCATTTGTAAGCCGTATCAATAGCGCTCTTGCGCACACTGTCCGTTTTATCTTTATGCATCCAGTATTCAAAATAACGGCTGTCATTCATACCAAAGCTTATAGATAAAACAGTCGGCTTTTTTATAAGCAGGTCGCTGTCCATGCGCAGGTAAATTTGCCTTGCCACATCTCCGCCGATACCGCCGTTATACACAGTAATTCTTCTTTCGGGAAAATGTGTGATGTAATACAGCCAGATATAGGTTTCATAAAAACCCGCTTCTGTAATGCTGTTGCCTGCAAACACAATGCGGTCGTCATTTACAAAAGGCGCAGGTGATTTTTGGGCAAACGAAAGCAGGCAGGCCATCAAACAAAAACAACTTATAACAAGCTTTAATTTCATTCGTATATTTTTTATTTTTAGTTGCTGAACGAAGCGGCCGGTATGTATTGTAGTAACATTTTATGGCGCGAATAATAAGTACATTCAGCCGGTATTTACCACTATCGCCAACAGATAATTAACAGTTTTAATATAGCGGTAAAGCTATTCTAAAGTGTCTTATGTGTTACCACATAAACTTTTCCTTTGAAAAATTTTTCTTTCCTGTTTTTATGTTGCGTTACTATCGTTGCACATGCGCAAAAAAAATATCCGGCTGATTATGTAAACCCGTTTATTGGCGCCAGCACCAGCGCGGGCAAAGCGGGCATTTATCATGGGCTTGGCAAAACTTTTCCCGGCGCCACCACGCCGTATGGCATGGTACAGGTGAGCCCGAATACAATTACCGGTGGCGATAATGGTTCCGGCTACAGTTATGAACATACAAGTATGGAAGGCTTTGCATTCACACAAATGAGCGGCATTGGCTGGTATGGTGATCTGGGTAATTTTTTGGTGATGCCTGCAACAGGCAAACTGAAAACATCTTCGGGAAAATTAAATGATAAGCCCGGAACCGGGTATCGTACCCGATATGATAAAGCAAGTGAAAAGGCATCGGCAGGTTATTATACAGTTCAGCTAACAGATTATAATATCAAAGCAGAAATGACGGCGGCGCCTCATAGTGGTATATTGCGTTTCACATTTCCGGCAAATAAAAGATCACGCATACAGATTGACCTGGCAAGAAGGGTAGGAGGAACATCAACAGCGCAATATGTGAAAGTTGTAAACGATAATACCATTGAAGGCTGGATGCAATGCACGCCTGAAGGCGGTGGCTGGGGCAATGGCGATGGCAAGGCCAACTATACGGTTTATTTCTATGCGCAATTCAGCAAGCCTTTAAAAGATTATGGCGTGTGGCGTGCAAACATTCCCGATACGGCCAGCCGCAAACGCGAAGCGATAGAAAGTGATTATTACCAGCAGTGGATTGCCGGTGCGGCTATTGAAAAAAATAGTAAAGACGCCGAAGGAAAACATCTTGGCTTTTATACGCAGTTTGAGACAAAAGCGGATGAGCAGGTTTTAATGAAAGCGGGCATTTCATTCGTGAGTATTGAAGGGGCGAAGAAAAATCTTGAAGCAGAAATAAGCGATTGGAATTTTGATAATGTTCATGAAAATGCGGTTAAGCTTTGGAATAATGCCTTAAATGTTATTTCAATTGATGGCGCAACAGAAGAACAGAAATTTGTTTTCTATACAGCATTGTATCATACCATGATTGATCCGCGGATTGTAACTGACGTTGATGGTAACTATACGGGTGGCGATAATAAAATTCATCATTCAACAGCATTTCATAAACGCAGCATATTCAGCGGCTGGGATGTTTTCAGAAGCCAGTTCCCGCTGCAAACCATTATCAACCCAACATTGGTGAATGATATGATTAATTCGCTGGTAACGTTGGCTGATGAAAGCGATAGCAATTATTTGGAAAGATGGGAGCTGCTGAATGCTTACAGCGGCTGCATGCTGGGCAACCCTGCCGTTGCTGTATTGGCCGATGCCTATGTAAAAGGCATTCGCAATTATGATGTGCAAAAAGCATATCAGTATGCCGTTAATACCAATGAAAAATTTGGCAATGGAAAATTGGGGTATGATCCCGGCAGCATAGCTAAAACATTAGAATATGCTTTTGACGACTGGTGCTTATCGCAAATTGCAAAAGGCTTGCATAAAGATGATGATGCAAAAAAATATTATACACGTTCGCTGGATTATAAAAACATCTGGGACACATCGCACAACTGGTTTCGGCCACGCAATGAAGATGGCTCCTGGGAGCCCTGGCCAAAAGACGGGCGGTTAACAGATTGGTACGGCACATTTGAAACCAATCCTTATCAGCAGGGGTGGTTTGTTCCGCATGATGTGGATGGTATGGTTGCATTAATGGGCGGCAGGAAAAAAACAATTGCCGACCTGGAAGATTTCTTCAATAAAACGCCTAAAAATTTTTCATGGAACAGTTATTATAATCATGCGAATGAACCGGTGCATCATGTGCCATTTTTATTTAATCGACTCGGCGCTCCATGGTTAACGCAATACTGGACAAGGATTATCTGCGACAGCGCCTATCACAATGCTGTTGAAGGTTTGGTGGGTAATGAAGATGTGGGCCAGATGAGCGCCTGGTATGTGCTGGCATCTATTGGTATCCATCCTGTGTGCCCCGGATCAACAAGAGTGGAAATTACAAGTCCTTCATTTAAACAGGCAACGATTCATTTAAAAGATGGGAAAACATTTTCCATCATTGCGCATAACAATGCTTCATCCAATATTTATATACAGAGCGCCCTGCTGAACGGCAGGCCTTATAATAAATGTTATATTGATTATTATGATATCATGAAAGGCGGCAGGCTTGAATTAACAATGGGTGCAAAGCCAAATAAAAACTGGGGAATAATGCAGGCCACATATAAGGACAGTGCTGCTACAAATTTTTTTAAAAGAACAACAGGCGTTGTTGCTATGGATGGCGGTTATACAATCCGGTTGAATGACGGCAAAATATTATGGCTTTTTGGTGACAGTTATATTGATGAATATGACAGCATAACTAAAACAGTTCCCTGTTTATTTCAGGCAAGAAACAGCGCTTTATTGCAGCCTTCCGCAAATGATTGGCAGCAGGCTAATACCATTGTTTTAACCGGTAATAAAAGCCATGACAAAACATTTCTGACAGATAAAAATAATCCCAGTCATTTCTTTTGGCCGGGTTGCGGTTATCAATTGAATGATACCATTTTCATCTATGGTATGAACATGAAAAATGCAAAAGGCGGTTTGGGTTTTGCCAAAGCCGGGAATGATGTATGGATAAAGCTTTTATATCCCTCTTTAAAAACAATTGCAATACAGGAATTACCTGCAAGCGACAGCATACAGTTTGGCAGTGGTTTGGTGGAAGATAAAGAAAATGAGTTTGTTTATATCTATGGCGCTAAAGCAAAATTTATATCAGCGGATGTATATGTAGCCAGGTTCTCTTACAATAATCCTGCTGCGGAATGGGAATATTGGAATGGCGTATCATGGAGTAATAAAATTAAAGACGCAAAACCTGTTACGGAAGCATTGTCTAACAGTACCACCATATCAAAGGTGAAGAATAAATATCTTTTACTTACAGCGGAGTTCAGCGTAAGTTGTGATGGCGGTAAAGATATTTATGCAGCTGTAAGCGATCATCCGGAAGGGCCTTTTTCAACACCTGAAACTATTTATACCATTACCGATACATTGCAGGGCCATTATCCTTTTTTCTATTTGCCAATTGCGCACCCGGATTGTATTAATGATAATAATGAATTGCTCATTCACTATTCCATCAACGGCTATGAGCCTTGTATTAAGAACTGTGTAAGCAACAGGTTTAACCCCGAATATTACCGCCCTCAGGCCATATATGTTTCGTTGAATGAACTGGGTATTGAATAACGTGAGTTTGAGTATTTAAATTTTGATTATGAAATTAAAGATGATTGAAAAAAAGAACTACGAACGTCATTTCGACGATAGGAGAAATCTCCCAAATGATGACCCTGGTTAATCTTATCCCGGGCTTACCTTACTGATACCTTGCATTTACCAGCTTAACCGTTTTAAAACCAAATAGCGGAATGTTACAATCAAAATAAACTTTTTGTTTTCCGTTAAATTGAACAGATGAAGTGGTGGCATCATTCAGTTCCACAAACTGCAACTCATCTGCATAACAATTCAGCCTGATATGGTGTTTTGTTTGATCCGAAGAATTGTTCACCAATCTTACATACAGATCATCGCCTTTATAATACATGGCTGTAATAGCCAGGCCATCATCCATGCCTTCAATAAAATTATTTACCGCTTTACCGGCATCAGCTGCAACTGTAATAACCGGCTGGTTCCATTTAATTGTTTCATTGTTTAAACCGGCTTCATTCCATTTGCCTTTGTGTGGCACGAGTGCATAATGAATATCCGTGGGCCCGTCAACGCTGTAATGCCTGTCCCATAAACCAACACCGGCATATTGAATGGTTAAAGCCAATGGAAAATTTTCACCATGCGAATAACTGGTTACATGGTCGGAGAGCAAGGCCATACCATAATTGCCATCACCATCGGTTACATCAACCCAGTTAAAAACAACATTGTTTTTAATACTGTCCCAGCGATTGTAAAAAGTGTTGGATAATTTACTTTCCGTTACATCAAGCGGCGCATCTTTATATAGTTTTTGATTTTTTAAACTTAATGGGAATGCAGCGAGCAATTTACTGCTATCATTATAAAAAGCTTTGTGGCGGTCGGCAGCATAATAGCCGCCAGACTGCCTGTAATCTTCACCAATACCAATACCTTTTTTATAATCAATATACAGGCGCACATCAATGCGTTTTTGACCCTGTATTAAAGTAATAGTCTGAACAAAATCATTTCCGCTTATGGTTCCGGTAACCTGCAGTTTTATTTGTAAAGGCCCGTTTTCAGCAACAGTAACCTTTACAGGCTTATCGCTGCTTTTTGCATAACCGCCATTATTATAGAAATGCCCGCGCAAAACATTAAAATCGTTTGCATCTTCTGCAACAAAATTTTTATTGTCAAGATTTTTTGCAATGAGTTGTTTGATGTTGCCATGCTTTGCATCAATTACCAGTTTATACAAATCGGATTCCATTACAAAATTTCCTTTGTTGTCGTTTGTAATAAAAGTGCCGGCTGAAGCAGCCTGTTTTGGGTTATTTATTAAAGTATAATTATGATAACCAAAAGCCGGTATGCCGGCCTCGAACAGTAAAGTTTTTGATGAATCTTTATTGTAAATAAGTTGCGATGGGATCACTTTGCCATTTTGCGATATTCCTTTTGCCGGTGAATTATCATCAAGGTTTACAGTAATCACCTCGTTCCTGTTAATAGCTGTTGTATTGATTGCAATAAGATGTTGCGTGTTATTACCTGCTGCCTTTGGCGCTAATGCTTTTAATGATTGCTGAATAATATTGTTGCTTATTGAATCGGTGAAGCCCGTCCAGAGCTTCACATGATCAGCCCATGTTTTTCCATTGTGCATGTTATAAGGCACAATCCAGCAATCATGATGCTGCGCCAATAGTAATGTTCTCCAGGCTTCATCAAATTGCGTTTGAGGATAGGGAAGGCCTGCATATAGTTTTGCCATCGCGGCTGTTTTTTCAGCCATTGTTATTTTATTTTCAGCCGCACGAACTTCCTGTGCAATGCGTTGTAAAACCTGCGCGCCCCAAACGAGGCTTACCTGTATATCTTCCTGCGAAAGGCGCCAGTTTTCAATATCTTTTTTGTTTTCTATCAGTTTGAAATAATTGCGCCACGTGGTGTATTGTGTAGCGGAAGATTTATAGCCGTCAAGCCAGGGGCCATTTTTCCAGCCGGCATCCTGCAGGCACATGCCAACGGGATATTGTATGCCCTGTTTGAATGCAGCATTAATGTAAGTGTCTGAATTGTTCCAGGCTGTTGTTTGCCAGGTTGACCTTCTTTGCAAATCCTCCGAGGCATAACGCGGAACGGTTAATATACTTGTTCCGTCAGGCCCGATCCAGTTTAATGATTCGCCGCCATAAGCCCTCACATAACCGCCCCAGCAGGTGTTAGGATTCTTAAGCGAAGCATATTTAAACCCTAATGATTTTAATATGCCGGGCAATGCACTTGTAAAACATGGCTCTTCCGATGAATAGGTTGTGAATTGAATAGCCGGAAAATGTTGCTTTAACTTTTGCATGCCATACTGAAATTGCCTGATAATACTTTCTTCAGAAATATTGTATAAATACCCCTGGCCATAAGATGGATTTACATATTCAACAGGTGCATTGTAAGATGAATCGTTGATGAGTTTTTTTATAGCTGCATAGCCTGCAGGGTCTTTCAATGCAATTGTATCCCAGCTTTCAGGTTCTATTTCCAGGTTTACTTTCCAGTTTTTATGAATGCTTAAACTATCTGCAATAAACTTTGTTACCCATAGAGGATAATGGCCGTAAATGCCGCCATGATAGCCATCCACAAAATAATTTGTTTGGGCAGTGAGCGGTTGACACGCGGCTAAAGCAATGGAAAAAAATAAAGAAACGATGGTTGTTCTTTTCACAGAAGCTTTAGTTTAAAAAAGGGGCAGGAATGCCCCCTTTGAATTTTACGACTGCTTTTGTATGAGACAAAAAATGCATGGTTGATATGTGTAACAATTCTAATAATTATTGGGATTAATAAATCGCTGCCAAACCACTCTATCTCATTTACACTTAACAGGTATAAGTAACCTTAAAAATAATTTCCCGCTATTCATAAAATTTATTTCAGGATTCCTGGTGAAAAATTGTTTAACAGTAATTGCTTATGAATTAAAACCGGATCGATATACTGTTTTATTAAACGGCTTTGCCGGTTTTAAAAAAGATTTACAGATTATGTAAAAAAGTTTTTTTCTGCATCTGTTGTTAAACAATTGTATGAAAAAAAATATAATCACTCTTTTACTGCTTATCAACTTTTTTGACATTTATGCAGCAGACGAAAAAAATGAAGTGCAGGCAAACCTTACATCGGTTACTGTTTACAGGTCTGGTGCAGAAATGACGCACAATGTTTCTGCAATATTAAAAGCAGGAAACAACCAGCTTATAATTAATAATATTAGCAATGCAGTTGACAGTAACAGTATCCAGATAAAAGCGCCGTCTTCCGTTACCATTCTTGGCTTTGAATTTTCAAAGAATTACCTGGTAAGCACAACCAAGACGCAGCGCAGGCAACAGCTTGATGATTCATTGCAGCAGGTGCAAAATAATATTGACAAGCTTCAGCTTTCCATCACCAATTCAAGAGAATTACTTGATGTTTTAAAAATGAACCGGGATATAAAAGGTGAACAAAATGGTTTAAGCGTATCAGAACTGGAAAAGTTGATGGACTATTATGATTCAAAGTCAACCGAATTGCAAAACACGATCGCCCAATTAATGGAAAAGAAAAATAAAGCGGTTACTCTTGCTGATAAAATAAAAGAACAGATAAATGAAGAAGATAAAAAGAATATAAGCACGGCAGGCAGGTTAACGCTTGAACTGAATGCCGCTATGCCTTTGAAAGCGGATTTTATTATCTCCTATATTGCCCGGAATGCTTACTGGCAGCCGTTTTACGATATGCGTGCAGACAATATTCAACTCCCGTTAAAGATCTTTTATAAAGCGAAAATTGTTCAAACAACCGGTATCGACTGGAAACAGGTAAAGCTTTCTTTGTCAACCGCTACACCATCGCAAAAAAGAAATGCGCCGGAGCTGCAAGCGTGGTTCCTGGGTTATATTAATTCTTACTTCCGAAATGAGCTTAATGGTTCATTGGCAGGCAAAATCGCAGGCATACAAATGCGTGGCGCCACAAATTTGAATGAAGTAGTCGTTGTTGGTTACGGCACGGCAAAGAAGGATGCAATTACTGGCAGTGCTGCAGCGCCAAAACCTGTGTATGTTGTTAATGGCAGTGTTGTAAGTGAAGAAGCATTTCAGCAAATAAATCCCAACAGCATTAAAAGCATTGATCATTTAAAACCTGTAGCAGCAAAAGATATATACGGCAGTGTTGCAGAAGGCGGCGCTGCTGTTGTTCAATTAAAGGAAGGACTGCAGGATTATATAGCCGTTACCGACAAAACGCTGAATGTAAATTTCGATATAGATATTCCTTTTGATGTGCCAACCAATGGTAAAGAACAAACGGCCACTTTACAAATTATTGATGCCGGTACTGCATACGAACATGTTGCTATTCCGAAAATGGATAATGATGTTTACCTCATAGCAAAACTGCAAAACTGGGAACGGTTAAACCTCCTGCCGGGCGAAGCCAATATAATAATGGAAGGCACTTATGTAGGCAAAACCTATATTAACCCGGGGAAGACTTCAGATTCTCTTAATATAACCCTGGGCAATGATAGGCGGGTGGTTATAAACCGTAAAAAGCTTGAAGACTTCAGCAGCGTGAAGTTTTTTGGCAGCAACAAACTTCAGAAATTTACTTATGAAATTGTGGTAAAGAATAATAAAAAGGAAGCGGTAAATATTGTTGTAAAGGACCAGTATCCTTTGAGCACCAATAAAGACATTGAGGTGGAATTAAATGAAACTTCCGGCGCTGTTGCTGATAAAGATAATGGTTCGCTGATGTGGCAATTAAAACTTGAACCTAATGAATCAAAAACCTTCAGGTTTTCTTATACTGTAAAATACCCGAAAGACAAAAGCATAAATATTTACTGATCAATCGCTTTTTTCCTTCAAGCGATGGTGCATGTATTCAGAAGGCATTATACCAAATTGTTTTTCAAAATTCTTACTGAAAATTTTCGGCGAACTGTAACCAACGATTTCAGATACTTCATTTATGTTGTTGCCTTCCGCCATTAATTCAGCCGCTTTCTTTAAACGGGTAAGGTTAATAAGGTCGTTGGGTGTGAGGTCGGAAATGGAATTTATTTTACGGTAAAAAGTTGGCCGGCTCATGTTCATGAACTTTGCAAGCCGGTCAACATCCAGGCCGGTATCCTGCAAATGTTCAACGATAACCTCGTTTACTTTATCTAAAAAGCGTTCATCTGATTTTGTGTGGGCAATGGTTTTTAGTGCAACCAGTGGTGAATTGGCAAAGAACTGTTTTATCTTATTGCGGTTGGCCAGTAAACTGCCTATTTGTGTTTTTAAATATTTGGGTGAAAACGGTTTTTCTATGTAAACATCTGCGCCCAGTTCAAGGCCTTCAATCTTTGCCTGCATCGTATTTTTAGCGGTTAACAGCACCACCGGCAAATGGCTTAATTCAACGTCTGATTTAACGATGCTGCATAATTCGAAGCCATCCATCACAGGCATCATCACATCGCTTACAATAAGGTCAATTATTTCATTCTTTAAAACATCCAGGGCTGCTTTACCGTTTACCGTTTTTTTAACGGCATACAAATCCTGCAGGTTGCTTTCAATAAAGTCAAGTATCTCCGCATTGTCTTCCACTAATAAAATTACCGGCTTCATAGTCAATCGCTGTTATGAATATTACTGATAGGATGAACCGGCAATGTAAGCACAAATACATTCAAATCTTTGATGCACTTATCCAATACCAGCGTGCCATTGTGCATTTCTGCCAGTGAACGGCTCAGCGTTAACCCAATGCCCGTGCCGGCATGATTGGAAGTTTCCTTGAGGCGATAAAAACTATCGAATATTACTTCCTTATTCTCTTCAGGAATAATAAAGCCGTCGTTCGAGCATACTAACTGGTATCTTTCTTTTTTATCATCCGTATAATGCAGGCTGATGGAAACAAATTTTTCTGCATACTTAACGGCATTGTCAATAAGATTACTGAATATTTTGTTCAATGCTTCTTCATCTGCATAGGCAGATAAATTTTCAACCGATTTTACATCGAGCCTGATATTTTTTTGGTCAGCTACCGGTTTAAAACGAATATAATTATCATACAAAAGGCGGGAAACGTTGGTCTTAATAAAACTGAGATGAAAGCCGTTCATTTCAATCTTCCTGAAATCGAGTAACTGGTTGGCAAGATGCATCAGCCGGTCTGTATTGCGGCTCATCAGTTCCACACTGGTTTTAATCGACGGTACTTCATCAATCTGGTCCATGATGTTTTCCATGGGCCCTTTTATCAATGTAAGCGGCGTTTTAATTTCATGCGCCACATTGGTAAAAAAATTTATCTTGTCTTCATAATTTTCTTTTTCTTTTTCATATGCCAGTTTTTCAAGCCTGCGCTGTTGCCTTGCCCTTGACCGGTCAATAAAAAATTTAATTGTAAAAAATATTATGAGTAAAATCAATACAGCATATAACATATAAGCCTGCCAGGTTCGCCAGAACGGCGGCAATATTTCAATATCGAGCTTTGCGTAATTATCGGCCGTATTTTTTGCATCCAGCACTCTTACAAGAAAAGTATAATTGCCCGGCGTTAATTCTGTAAAATATGCTTTTCGATTGGTGGTAAGATAAGTCCAGCTTTTGTCAAGCCCTTCCATTTTATAAGCATAACCAATAGTGGAAGGTGCGTTGTAATTAAGCGCAGCAAAATCAATGCTGAATGATGACTGGTTATGCGCCAGCACAATCTTTTTTGTAAACGTGATGGATTGTTTAAGCGGTGACTTTGTTGAATCTATGCACAGCTCTTTGTTATACACCTGGAAGCCTGTAATATACACCGGCGGAATAAAATCGTTGCTGGTAATAGAATCAGGGTTAAAGCTGATCATACCTTTAACGCTGCCGAAATACATATTGCCTTTCTCATCTTTGCAAGCCGAGCGGTAGTTAAACTGGTCTGTTAACAAACCATGCGATTTATTAAATATTTTTACCTCCTTTGTTGAAGGCGTGAATCTCACCAGGCCTTTTGATGTGCTTACCCATAAATTATGATGATTGTCTTCAAGAATAGCATACACCACATCTGCTGGCAATCCATCCCTGGAAGTATAAATATGCAGCTCTTTTTTTTCCGGTTTATAAGCGCAAAGCCCGCCTTCCGTAGCAAACCACACAGTGTTTTTGCTATCGTAATAAATATAGTTTACAATATTGCAGGCAATAACCTGGTTATGATTAATGGAAAAGAAATAATGTTCTGCTTTATTGGTGGAAGGATTGTAAATGTAAATGCCATCACCATAAGTGCCACCCCATATATTGCCATTATTATCTTCGCCCAGCGCACGAAAAAATGCTTTGGGTAATGCAGTAATGCGTTCAAAATTATTTGTAGATGGCAGGTATTTAAATGCGCCTTTATCAGTGGCCGCAATTATTTCACCGGTTTTGGTTTTAAGTAAAGCGCCTATAAAATTGCTGCCAATGTCGGCATTAAGCGTGTTGAAATTATGCAGTCTTTTACCGTCACTATTCAGCAGGTCAAGTCCATGTAAATAAGTGCCTGCCCAAACCGTATCATTATAGGCAAGCAGGCTGTGAATGTTGGAATAAGAAACAGTCTGCCTGTCTTTCGCCGGATTGTAATTGATAAAGTTGCCTGTTGCCGCATTGAATTTATTTAACCCGGCATCTTCTGTTCCTACCCACAACATACCATGATCATCTTCATAAATTTCGCTCACGGCATTACCGCTTATGGAGTTCTCGTTTACCTTGGGAAAATATTTTTTAAAAATGATATCCTGCTTCGGGTAATAATTTACGCCGCCAAAATAAGTACCCGCCCAAATGCCGCCCTGTTTATCCAGGCAAAGCGTTTGCACAATATTGTCCGATAAGGAATAAGGGTCTTCAATCTGCTTTTGCAGGTTATAATAATTGCCGTTGCTGATGTTAAAAATATAAATACCCGACTGCGTTGCAATCCAGTATTCATCTTTATTAATGGCGATAATATCACGGACGATAATATCTGTTTTATCCGTATTTGAAGTAAGCAGGTCTTTATAGGTTGATGTTTTTATATCGAATAATTTCAAACCCTGGTTAGATGTTCCGATTAATAAAGTGCCGTTGCCTGCATCATACAGCGACTGTATCCATTTTGAAACAACATAACCGGAATGACTGAAGAGGTCATATTTTTCATCAAAGCTGTTGTTTGCTGTATTGTATTTTGCAATAGTGCCCGATGAGGTGGTTACCCATAAACTGCCATCCTTTAAAATATTGTAAGCTGTTACTTCTTTATTTATACTAAATGCATTGGTAACATTTGTTTTTGTATTGTGCCGGTACAGCGCATAGAGTGTTATATAATATACATCGTCGCCAACAACCTTTACAGATTGCACCGAGCCATTGCCCGCGGGTTCAAATTTTGTAAAGCTTTCAGTAAGTTCATCAAAAACAAATAATCCTTTTTCCGTTCCTACCCAGATTTTTTTATTTGCCGTTTCTGATAAACTCATGATCGCATTGCTGCCAATACTCTTTTTATCTGAAGGATTATTGCGAAAGATTTTATAGGAAAGCCCGTCAAACCGGTTGAGGCCATCTCTCGTGCCAAACCACATAAAGCCAAGATGGTCCTGCATCACACAAAGTACTGCGTTGTTGGAAAGGCCATCTTCCACCTGGTAATGCGTAAAATAATAGGGCTGAGTGCGGGCATCAGCCAGGAAAAATAACAATACAATAAATGCAAAGCATTTCCTCATACGGCAAATATCCAATGAAAGTGAATTAAATCAATGTCACTCCAGCTTTGAATAACCGCAATATGATAAAGGATAATCTTAATCCACATTCATATATTGGCAGTAACAATTATAATTCTACTGCCAATAATTCTTTTCCAAGATTATGAATAGCAGATTCAATTTTCTTTACCTGAGAGGGGCGGGGTTTTTTTAATCCTGAGGCATAATGCTGAAGCTGTTTCTGATTGATGCCTGTCATGCGTTCCAATGCTGCGTTTGTGAAGATTTTTTTATAGAAATTTAAAAAGCTTTCTGTATCAAATTTGAAAACCACTTCATTATCATCCATTAAAATAGCGGGTATATTTTCAGATTTATTATATTTTTTTAATAGTCGTATTCCTTCTATAGCAGACTGTTTGGCCTCTTCTACGGTATCGCCCATGCCATACACGCCTGGTGCATTTTCTGCATAAGCACTAAATGCGTTATTACTGCGTTCAATAATGATTTTTATTTTTTTTGTTTTACTTGTTTTTTGTTTGCCGCTCATTGTCTTCTATTTAATATCCAAATTTAAAAGTGCTGCTAAGCCTTATTTAAGCTTCATCTCTTTTCTTATTTTATTTTCAAGCCCTTTTCCCAATTCTTTTGCTCCATGAAATGGAACAGGATACATTTGTCCTTCTTTTTCATAAATATAATGGCTGCCTTCAGCCTTAATATACTTCCATCCGTTCTTTTTAATTAATCTGTGAAATTCTGAACTTTTCATTGGGTTTTGGGCCTTGATATTATTCACAAAAATATCGGTACAACAAATCAAAGGTAGTAAAAATGCTATCATTTTTAAATCTTAAATATCTTTTTCAGAAAGATTTAAATCTGTTATTGCGAAATGGCCACAGTTATTAAGCTTAACAACTTTGAGACAAATCAATCCAAACATGAAACAAAAATTCTTCATTCCCCAGTTATAAATTTTTCTTTTTGCCATTGTTATTATTTACCACTTGTGAGAGAACGGTAACATGCCGTTTTAAAAATTGATTGCCATGACTATGACGCATAACTGCTGCCAGCAACTTTCAGACAGGCAACTGCTTGATCTTATAAAAGAAGATAATAAAAAAGCGTTTGAAGAAATATATAACCGTTACTGGAATTTTTTAATGCAAATGGCGTTGAAGCACCTGCAGTCAAAACAAAAAGCGGAGGATATAGTGCAGGAAATCTTTATCAGTTTTTATAACAGGCGCCATGAATTTGAACTGACCGTTTCATTGCGCGCCTATTTCGCACAGGCCTTAAAGTTCAAGGTTATGAATGAGTTCCGGTCGCAGGTGGTAAGAGATACTTATACCAAACATATACGCTATGTATATGCCTGTTCCGGCCATACAACCTATCCTATTTGTGAAACAAAAGAACTGGCTTATCATATAAACCGTTCCATCAATTTATTGCCTGAAAAATGCAGGCAGGCTTTTTTATTAAGCCGCAGCGAAGATCTTTCTTATAAAGATATTTCGGGCCAGTTGAATATTTCTGTAAGCACGGTTGAAAAGCATATCAGCAAAGCGCTGAAATTTTTAAAAACAAATTTGTGTTTGCAATAGGTTCATTTTGTAAACACTACCTTCCTTCTATATCATGATTGCATCCTTACGAATTAAATTCATTGCTGTATTCCTTTTTGTTGCCGGCAGTACGTATGCACAAAAACCGTTGGTTGAATATGTAAATACATTGCAGGGCACTAACTCAAGCTGGGATTTATCTTATGGCAATGTTTATCCAACTATTGCCTTACCATTTCCGATGCATTCATGGTCGCCGCAAACCGGCAAGAACGGTGATGGCTGGAAATATACTTACAACGCAACAACCATAAGAGGCTTCCAGGAAGTGCATCAATGCAGCCCGTGGATGGGCGATTATGGTGTGTTTACTTTAATGCCCGTTACAGGAAAGCTAAAGGTGAAGGAAAAGGAACGCGCTTCGTCTTTTAAACATGAAAATGAAATTGCTAAACCATCTTATTACAAAGTAAAATTTGATAACGGCATTACTACCGAAATAAGCCCTACGGAACGCGGCGCTTTCATGCGTTTTTCTTTTCCAAAAAACGATGCTTTTATGGTATTTGATGGTTATACCAAATTCAGCTCCATACAAATACTACCGGAGGAGAAGAAGATTATTGGTTATGTTACCAACGGCACATTCATCCCCAAAGAGTTTAAAAACTTTTTTGTTATGCAGTTCGACCAGCCTTTTGTTGCTTACGGCACCTGGAAGCAGGAAGACGGCAGCATAACTACAAACAGTTTGTTTGATTCAGGCCAAAAGCGTGGCGCTTACATACAATTTAAAAAAGGCGCGAAAGTGAACGTAAAAATTGCTTCATCATACATAGGCCCCGAGCAGGCTGCGCTCACTTTAAAACAGGAGCTTGGCGATTATAAAAAATTTGAAGAGGTTAAAGCTGCCGCCGATGAAATATGGAATGATTTATTAGGCCGTGTAAAAGTGGAAGGTGGAACAGAAGAAGAAAAGGCAACTTTTTATTCATGCTTATTCAGGGCAAGCTTATTCAGCCATAAGTTTTATGAAATAAAAGAAGATGGCAGCCCTTACTATTTTAGCCCCTATGATGCCAAAATTCATGACGGTTATATGTTTACCGATAATGGTTTCTGGGATACATTCCGCGCACAATTCCCGTTAAGCAATATACTTCATCCAACCATGGAAGGCAGGTATATGCAATCGTTACTGGATGCACAGCAGCAATATGGTTTTTTCCCAACATGGTCAAACCCCGGCATGAGTGGTGTAATGGTGGGCAATCATGCTATATCCTTATTAACTGATGCATGGGTAAAAGGCATAAGAACATTTGATCCTGCAAAAGCCCTCGAAGCATATTTTCACGAAGCCACCAACAAAGGGCCCTGGGGCGGTTCCAATGGAAGGGAAGGCCATGAATATTGGTTCAGCATAGGTTATATTCCTTATCAGGTGGTTAGTGAAAGCGGCGCCAAAACATTGGAATACGCATACGATGACTGGTGTGCCTATCAACTGGCAAAACTTACAGGCAATACATTTTATGAAAATGTGTTTGCCAGGCAAATGTTTAACTATAAAAATATTTTTGATACAACGGTTGGCTTTGTACGCGGCAGGACAAAAACAGGAGAGTGGGTGCCCAAAGATTTTGATCCTGCTGAATGGGGCGATCCTTTTACAGAAGGCAATCCCTGGCAATGGACCTGGTCAGTATTTCACGATATAAATGGTTTGATAAAATTAGTGGGTGGTGAACAAAAATTCAATGCAAAACTGGATAGCTTATTCACGGCACCGAATGTTGTAAAGTATGGTTCTTATGGTCATGAAATACATGAGATGAAAGAAATGGTATTGCAGGATATGGGCCAGTATGCGCATGGCAATGAGCCGGTGCAGCATGCCGCCTATTTATATAATTACAGCGGGCAGCCATGGAAAGCGCAAAAGCAGTTGCGGGAAATAATAGCGAAAATTTATAATGCCGGACCCAATGGATTTCCGGGCGATGAAGACCAGGGCGAAACTTCTTCCTGGTATGTGCTGAGCGCTTTGGGTTTGTATGGTGTTTGCCCCGGCACGGATCAATATGTTATAGGCAGCCCGGTGTTTAATAAGGTTACGATCACGTTGGAAAATGGTAAGCAGTTTATTATTGAAGCGAATAATAACAGTGACAAAAATGTGTATATACAATCAGCCAAACTGAATGGTGTAAACTATAACCATAACTGGATTACTTATAATGATATTATCAATGGCGGCACATTGCATTTTGAAATGAGTGATACGCCGAATACCAAACGCGGCATTGATGATGCAGATAAACCGTATTCCGTTTCTGCAACGCGGTCAGACGCTTCAAAAGCGTCAGACCGGTAGCAAATTTTAACTATGTAACTGGCCGAAAAAAATTGCCTGTAAGTTTAAAGAGAAGTTACTCATTTTTTACAGTTACCTGCTTTATGAAAAGTCAATTTCTAAATCTATTGAACCGACTAAGCTGTTATTAAAAAATAATTAATAAATAATTAAAGGTTAATAGCGGTTGCAAAAAAAATGAGTGACTATATACAATAACGATGTTATGAAACGATTATTCTTTGGTGCCATTACTGCCTGCGTATGTTTAATTACAGCCTGCACAAAAGAAAATTTCCTTGATAAGACTGCAACGACTGATCTTGATGAGCAATCCGTATTTTCTGACAGTGCCCGTTCAATGGATTTTCTTTCGAATATTTATGCCAATGCAGACTTCAGTTTTAATCTGGCAAGATTTAGCAATGCTGCCGGGCTTGATGCGAGTAGCGATGAAGCGGAAGGCCCTTTGTCAGCTACGGTTACAACTTATAACCAGTTTGCATCCGGCGGTGTAACGGCGTTCAGTATTGCAACCGATGCATGGAATAATTCCTATACACAAATAAGGGCCGTAAATCAATATTTAAAACATCTTTCTGTTATTCCATTCCCTGATCATTTAAAAAACAGAACGAAGGGCGAAGCACTTTTTTTGCGTGCATGGTATTATGCACTTATGTTGAAACATTATGGCGGCGTGCCAATTGTGGGCGATACGGTATATACAGAAACTGATAAAATAAACACAGTTAGAGATACGTATGAAGCCTGCGTAAATTATATAACAGAACAATGTGACCTTGCCGCTTCTCTGCTGCCGGCATCTTATGCCGGTCTTGATTATGGAAGGGTAACAAAAGGCGCTGCACTTGCACTGAAAGCAAAAGTGCTGCTGTATGCTGCAAGCCCTTTATTTAATGGCGGCGCAGAAACAGATGATGCCACTTTAAAAGCAACTATAAGTTACCCGGCATATGATGCCAACCGCTGGAAACTGGCGGCTGATGCGGCTAAAGCGGTTATCGATCTTGGTATTTATAGTTTAAATGTTGATAATAATACGAAGCCGGGTTATGGTTTTTATAACCTGTTTCAAAAACGCGTCAACAGCGAATACATTTTTGCAAGAATGGAACCCGATAATAAAGACCTTGAAAATTTATGGCGGCCGCCTTCCCGCGGCGGAAATTCTACACAGGGTTCTTTTCCGTATCAGAATCTTGTAGATGCTTTTGAAATGAAAGACGGTTTACCCATCACTGATCCTGCTTCAGGTTATAACCCGGCAGATCCATATGCCAACAGGGATCCGCGTTTGGACTTTACGGTTACACATAACCTCTCTATGATTTATGTTGCTTACGACCAGCTACGCCCTGTTTACACTTATGATGGCGAACCTAACGGCGATGGTTTTGGCGCAGGTACGCCCACTGGTTATTATGGAAATAAAATGTGTAATGATAATGTAATCCCCAACTACTTCTTCAACGTATCACAGCGGTGCTATCCATTGATCAGGTATGCTGATATTTTATTGATGTATGCTGAAGCGATGAATGAATATGCAGGCCCTTCACAGGAAGTATATGATGCCGTTGAAGCAATAAGGCAACGTGCGGGCCTTGATCCATACCAGTTGAAACAGGGGCTTGCAAAAAATGAAATGCGTAAGGTAATACAACATGAAAGGCAGGTGGAGCTTGCATTTGAAGAATCAAGGTTTTGGGATGTAAGGCGATGGAAGATTGCAGGTGAGACAGATAATCAAACCATGTATGGCATGCGCGTGCAAAAAGATGCAAACGGCAATTATAGTTATTCAAAAGAAACGGTGCGTAAACACAGTTTCAGAACGGCCATGTATTTATGGCCCATTCCGCAAACTGAAGTTGCCAAATCATCAGACCTGTTACAAAACCCCGGATATTAAAAAGATAAAATTCAATTATATGCTTGCGAGAAAAATATTTTTTCCTGTTATGATCATGCTGTCCATGGCTGCCGTTTCCTGCTCTACAAAAAAGGAATTGCTGGCAGAGCCTGTAAAAGATTTGAATGCAACCTGGCATATTCAAAATGTCACCAGGAATACAGTTGATATAACACCATATATTGATGCTGCCGATTTCAAGCTTACATTATCACCCGATAATACCTATACACTGGAAGGCAATAACATTCCCTTCCTGGTAAACAATGCAGCCGGCACCTGGTCATCAGATGATCCGCAATACCCTTACAACATTACGTTTAAACCTGCCGATAGCACCAGCAGTTTCAGCGGCAGCATTGCAACGCCGGTTTCAAAAGGGCAGCGTACATTAAGCATAACATTCAACCCGGGATGTCATTCCAATACTTACATCTACACATTTGAAAAATCTAATTAAACATGCAGGCAACATCAAAAAATAAAGGATCTATCAGGAGAAAGATATACCTGTTATTGTTTATTGCTTTTGCAGGTTTAATTATCACCGCCTGTGTTTCCACACTTACCATTGTAAGCCAGGATGCATTGGTTACACCCGGCGATTCTGCGCACATGGTGATAGCATTGCAATGGTCTGAAATAAACTACGACCGCAACGACAGGCAGGTGGTTGGTATTTGCGTACCCAAATCATGGAATGCAGCACGCAATACCAGCATGACTTACACCAGTGATGTAGGTAATGGAAAACTTGTTGTAATACCCGATGGCATTACAGAGCCTTCAACCGGGTTATCCTATCCAACTGCTATGATGAATAAGTTTGGTATTGGCCCTAACTATATCAATGACATGGAATGGGTTGTTTTCTGGACGGATAATAAATTGTTTGCTGCCAATCAAACCACAGTAAACGGCACCATACGCATCAGCATAAAAACCGGCGAAGATTATTTAAGCTTTAAACCGGGGTATGCCATGTGCGAAGATGAAGATGGTTTATCTGACGAAAATTCCGGTTACTATCAAAGCCAGTTTGGAACCTGTATGGAAGTGATAGGAAATGATCTCACCGTGGACGTACAGGATTTCTGCAACCCGCAGATAGGGCCTGCAGAGCCGTCAAGCTCCACGCTCGATGATATTATCACCATTAAATACAATGGCAATCTTGATACTTCTGCCTTAAAGAACCAGGCCAATATTTATTTCTGTGCAAAAGCTTTTACCACCACGGGCGACAGCATAGAAGTTTGCCAGCCGTCGGCACAAACACAGCTTACGCCTTTTGATATAAAACAATGGCGCATCGATTTCTGGCCGAAGAAATTCTTCAACGTGCCGGATGGCGTAGAACTGAAACAACTGCAATATTATTTCATCGATCAGGCAGGGACGCTTAAAACAGGTTATGGCAATACGGATGCACCATTTAAATACACTTTTAAATGCAAATGATAAAAGCCTGAACATGCATAAAGCCATCATAGCTAAAACAAATTGTTGTATGAAAAAAATTCTGTTACTGGTATTTCTTATAGCCTGTTATTGTACACAAACAATGGCCCAGCAATTCACGGTTCAGGGTAATGTGGTTGATGAATACGGGCGTGCCATGGCAGGCGTTACCATTCAGTCAAAGAAAACAAATGCCACAACCACTTCGGCTGAAGATGGTGCGTTCAGCATTGCAATACAGCCAAACGATGTGCTGCAATTCAGTTATCCCAACTACAAAACCAGCAGCATTACCGCACGTGATTCTTCCACCACAATCATTGCAAAGCTCACGCCCGCAGCATTTGCCACTCCGGCCACTACTGATGTTTTATATGAAACAAGGGATAATCAAAAGATTCTGGGATCTGTTTCCACCATTTATAACAGCCAGCTTACAACAACACCCGCATCACTGTATGCGTATGCACTGGCAGGAAGGCTGCCGGGTTTATATACGCAGCAGAACCGCGGCTGGAAAAGTTCGAACGATAATGCTCTTGGATCAGTTGATGTGGACGGTTTATTCTATCCCAATCAAAAAGGCCTCGGCGCGCCTAACGATAATACCGAAATAAGCCTTAGCCTGCGAGGGCAATCGCCCATTACAATTATTGATGGCGTGCAACGTGATATTTATACGATCGATCCTGAAAACATAGAATCTGTGAGCGTGCTGAAAGATGGCCTTTCCACCATATTACTCGGGCAAAGAAGTTCAAGAGGCGTTATACTGGTTACAACAAAAAAGCCGGTAACAGGCAAGCCGCATATTTCTTTAACGGCGCAAACAGGCATACAGCAGGCGCTTAAACTGCCCGATGCTTTGCCTGCATACCAGTATGCTTATTTATATAATGAAGCGCAAAGCAATGAAGGCAAGCCCTTGTCTTATACAGAAGCAGATTTTCATGCCTACCGTGATCATTCAGACCCTTATGGCTATCCTGATGTAAACTGGTTTAATACTATATTAAAAAACAGTTCGCTTATGAACCGGTACAGCCTGAACGTAACAGGCGGCGGTGCAGCAGCACGTTATACTATTGGTTTAGGTTATTTATCTGATAATGCATTGTTCAATGGCAGCAACCCCGCTTATGAAACCAATGCTACCATTAAGCGTTACACGGTTAATTCCAATATTGATGTGGACGTAACAAAGTATTTCAATGCAAAGCTGCAGTTGTTTGCACGGGTACAGGAAGAAAACCAGCCCGGCGGCGGAACAGATGCCATTATCAGCCAGATGTATTCAACGCCTAACAATGCTTATCCTGTTTTCAATCCTGATGGCTCTTTTGGCGGCACACAGGCTTTCCAGAGAAACCTGTATGCACAATTAACACAATCCGGTTACATACAGGATTATGAAAGAGATATTTTTTCAAACCTCGAGCTTAATTACAAGTTTAACCAGTTTGTACCCGGCCTGTGGGCGAAAGTGCAGAGCAATATTTCGGTATATGCAGCCAATTCAACCAACAGGAGTGCAGGCGTTCCGTCTTTTAAATTCTCTGTAAGCGGCAACGATACTTCGTATAACCGTTATGGTAATTACACAGACCAGGGAAATAGTTTTAACCTCACTTACAGTGCACAGTTCTGGTATTTGCAGGGCGCTGTGGGTTACACGCGTTCCATCAGGAAAAACAACTTTACTGTAAAAGCCTTTTACGACAGGTATGAAAGTATATTTAATTACGACCTGCCAAAAACATTGCAGAATATTGCACTTGCGGGAACATATGATTTCGATGGCAAATACTTTTTAGAAGCTGCCGTGAATTACAGCGGCCAGGATTATTACCCGCCCGGTAACCAGTTTGGCTTGTTTTACGGAGCCGGCCTGGGCTGGAACCTTGCCAAAGAAAACTTCATTAAAGACAATATTAGCTGGATAAATAACCTTAAGCTCCGGGCAACCTACGGCCGCACCGGCAATGATAATGTAGGGTATTTTACCTGGCGTGAAAGTTACCAGCTGAATATTGTAAATCCAACCTATCCAATCGGTATAAACCGTGCATCGCAGGGCGTAACCCAGCAAACAACTTTGGCCAACCCTAATGTAACATGGGAAAAAGCTGATAAATACAATGCAGGCATTGATGCCGCTTTCTTCAAGAACAGGTTTTTATTGACTGCCGATTATTATAACAATCGCTATTTCGATTTGTTGCAGTTGCGCGGCAAGCAATCATCCATGATCGGTATTGGTTATCCTTATGAAAATCTCGGCATTAATAATTATTCGGGCATTGAAGTGCAGGCCACTTATCAAAACCATATCAAGGATTTTAATTACGCCATTTCAGGCAATATTTCATCACAGCAATCAAAGGTTATTTATGGTGATGAAATTGAACAGGCATATCCCTGGAATAAACGCACCGGCCAGCGTGTGGGAATTGAATTTGGTTACATAGCAGAAGGGCTTATTCAAACACAAGAGGAAGCGGAAACAGCAGCGGCGCCCGCAGGCTATACGCTGCAGCCCGGTGATATAAAATATAAAGACCTGAATGGAGATGGTTTAATCAATCAATATGATCAAACAGCTATCGGCGAAACCAAACCTTTAATGTTTTATGGCGTAACAGCCAGCATCAGCTATAAAGGCTTTGATATAAACGTATTGCTGCAGGGTGTTGCCAACAGGAAATATTTGCTTACAGATTATTCATTCGGTTCAGGCACACAGCAGGCATATACCTATATAGTTGGAAGATGGACGCCGGAAACCAGCACTGCGTCTTCATTTCCGAGGCTTACGCCGGGCTCAAATGCCAACAACGATCTCTGGAGCAGCTATTGGATGCGCAATGGCAATTACTTCCGTTTAAAGAATGCGGAGATCGGTTACTCACTGCCTTATAAACTGGTGAACCGTTTAAAGATGACACAGATAAGAGTGTTTGCCAATGGCCTTAACCTGTTTACACACGCAGCTTTCGACCGTGTTGACCCGGAAGTGTACCAGCAGGTATATCCCAACCAGCGCATCATCAATTTCGGCCTTAATGTTAAGTTCTAAGTAAGAAGAATTATGAAAAAAAATATTGCCATATTCATTGTTATAGCAGGCTGTTTTGCCGCATTAACTTCCTGCAGGAAATATGAAAGTGTTCCGGTAGAAACCGTTACACCTGATTATATATGGGATGCAAAAGATTCAAACGGCGTTTATGCAAGCCAGTATTTGTTTTCCATTTATGCAGCTCTGCCTCAAATTACAGGTAACCGCATTGGCCGCGATTTGCTGGATGCAGGTTCTGATGATGCCGTTACATCGCAAACCACATCACAACCCATTACCTTGCTGGCAACAAGCGGTATAACAGTTTTTAATAACCCGGATGATGCATGGGCCGGCAGTTACCATGGTATCAGGATGGCTACGAATTTCCTGAACAATTTTGGCGCAGTGCCATTAAAGAATGTACGTGAAAAACGTTCGTGGTTTGGAGAAGCAAGAGTAATGCGTGCCTTTTTTTATTGGGAACTGGTACGGCGTTATGGTGGCGTGCCAATATTGGGCGATTCATTAAAAACACTGGAAGATAATATTGAAATACCGCGCAGCTCTTTTGCAACCTGTGTGAATTATATCGTAAATGAATGTAACCGTGCGGCGGATAGTTTAAGAGATGATCCTGTTGATGATGGAAATTATGGCCGTTTCACAAAAGATGCAGCCAGGGCTTTAAAAGCGCGGGTTTTATTATATGCTGCAAGCCCTTTATACAATGGTGGTAACATAGGCGACTCATTAAATGGTTATGAAAATTATGATGCGGCCCGCTGGAAACTGGCCGCAGATGCAGCCAAAGAAATAATGAACCAGGGCGTTTATGACCTGGAAGAAAATTTCATTGACATATTTATTTCACAACGCAATAAAGAAGTTATTTATGCCAAAACAAATACTACAGGCAAAACGGTAGAAACAACGAACGGGCCTATCAACTATGCAACAGCGCCGGGCTCCGGCAATACAAGCCCAACACAGGAATTAGTAGATGCTTATGGCATGGTAAACGGCCTTGAAATTAATGATCCCAATTCCGGTTATAACCCCGAAGACCCTTACGCCAACAGGGATCCGCGTTTAGGTTATACAGTATTATATAATGGCGCCCAGTGGTTAAATACGGCCATTCAAACATATATAGGCGGCATTAACAGGCCGGGCGGTGCAACAGTGCAAACACAAACAGGTTATTACCTGCGCAAATTCATGGGTCATTTTGAAAATACAACTACTTACGAAGATCATTATCATGATCTCATCTATTTCCGCTATGCAGATATTTTATTGATGTATGCAGAAGCTATGAATGAATATGCAGGTCCTTCTGACGATGTGTTTGCAGCAGTTGAAAAAATAAGACAAAGGGCGGGATTGAACCCTTATACTTTAGATCACAGTATTTCAAAAGATTCATTGCGAACTGTTATCCGCAATGAAAGACGTAAAGAATTTGCATTTGAAGAACAGCGCTACTGGGATATACGTCGCTGGAAAATTGCAGGCCATGTTTATAATGATGCGCCTTTGCATGCCATGAATATTATCAACAGCCCAAATGGTTTTGTATATAATATTCAGCCGGTGCTCACAACCGGTTTTGATGAATCGAAAATGTATTTCTATCCAATACCCTATAATGAAGTGGTGAGCAATGAAAACATGCGGCAGAACCCGGGATGGTAAGGTTAAACTGCAAGCCATCAGTTGTATGCTGCAAACGGTTGTTCATAATAATTACGATGAATATTGATATAAAATATTTATAAAAACTATACGATGAAAAGAACTTTTTCATTCATATTACCAATACTTGTTTGTTTATGTTTTACTGTTGGCGTTTATGCGCAAACAGTAAGTGGAAGCGTGAAAAATATAGAAGGGCCGCTGGCATCTGCCTCTGTTGTAGAAAAAGGTTTGCCGGCCAATGGTACAGCCACAAACGCTGACGGAAACTTCAGGCTTACGCTTAAAGGAAGATCAAAAACATTGATCATTTCAAACATTGGATATGTAACGCAGGAAGTGAAAATTGACGATGCATCAAAACCAATGGAAATCATTTTGCAGCCAAACGACCAGGGGCTTGACCAGGTGGTGGTAGTAGGTTATGGAACAAAGAAACGTGTAACCAATACAGGCGCCGTAAGCACTATTTCGGGAGAATCCATCAGGCGTGTGCCTACTGCAGCCGTTCAAAACACTTTACAGGGAAGGGTGCCGGGTGTATTTTCCGTGCAACGTGGCGGGCAGCCGGGTAAAGATGCATCCGACTTTTTTATACGCGGTATAAGTTCATTAAACCCCGATGGTAATAAACCATTAATTATTGTGGATGATGTGGAATATACTTATGAACAGCTTGCACAAATAAATGTAAATGAAATTGAAAGTATTTCTGTTTTAAAAGACGCTTCTACCACTGCAGTATATGGTATTAAAGGCGCCAACGGCGTACTGATTGTAAAAACACGCCGCGGGGCAAATGGCGCACCGCAGGTGAATGTGCGTGTGGAAAGCGGTTATAACACGCCTACGAAAGTGCCCAGGTTTTTAAATGCCTATAAATCTGCAACGCTGGTGAATGAAGCATTGAATAATGACGGCCTGCAGCCGCAGTTTACACAATCGCAGTTAAATCATTATAAAACGCATGATGACCCTTATGTTTACCCCGATGTAAACTGGTATGATGTTATACTTAAAAAAGGTTCACTGCAGGCCAATACAAACGTGGATATTTCGGGAGGAACAGATAATGTAAAATATTTTATTTCTGCCGGCGCTTTTACACAAAATGGCAACCTGAATAATTTTTCTGACCCACGCAACCAAGGGGTTCATAATAACTATTTTTATAACCGTTATAACTTCAGGAGTAATTTAGATATACAGGCCACAAGAACCACCAAACTCAGGCTTGATGTTTCAGGCAGGTTCGGGCAAATAAATTCGCCATTATTTTATGCGCCCACACTCAGCCCCACTACAATCATTAACAGTGTTATGTCTGAAATATACAATTACCAGATCATAACCCCGTATGCCGCGCCGGTATTGAATCCTGACGGAAGTTACGCTTATGCTTTCGGGCCAAACCTCAGCAATGTGCCCACGCTTAATGCAAGGCTGGCCACCATGGGTTATTCCAGAAACAGCAGGACCGATTTTAATGTTTTGTTTGATATAAACCAGCGCTTCGATTTTATCACAAAAGGCCTTGGCGCTTCCATACGTGTTGCTTATGCCGGTACCAATGATATCACCAGAACGCAGGCACGCACTGCTACGCCGCCGGCTTATCATTATGATTCATCGGGCCATTATACGCTTGATAAAAACGGCTTGTATGAGCTGGCGCCGTTTGCTTTAAGCGGCGGCAACGATCTTTTTGACAAACGTTTAAACATACAGGGCTTTATAACGTACGACAGATCATTTGGCGTAAATCATTTTTCTGCATTTGCCTTATTTAACCAGGAAAGTTATGTTACAAAAAGCGGCGGCACACTGGCTGTGCCACAGAAACTGCGCGGCACCACATTAAGCCTTCATTACGATCTTAAACAAAAATATATAGTTGATTTTAATGCAGCCTATAACGGTTCCGACCGTTTTGCTGCAGGCCACCGCTATGGTATATTTCCTGCCGGCAGTATAGGATGGAACCTGGCGCAGGAAGATTTCTTTAAAAATACCTTCCCCGTTTTCCAGTTGTTTAAGCTGCGTGGCTCTTATGGTTTGGTAGGTTCTGATGCGGTGATTGATAACCGTTATTTATATCAACAGGTGTATTTAAGACAGCCGTTTCCCAACTATTATTTTGGTACAAACAGCAACCCTACTTCGGGGTTGTATGAAGGCAGCCTTGGCAATCCCAACGTTACCTGGGAAAAATCAAGAAAAGCAGATATTGGTCTTGACATCAATATGCTGCATGATAAAATATCCATGCAGTTTGATGTGTTTAATGAATACAGGTATGACCAGTTGTGGTTTCCCGGCTCCGTTCCTTCCATGATAGGTGTGGGTTTGGCCAGGGCCAATCTTGCCAGTGTGCGCAACCGCGGGTTTGAAGGGTTAATTAAATTCCAGGATAAGGTGGGCAATGTTGGGTATGATATAACAGGCGTTATCAATTATGCGAAAAATAAAATCATTTATCAGGATGAGCCGAACCAGACTTACCCATGGCTGGCAAGAACGGGCCATCCTATTGGCCAGCCATTTGGTTATACCGCTATTGGTTTTTATGAAAGCCAGGAAGACATTGACAAAAGTGCCAAGCCGAATATTGATCCTTCTTCCATTAAACCCGGCGATCTTAAATATAAAGACCTGAATAACGATGGCGTAATTGATGAACGCGACCAGGGGCCAATTGGCAAACCAAATATTCCAAGTTTAAATGCAGGCATAACCTTTGGCTTTCATTATAAGGGCTTTGATTTAAGCATATTATTCCAGGGTGCGTTTGATTACAGTTTCCAGGTTACGGGCATCGGTATTCAACCTTTTCAAAGCCAGTGGCAGCCGGTGCATGAATTAAGATGGACGGAAGCAAATGCAGTCAATGCAAAGTTCCCAAGGCTGAGCAGCAGTGCATCGTATGAGAGCAGCCCAACGGCTTATCCTTCAGATTTCTGGCTGGTAAATGCCATGTATGTGCGCATGAAATCTGTGGATGTTGGTTACCAGTTTCCCAAAAAATGGCTGCCTTTGAAAATTAATAATGCGAGGTTTTATTTCAGCGGTTATAATCTTTTAACGTGGACGAATTTTAAACTGTACCAGCAGGATCCTGAAGTAGCCACCAATACCGTTGGTGATGCTTACTTAAACCAGCGTGTATTTAATGTGGGTTTACAGGTGGGCTTGTAGTAAACATGCTTTTGGAAAGTTTTTAAACTTTTTAAAGTTGCCTGCCGGTTAAGCCATCTCTTTACGGTTTAGCAGCGCTATCAGAAAGAATGCCACGGCTGAAAGCGAAGCAACCGTTCTGATCGTATGATAATATTCCCACCTGTCGCGGATACCCTGCCAGTCAGCAGGCATCGCAGCAACCGTCCATGTTCTTATTTGATTATCTATGGGCACTTCAATGCCAACAGTTATGATAAGCGCTGTGATAAACAGCACTAATGCTGCAAGCACGCAATAGAAATAGAGGTTTTTTGTTTTCCATGAACCAATAAGTAAAATCAATAAACAAAGAACAGATGCCGGCATAATGATACTCATGGTAAGCGCAACATTTGCCATAATTTCTTTTCCTATGGTAAGAAACATTGCTGCCGGCAGTTCATGCATTGTCCTGCTTAAAGAAAACCATGTACCCCAGAATACGCCCGCTACAAGCACGAGCAATAAACCGGTTATAAACTGTATTGCTTTCATAATAAAGGTTTTTATTGTTTACTGATTGAATTTTACTGTTGTTGGAACATACATAAAGTTATTTTATCCGTTTTCATTCAAAAGCATGAAGCGATAAAAAGAGGCATTATGAAGATGAAGCCGGGAAAAATGCAGGTGTACAACAAATAGATTTTTGGAAAGTTTAGAGCTTTTCAAAAGTTGTGGTTTTTTTGGCTTTAATGCTACCTGTAAATTATAGTATTTATATGTTAGTATATTTGAGATCAGGCTGAAAGATGCTTATGAAATGTCTTAAATTATTTATTCCATTTCTTTTCATGATATTATCAGGTTATTCATTTACCGACAGCCATAAACCAGTTTCTTATCATGATCCAAAAATTACTTATGACACAACTAACATCGATAGTATTGAATTTAAAGAAGCCTGGAATTCATTTGCAGACGCAGCTATTCATAATGATATTAAGCGATTAAGAAAATTATCAACCAATTGTATTTATTGTACTTACTGCGTTACAAATACTAAATACAAGGATTCTTTATTCACGGATTTTCAAAACAGGAATAAGAAAATATGGTATGACAAATTTTACAATGAACTGTCTTATATCCCGGCAGGTATTTTTTTTAAAGAAGATTATCAATTAATTTTTGACAGCGCTTTAATCAAGCGAATAACTGACCAATCAAAAATAAATTTCTTAAACAGGGGTAACGAGGCATTGACGACAATTCATCCTTGTTATAAGGATATATTTAAAAATGATTCCCCCAACATACAGGAAGTTCTTGTGACATGGATTGACCCTTCTCCAAAATATGAGGGTGCGCAAGTTGCACTCGATTTTATAATGACAAAGAATGGGTACAAATTTTTTTCTTTTTATACCATTCCGTAAAGCAATTACGCTGAGGCAAGAACAGCCTAACATACTTTTTGAAATTTTTTGGTAACCCTAAAAATACCAAACCTTCACTCATTTAAAATTTGTTGCTATCTTCAATTTTCAGAATGACGTATTGTTTTGCCGTGCCATTATACTGATGGCAGTTGCTTAAAAAGGTTTTAACACCGGCAGTTACCCTGATATTTGAGCAGTTTGATTTTGTGAATCTTGGTGAGTAAATACAAGATAAAAAGAATTAGGCCTTGTTAAGCAACCGATTGCATAATGGATCAAAACAAATACATTTGTAACAACGAAACCATTTTAGCACATAGGAAACGATTGTTTTATTATTCTCTGTGTAACCAATCTAAAAACATCTAACAGAATGAGTAATTCAAGAAGGTCTTTTTTATCCAAAACAGCCATCGCTGCTGCCATTGCCCCATTAGCCCCGTTATCCGGTTTTGGCAAAACATACCAGGAAGCTATTGACAAAACGCCCATGTATTCGCCACCATCTGATTTAAAAATCACAGATGTAAAATGCGGCTATATACGCGGCAGCTTATTCGTAAAAATCTATACAAACCAGGATATATGGGGCTGCGGCGAAGGGGTTGATGCCATTCCCGGCACATATTACCTCGTCAAAAATTTTGGTATGCGCTTAAAGGGAAAGAACCCGTTAAATGTGCACCGGCTTTTTGAAGATATCCGCCGCCAGGGTTTTTTCCAGGGGGCGCAGGCGGGCATGTATGTGGCCGTGCTCTCGGCCATTGAAACGGCTTTGTGGGATTTGGCCGGTAAGGCTTTGAATTTGCCTGTATATCAATTGCTGGGCGGTAAATTCCGCGATAAAATAAGAGTGTATTGCGATACGGCTTTATACCAGCGCAACCTGCCGCAGCCGTCCGACTTTGCAGAAGCGGCTAAGAAAGCAACAGGCATGGGTTTCAATGCCATTAAATTCGATCTTGACCAGGCAAATGATCCCAATAAATACGATGCCTATAACTGGACGGCCAGCCCCGGCGAGCTGCAAAGAATGTATGATCAGATTGCAGCGGCGAGGGAAGCTGTTGGGCCAAAAAATGATATTTTGGTAGATATGCATGGCCGGTACGATGCTGTTACGGCGCAGGCTATCTCTAAACGGCTGGAGCCACTGAACCTGTTATGGCTGGAAGAGCCTATTCCTGCAGAAAACGCAGAAGCGTATAAACTTATTACAGAATCTACCAAAACACCTATTGCCGCCGGCGAAAATCATTACCTGGCTTATGGCTTCAGGCGGTTACTTGAAATTGGCGGTGTTGATATTATTATGCCCGACCTGCAAAAATGCGGTGGGTTGGGAGAGGGGCAGCGCATTGCCAATCTCGCCAATTTATATTACACACCTTTTGCACCGCACATGGTGGCTTCTTTTCTTGGAGCAATGGCTTCCTGCCATGTATGCGCATCCGTGCCTAATTTTTTAATACTTGAATGGCAGTCATATTTCCATACGGATCCTATGTTTAAGGAAATTGTTACCTACGATGGTGAATGGGTGAAAGACAGCTTTATTACGCTTTCTGAAAAACCGGGTATTGGCGTAGAGATAAACGAGGAAGGCATGAAAAAATACGCCATAAAGGATGTGCCCTTTTTTCAATAAATATCCCTTGAAAAAAATATCCTGATTAAGAAGATTTAAACCTAATAACGATTTATGCCTGCCGGAAAAAAAACTGTTTACAACGTCTTTTATGCTATTTCATTCATTTCCATCCTCGTATTTGCATTTACAACGATTAACGAGAATCATGATGTAGCCGGTTGGTTCCTGGCATTTTTCTTTGCAACGCTTGCTATTGCATTCAGGGGAAACCATTTTTTGAAAGGGCTTTCCTATACTGTAATGATCGTTGCTGTTGTAAGTATTGCCATGTATCACCCGCAATATTTCACAACCATTGGCGACTTTAAATTATCGGCTTTAATTATCCCTTTATTGCAGATAATTATGTTTGGCATGGGTACTGAATTAAGCCTGAAAGATTTTGCCAACGTTTTAAAAATGCCGAAAGGAATTATTATCGGCGTTGCGTGTCATTACATCATCATGCCGCTGGTGGGTTTTGCCATTGCAAAGGCATTTAATTTTCCTCCTGAAATTGCTGCAGGTATTATACTCATCGGTTGCTGCCCCAGCGGGCTTGCCTCCAATGTAATGTGTTACCTCGCAAAAGGCAATCTTGCCTTGTCGGTATCTGTCACCACTATTTCTACCATGTTTGCACCATTTCTAACGCCTTTGCTGATGCAATTGTTAGGCGGAAGTTTTGTGGAAGTACATTTCTGGGATATGGTATGGGATATTACCAAAATCGTTATTATTCCCGTGGTTGCAGGCCTCGCATTTCACTATCTCGTTCATGGTAAATTTCAATGGCTTGATAAAGCCATGCCGCTGGTTTCCATGGCGGGCATCGCATTCATTTTAACGATTATTACCGCCGCAGGGAGGGATAACCTGGTTAAAGTTGGCGCACTCTTGCTGATAGCAACTTTTCTCCACAATTTAGCCGGTTATTTCCTGGGATACTGGTCTGCCCGTGCCTTAAAATTCCAGGAAAGGGATTGCAGGACAATTGCGCTGGAAGTGGGTATGCAGAATGCAGGGCTGGCATCGGGGCTGGCGCTGGCAATGGGCAAACTGGCCACTGCTGGTTTGGCGCCGGCAATCTTTGGCCCGGTAATGAATGTTACAGGTTCAACACTGGCAAGCTGGTGGCATAATCATCCGCCGGAAGGTGCAACAGTCTCAAAAACAAGCAATAAAGAAGAGGTTATTACAATAAAATAGTTATCTATGTCAACGTTCAAAAAAATATTATTCGCTATTGCCATATTTGCTTTTTGCAAACAGGCAGGTGCACAGCAGGTGCAAATAAGTAAAGAACAATTAATTGCTTTAACGCCTTTGTGGAAGGGGGAACGTTTTCCGGATGGACGCCCCAAAGTGCCGGACGATATTATGAGGCGCATGAAATCGGTGAGCGTGGAAGAAGCCTGGGCTGTTATGAAAAATGCCGGTTACGGCTACCAGGTGGCCGAGGGCTGGCAGGTAATCAACCCCGACAGCGTTTTGGTGGGCCGCGCCGTTACGGCAACCTTTATGCCCGCCCGCCCGGACGTATGGAAAGCAATTGATTCCGCAGGTAAAAAAGAAGGCAGGCGCGGGCAAAATACCTGGCCGGTTGATTTGCTGGTGAAAGGCGATGTATATGTTGCCGACCAGTTTGGCGCCCATCGCAACGGACCCACTATTGGTGACAATGTGGGTAACGCTATTTATGCAAAATCCGGTAATGGAATCGTGTATGATGGCGCATTAAGAGATGTGGAAGGGCTAAAGGAAATCGGAGGATTTACATCGTATTATACGAGCTACGATCCGTCTTATCATAACCCCCCGGGCGATTTGAATACCATGATTGTTGGCATAAATCAGCCAACCCGCATAAGAACTGTTACCGTAATGCCGGGCGATGTGGTGCTGGGTAAATTGGGCGTGGTTATTTTTATTCCGCCGCACCTGGCTGAAAAGGTAGTAACCACCTCAGAGATTGTACGGTTGAGAGATTTATTTGGACATCAACGTTTACGTGAAGGAAAATATACCGCAGGGCAGATTGATGCACGGTGGAGCGACGATATTGAAAAGGATTTTTCCAAATGGCTTAATGAGCATATAAATGAACTGCCTGTGGGGAAGGAGCAGATACAGGAATTTCTGAAAGACAGAACGTGGTGACAGTGAAAAAATTTATACCGCCATCAATTCCCCGTTTGCAATGGCAAAAACGTGATCTGTTTTGTTTTTTTTGATTAAAGCCAGGCCGCTGAATTTTGAAAAGGCGGGCAATACGCCAAATGCATCATTAAAATAAAAACAGGGAAAGCTTAGATGCTGCCTGCTTTTGCCCCGGATAGAAATGCCCGGGTGCAGGTGACCGGTAAGATAATAAGCATCTGCATGGCCTGCGTGTTTTTCAATATCAGCATAATCGTGCATAAAGGCGAATGTGCTGATGCGTAAAGGGCTTGCATCAAACACATTGATTTTTGTTTGGGCATACCAGTCGCGGTGCAGTATATCATGATTTCCTTTTACCAGTAAAATTTCGAGTTGCGTAAAATCATTGCGCCATTTTTCAAATAACAAATGTTCTTTATTGGTACGGCTGTGAAAAAAATCGCCCACAACAATTAATTGTTCTGGCTTATAAAATTGGAGGAGATTAAAAAGGCGCTGCAGGTCTTCTATAAAAACATGCTGCGGCATAGGTATGCCTGCTTTCCTGAAATGACCGGTTTTACCAAAATGGCTGTCGCTTAAAATGAGTGTTTTTTGATCTTCCCAAAAAATGGCCCGTTCCGGCGAAAGCCATAAATGCTGCTCCCTGAAATTAAAACAATGTTGCTTCATCTGCTGCTGCAAACATAAATCATCGGTGAAAAACTATTTGTGAAGGTGAATAAAAAGCAAGCGGTTAATCTCCAACCTGAATGCCTTTTTCTTCAAGATATTTGCCAATGCAAAATGTATCGTTTTTCCAAAGCTGAATAGGCTTATGCCAGTTTATCCAAAGCCAGTCTTTATTTTTTTCAGCAACCATTACCTGCTGTGTGGAGGTGAAAATCCAGATGACTCTTTTTGTACCAAATTCAAGCAACAGGTCTGTTTTGCGTTTAATGTAACCTGTTTCAGTCATGTCTTCCAATTCTGCTGTTATATCAACTTCTATTTGCAGCTCAGCAGGTATGTCAGCGTAATGTTTGGATATTTTAGAATAAGGAAAATTCCTTTCATCGTAAACTAAAATATCGCCACCTAAATTATTTTTATGATTGATATGCAGGCCTGGTTCTCCTGTAAAAACCATATACTCATTACCAATTACCTGATGCAAAAGTTTTACGAGCCAGGCTACGATAAAAGCCTGCAAGGTACTTGCTCCCATAATTGATTCGGCGTTTAGGTTGTTTTTAATGGCCTGTTTATAACCCTTGTAATACAAGGGCTTTCCATCCATTATTTCATATATAAAGGAATCGGGTATTTTTTTGCGATGCGATGATTTCTTTCTTTCCAGCGTCAATGCCATAACAAAACATTTACTCAAATGTACAAAACTTACCGGCCAATTATTTTTTTGAACAGTTACTTTTGCGCCAAATTGAATTAAAGCCATGCAAAAAGATACAGCCGTATTTTCTCTCATTCAGAAAGAGCTCGAACGCCAGCGCCGCGGCATAGAATTAATAGCCAGTGAAAATTTTACCAGCTTGCAAACCATGCAGGCCATGGGCAATGTAATGACGAATAAATATGCTGAAGGCTATCCCGGCCGTCGTTATTATGGTGGCTGTGAAGTAGTGGATGAAAGTGAGCAGCTTGCTATCGACCGGCTTAAACAAATCTTTGATCTTGAATATGCCAATGTGCAGCCGCATAGCGGTGCACAGGCCAATGCAGCGGTTATGCTGGCTGTATTGCAGCCGGGCGACCCGATTCTCGGGCTTGATTTAAGCATGGGCGGCCACCTTACGCATGGTTCGGCCGTAAACTTTAGCGGTAAACTGTATGAACCGGATTTTTATGGCGTGGGCAGAGAAACCGGTACGGTGGATTATGAAATGCTGGAAACAAAAGCCCGTGAAGTAAAACCTAAATTGATTGTTTGCGGCGCCAGTGCCTACAGCCGGGATTGGGATTATGCCCGCATCCGCAAAGTGGCCGATGAAGTAGGTGCGCTGGTTATGGCTGATATTGCGCATCCTGCCGGCTTAATTGCAAAGAAATTATTGAACGATCCGTTCGATCATTGTCATATCGTTACCTCCACCACCCACAAAACATTACGGGGGCCACGCGGTGGTATTGTAATGCTGCGCAAAGATTTTGAAAATCCATTTGGTATCAAAGATCCCAAAGGCAATATCCGCATGATGAGCAGCCTGCTCGACCTGGCCGTTTTTCCCGGCACACAGGGCGGCCCGCTGGAACATATTATAGCGGCAAAAGCCGTGGCATTTGGTGAAATACTTACCGATGAATTTACGGTATATGCAAAGCAGATTATTACGAACGCGCAGGCAATGTCAAAAGCTTTCAATGAGAAAGGATATAAAAGCATAAGCGATGGCACCGATAACCATTTACTGTTGCTCGACCTTCGCAATAAAAATATTTCCGGTAAGAAAGCAGAGCAGGTGTTAGGCAAAGCCGATATTACTGTAAATAAAAATATGGTACCATTTGATGATAAGAGCGCCTTTGTAACATCAGGTATTCGCGTGGGCGTGCCGGCTGTAACCACACGCGGCATGAAAGAAGAACACATGCAGTTTATTGTTGACAGTATCGATGCCGCTTTAATGAATGCTGATGATGAGGCTTATCTTTCATCACTTAGAGGCAAAGTGAATGAATTTATGTCGCAGTTTCCTTTGTATCCTGAATTAGGATAAAAGCTTCGCTTTTTGTTTTGAGGTTACCGGCAACAGTATTTATAGCATCGGGGTTGCGTCGCATCACTTCGGCAACATATTTTCATGGGAGCGATGCCGGCTTTCACTGGCTCCAAGCTTACTATAGAACATTTTTGGCATTATAATTTATGTTAGTAGTAAAATACTTTTATTGTTAACCTGAAAATTTAATGTATGATTACAAAAGAAGTCGCTGACCGCCTTGTTGAACTTTGCCGTAAAGGTGATTTTGATACAGCCCAGTCTGAATTATTTGCTGATGATGCGGTAAGCATAGAACCTTATGCTACACCGGATTTTGCAAAAGAAACGAAAGGTAAAAAAGCCTTAAAAGAAAAATCAGAGAAATTTAATTCTATGGTGGCTTCAATGCATGGGATTGAAGTTTCGGAACCATTGGTGGCCGGTAATTCATTTGCGTGTACCCTGCGCATGCATGTAACCATGAAAGAAAAAGGGGATATGGATATGGAAGAGTTATGTGTTTATAAAGTGAAGGATGGAAAAATTACAGAAGAGCAATTCTATCTGTAAATTGGCAGGTAAATTTTTTACTATGCCTCAGTTTTTAATTCTTGCTAAAGATTATACAGATGCCAATGCTTTGCAGAGGCGGCTTTCTGTTCGTGAAACCCATTTGAAAAGAATGCGTGTGGAAAAAGCGGAAGGCCGCTTTATTGTTGGCGGCGCCAAACTGGATAAAGAAGGTAATATGCATGGTTCCATGTTAGTAGTGCAGCTTGAAAATGAGGACGCGGTAAAACGATGGATTAATGAAGACCCTTATATTACGGGCAAAGTATGGGAGCACGTTGAAATATTACCTTTTAAAATTGCAGAGGTTTGAAATTTTAATTACTTCTTCCCATCCAGAGAATAGTGTTAATAATAAACATGTTTTGCATTTCGCTTGAAAGGGTTGAAGATAGCTGTGCATTGGTGCCATGCTCATAATCCATATCGTTGTGGCCCATATTTATGTACACCATTTTATAGTTGGTATTTGTCCACGCAACAGGATAATAACCGCTATGCCATATCTCATTTAATTTGGGGCCGGTGCCCAAAGGAAAGCTGGTTGTATCAATAGCCAGCAGGATTTTTATATTCTTGTTTTTTCGGATATCATTCTCCCAGCTATACCATTCATTGGGAGCCGATTTAAATTTTTCAGGTAACCCTTTTGTTGAAAGGGAACCCGCATCTTCTACCCGTAATATGGCTGATGTGGGCCGCCATGTATTGGATTTGTATTCGCCGGCGCCAATAAACTCATTATGATACCAGTTCCAGTTTTGCGGATAATCTGAAGGCGTTAATGCAAAACCCGAAAAATGAAAACCTATCCATCCGCCACCGTTTTTCATATATTGTTCAAAAGCCAGCCGCTGCAACGAATCTTCGGGCCTGGTATCTAAAAACATTACAACTTTATATTGTTTTAAAAATGCAATATTCAGTTTGCTCCAGTCGCTGGTTGAATCGTAAATAAAGCCATATTGTTTTGCCATTTTAGGAAACCATTTGTTTGCCTCATGCACAAAACTTATATGGGCAAGATCGTGCTTTGCCGTATAAAAAGCTATTACTTTAAAGCTTGTATCATTTTTCTGCGCATTGACATTCATCAGCGAAAAACAAACAGAAAAAAAAATAATTATGATTGATCTGGCGCCTGGTAATTTCATATATGCCTTGAATTAAAGAAGATCTATTTTGAGAGCCCTGCTATAAGATTAATAGTAAGTGCCACAACAAAAGTGTTGAGTGCAAACGATAACAAGCCATGAAACAATACGATGCGCCTTATTTTGGGCGATGATACCTCTACATCAGAAACCTGGAAAGTGCAGCCAATTACAAAAGAAAAATAGGCAAAATCGAGATAGTTAGGTTTGGCATTTCCCGGAAATTCAAGCCCTGTGGCATCTTTGCCCGGGTTGTTTTCGTCATCATCATAATATCTATGTGCGTAGTGAAAAGTGTAAATAGAGTGCACCATTATCCAGGAAAGCATCATTCCGCTTATAGCTGCGGGTAAGTAAAGGATATCTGTTTCTGAACTGTTTTGCTGCGAAAGCATAAGCAGCAAAACAGTAAACATACTGGCCAGCGACGAAATCACTATCAGTATAAATACAAAAATAGCGCTGCCATCATCTTTCGTTGCCAATTTTTTTATTTGCGGAACAGATCTTTTTGCAATAACTATCCAGCTTAATATAAGGTAGCATAATGCAAATGCATCCCACATAAGCGTTATCTTTATGAGCGATGATGTTTTCTTTAAAATAAAAAAGGCAACAAAGCTTACGATTAAACTAATTGCAATCCTTTGTAAAGGGTGCATCCGTAAAAGATAACTATCGGAATCTTTCTCTTTTTTTGACTGCATATTTTTTATAGTTAGAAAATGGTTGAGTTAATAAAAAATGTTATGATTTTCATAATCAATTTTACCTTGGCTCAAACAACTTCTTAAGCTGAAGGTAAAATTAAATGTTATGCTCTTTAAAATGTACCTAATATCCGGGCGCAGGCAATCACCTTTAAATATTGCGTGTTAAATTGCATGTATAAGATGATCTTATTTAGATGAAAAGAATAGCCATCATAATTCCTGCATTATTTTTTTATATGGTTTCGCTTGCGCAAAGCCAGAAAATAATTTCTGATTGCACCATTTTATATTCAATAAACAGCTCCGGTTCGGAACACAGGGATATGGGATCGAAAACACTTTATATTAAAGGAAAACAAATGCGGGTTGACCTTGCGGGTAAAGCTTTTAAGCAAACATTCTTTTATAACAACAACACTGGCAATGCTACTGTTTTAAAAGAAATAGGCGCATCAAAATATATTGCTCAATACAATGCGGCGGAATGGAAAAAATTAAATCATATATATGACAGCATCAGGGTTGAATTAAAAGACTCGGTAAAAAATATTCTCGGTTATAATTGCAGGCAGGCAGTCCTTACTTTAAAAAACGGCAAAGTTTACACGGCTTATTATGTGCCGGGATTAATTCCATCGGTTATGGAAATGCCTTTTGAAGCTAAAAATATACCTGGTCTTGTACTTGAATATGAATCAACCGGCAGAGATAATGAAAACATTATTTACGCAGCACAGAAAATTGATTTCAAGCCTGTAATTACACACCTGTTTGATATACCTAAGACCGGTTACAGAATTTTACACTGATTAATGTGTGCCAGGGCGGGAAGGCGTTTTGAAAAAAGGTGTTTTCACCTTGTATTTGTATGGATAAACATAAGCGGTGTTTCCGTGCTCCATACGTATCATTGACTGGCCTTCAACAGAATTTAAAGAATTTATCTGGTAAAGGTTTGAAGATCCTTTATATTGGAATTGGGAAAGCCTGAAACTTGGATAAGCAGTATTTTTTAAAGTGGTCCGGGTAAAATTTTTAAGACTTAAGTCCGTAGTATCGCCTTTTTTCCTGCTTTTATTATTATCTACAAAAGAGGCAAATGCCTGTACGCTGAAAGCGAAAGCAAGCAGCAGCATTAGTCTTTTTGGAGATAAAATTTGTTTCATGGCGCAAATATACAACTTTAACACGAAATATACTTTTCTATAACGTAAATAATAATCTTTTGTTACAGAAATTGGAAAATATACTATCATTTTTTAATTTTCCGCAACATCACGCCTATGCATGACCGTCCTTTCCGTGGAAATACAGATGAAATTGATGATTTGATCAGGCAATATGAAGATTTACGGGCCGGCAGAAAATCTTCTTTCCTTGAGGAAGAATCCTTCGAAATCCTCATAGAATATTTTAATGAGAAAAACAGCTTTCATAAAGCGCTTGAAATAACGGAAACAGCGCTTGATTATTTTCCCTACTCCGGTGATCTTTTTGTACGAAAAGCAGATTTGCTGGTGGCCATTCACAATTATACCGCGGCGCTTGAAGCCCTTAAACAGGCTGAATTCTATGATCACGATAACATAGATATATACATCCTGAAAACTGATGCTTACCTGGCACTGGATTTACCTCAAAAAGCCGCCTCTTTGCTGGAAGAAGCTTTGTTGATTTTTGAAGGCGATGACCGCCTTGACCTTTTATTTGAATTGGCTGATGTATACGATGATTACGAGGATTTTGATAAAGTGTTTGATTGTCTTGTATTGATACTCAGGCAGGAACCGGCCAATGAAGAAGCGCTGTATAAAATTTGTTTCTGGACAGATTTTACAGGCCGCAATGAAGAGAGCATAAAACTGCACCAGGAAATAATTGAAGATCACCCTTATTCCGAACTGGCATGGTTTAATCTCGGCTCAGCTTACCAGGGATTGAAGCTGTATGAAAAAGCCATTGATGCTTACCAGTATGCAGTTGCCATAAATGATAAATTTGATTATGCCTATCGTAATATGGGCGATGCCTATATAAGGCTGCGCAGGTATAAAGATGCGATAGAAGTGCTTGAAAAAGTGGGTGAAATTACGAGGCCGGAAGATGTAATTTTTGAGGCCATCGGGCACTGCTATCATAAACTTGGAAAATTTGCATCGGCCCGCTTTAATTACCGCAAAGCGAGCCATATAAATACAGGCGACAGTAAACTTCAATATAAAATTGCCCTTACATACATTAACGAAAAAAAATGGGATAAGGCCATTGTGCATCTTGAAAATGCATTGCGTATTCATAAAAACGTTCCGGAATACAACCTGGCCATGGGCCAGTGCGTGCTCCAGCTCGAAAATTATAAAGATGCTGTGCATTATTTCAGCATGGTAGTAAGAAGCCGCCCTAAAAATGTACGCGGCTGGAAAGCGCTTATTACCTGCCTTTATCAATCGGAATATTTTGAAGAAGCGATTCAGCAATGCGTTACAGCATTAAAACTTACAGAAGGCAAACCGTTAATCCACTATTTATACAGCGCGATTTTATTTGCGGCCGGCAAACAAAAAGAAGCATTGGTACAACTGGAAGCCGGCCTTAAGCAATCGCCGGGGCTTGTAAAGAGCTTTGTAGAGCTTAATCCATCCATACTTCAAAATTCTTTTGTGGTGGATTTGCTGGCACGTTACAGGAAATCAAAACGCAAAAAATAAGTTGCTTTTTCCTTACATATCATAATAATACCTCATAATAATACCTCATACCCTTATTTTTGCGGCCCAAATAAGTTTGCATGAATTTTAATCTTACTCAAATTCCGGAGAGGAACCAGAAGCCCCGTGCAAGTGGAATAACAATGGTGATGGATAAAGGGCTTAGTATTGAGGAGGCAAAGAATTTTTTAAGTATTGCTCATCCCCATGTTGATATTTTAAAGCTTGGTTTTGGAACAGCCTTCGTTACGCCCAACCTTCGGGAAAAAATAGAAGTCTATCAATCTTTTGATATACCGGTTTACTTTGGAGGCACTTTATTCGAAGCCTTTCTCATTCGCAACCAGTTTAATGATTACATAGAAATGTGTAAGAATTATAAAATTGCTTATATGGAAGTAAGCGACGGTTCCATCACCATACCGCATGCTGAAAAATGTGGTTATATAGAAAAGCTTGCAAAGCATGGAACGGTGTTAAGCGAAGTTGGCTCCAAAGACGAAACCAACATTTTTCCACCTTATAAATGGATTGAACTGATGCGGGCAGAACTTGACGCCGGCTCTGCTTACGTAATTGCAGAAGCAAGGGAGGCCGGCAATGTAGGCTTATACCGCGGCACCGGCGAAGTAAGGCAGGGGCTGGTTCAGGAAATCCTCACACAAATTCCGGCGGAAAAAATTATATGGGAAGCGCCTCAAAAATCGCAGCAGTTATATTTTCTCGAACTGCTGGGCGCTAACGTAAACCTTGGTAATATTGCTCCCACAGAGGTTATACCACTGGAAGCCATGCGGGTGGGTTTAAGAGGTGATAGTTTTCATTTGTTTTTGAATAAAAACTAAACCATGCGGCAATTTGGCCTGATCGGGTTCCCGCTTTCGCATTCCTTCTCTCAAAAATATTTTACAGAAAAGTTTTTGAAGGAAAACATCAGCGATGCCGAATTCCTTAATTTTTCCATTCCCGATGTTACAGCTATTGAAACCATTTTTCGTGATCATCCTTTATTGCAGGGCTTGGCCGTAACCATTCCTTACAAAAAATCTGTTATTCCTTATCTAAACAGCGTTAATGATGCTGTTAAAGAAACGTCTGCCTGCAATTGCATTAAAATAAGGGGTGCAATAAAAACAGGTTTTAATACTGATATAATTGGTTTTGAAAAATCGTTTGTGAAGCAGTTAAAGCCGCATCACAAAAAGGCGCTGATATTAGGCACAGGCGGCGCTTCTGCAGCCATACAATATGTATTAAAGAAGCTTAATATTGAATATTTGTTGGTTTCAAGAAATGAATCCTTAAGAGCAATTGCCTACAGTGATATTTCTCCTGTAATGTTTCTTGAATTCAATATTATCATTAACTGTACGCCGCTTGGCACTTATCCCGACACGGAAAAAGCACCTTTATTGCCTTATAGTTTATTAACGCCGGAACATTACCTGTACGACCTTGTTTATAACCCGCCGCTAACCAAATTTTTACAGTATGGAAAAGAAGCGGGCTGTACCATTAAAAACGGTTATGAAATGCTTGAATTACAGGCAGAAGAAAACTGGAGAATCTGGAATAGTTGAATAGCCGTATCACAAGTTTAAAACAGTTATGAAAGAGTTTGTAAAAAAATTTTTGCGCTAATAATAATTTAATATTATTGCAAACTCTGAGAAGCACAAATTAAAGTTGCATCATGCCAAAAAAACAAATTTTTACCCTCGAATATCCCGTAAGGTGCTCGCCAGGTATCCTGTATGGTTTTCTTTCTACACCGGCCGGGCTAGGCGAATGGTTTGCTGATAAAGTTGATGAAAGGGATAATGTATTTATTTTTTCATGGAACGGCGCTATTGAAAAAGCTGAGGTAGTAGACTCTGAGCTTGATAAGTTCATACGTTTTCACTGGCTTGCCGCGCCAAAAGATGAATATTTTGAATTTAAGATTGAGAAAACGGAAATCACCAATCAAACTATACTGGTTATAAAAGATTTTGCTGAGAAGAATGAAATAAAAGACCAAACCCAGCTTTGGGAATACCAGGTTAAAGAGCTTTTTCACCGGCTGGGTAATTAACCCCCGCGCTTTCTTACTGAAAGAAATACTTATTCAACAAAATAATATACAGTGTTCAATTTGTAAACCTTTGCAAATTGAGTATTGAGTGTGGTGTTTAGCCCTCAGGAAAGTGCGATGCTGAACCTTTTACCAGCATTTCAATAAACTCCCTGTATTGCTTTTTGAAAAATATTTCAGCATCATTCCAGTTATTTAACGGGAGCCGGGCGGCTATCTTTAAAAACTCCTTTTCAAGTATTGCTGCTGAAGAAATAGCTTTAAAAGGTTTGTAATTTGATTCTTCAAAATGATGCTCCCACTGCGATGCACTTACACAAATAAAATATGCCTCGTGCTGTTTATCTTTTATGAATTGTGATAATACAGTTTTATATTGTTTAAAAAATTTTCCGGAGAGCTGAAGCGTTATACTGAAATAATTTCCCCACCAGAAAAAACATCTTATGGCAAATGCATCGTTTTTATTAAAAAACCTGGGATAATCCATCATTACATAAGGTAAATACAAATAATTCTCTCCTTTATAAATTTTGGGCGACGATAAATGCGCTTCAGCCGGCAGCGAATTTGAAAAGTTGTTTAATGTTTTTCTGAAATCTTCACTCAATAAGCCAAATAAATCATACACTTTTTGTATAATTCTATTCTTTGTTAAAATAAATTCGCTGTTTACAACCAGTTCTAATTCCTTTTTTGAAAGCTCTACATTTGTAGCGGGCATAAGCATATTTTAAAAGTTATTGCAAAGTGTTGAAAAAACTTGACATACTTATTGTTAAAGCATTTATCGGCCCTTTCATTGCCACCTTTCTTATTTCATTATTTGTATTGGTGATGCAATTTTTCTGGCTGTACATTGATGACCTCGTGGGCAAAGGGCTCGACGTGTTCACTATTTTAAAACTCATAAGTTATGTGGCGGCAACCGCCGTTCCGCTTGCATTACCGCTTGCATTGCTGCTTTCATCTATAATGACGTTTGGCAATCTCGGCGAAAGCTTTGAACTCGTCGCTATAAAATCCGCAGGTATCCCGCTGCTGCGGTTTATGGCGCCTTTGCTTATTGTTGCCATACTCATAAGCGGTGTGGCTTTTTTATTTGCCAATAATATTATACCTGTCGTAAATCTTAAACTGAATGCTTTAAAATATGATATCATTGTTACCAAGCCGGCGCTGGATATTAAAGAAGGTGTTTTTTATGATAAGATAGAAGGTTTTGTAATTAAGGTTGGTAAAAAGGAAAAGGACGACAGCACCATTCACAACGTTGTTATTTATGAAAAGAGTTACGGCCCGCAGGATCAATTCCTGGTTGCCAACAGTGGCGTGATGAAGGTGACGCCGGATAAACGCTTTCTTCAATTTACGTTGCATGATGGATGGAACTACCAGGAAAACGGAAGCCGGTATAGTACCAATACAGATTATATAAGAATGGGCTTTAAAGATTACCAGAAAGATTTTGATTTAAGCAGTTTTCAAATGAACAGAACAGAAGACAGCCTGTTTAAATGGGACCCGAAAATGCTTACGGTTCATCAGCTTAATTTATCTATTGACTCCATTTCAAAACTGAGAGATTCGAATATAAACCGTTTGAAATCGCAGTTGCAGCCCGTTCTTGTTTTTTATAAATACCGCGACAGCGCCTGGGTGCTGCCCGATTCATTAAAGAATAAATCAATAAAAAATATTCGTTCTATCATTCCCGACAGCATGGCATCAACCGTGTATGACAGGTCATTTTCATCCATAAATTCGGTAAAGGGGTTTGTTGATATTGCGCAGAGCGAATACAGCGACAGGCAAAACCTGCTGCGTAAAAACCGCGTGGAATGGAACCGCAAATTCAGTTTGTCCTTTGCCTGTATTGTGCTCTTTATGATTGGCGCGCCGCTTGGCTCCATTATCAGGAAAGGCGGCCTCGGTTCACCGCTTGTGTTTGCCGTTATCTTCTTTGTGTTATTTCATTTGCTGAACACTTTCGGCGAAAAATTTGCAAAGCAGGGTGTTACCAGCGCAGCTTTCGGAATGTGGCTTTCCGCTATTATACTAGTGCCTGTTGGCGTATTTTTAACTTCAAAGGCCATGAGAGATTCGCAGTTGTTTAATAAAGAGTTTTATTTCAGGTTTTTTAAAAAATTTAAGTCAATGACAGGGAGAGCAAAAACCAAATCTGAAATTGATTAACTGTATTTATAATGAAACTTATTTCGGGCATCAGTTTTTAAAATTTCAATAAAGGCAATTGCATACAGCACAACAAAATTTCAGGGTTCAAAAATGGATTACGGCTTTATCTGTAATACTTTTTGTAGTAAAGATTATCGCCTATTATTTTACAAATTCGCTGGCAGTGCTTTCTGATGCGCTTGAAAGCATTGTAAATGTCATAGCAGGCTTTATTGGGTTGTACAGTTTATATGTTGCTGCAAAGCCTAAAGATGCCGATCATCCTTACGGGCATGGAAAAGCTGAATTTGTTTCTGCTGCGGCTGAAGGAACATTGATTGTTGCATCCGGCATACTTATTCTTTACGAAGCTGCTGTAAATTTTATACAAAACAGGCCGCTTGAAAAACTTGATACCGGTTTATGGCTGATTGCCCTTACCGCCATATTGAATTTTATTGCCGGTTTTATTTGTGTAAGAATAGGCAGGCGCAACAGTTCGCATGCCTTACAGGCAAGCGGAAGGCATTTAATAATTGATACCTGGTCAACGCTTGCTATTATTGCAACGCTTGTAATTATTTTATTCACGAAGTTTTATTGGCTTGATAAAATAGTTGCCTGTGTTATTGCCTTCGCAATTATCTTTAACGGCTATAATATTGTACGCAGGTCGCTGGCCGGAATAATGGATGAAGCCGATACAAAATTATTGCGGCGCATGGTGCGGTTGCTTAATGAAAAGAGAAGGCCAAACTGGATTGATATACATAACCTGCGCATTATAAAATATGGCAGCGTATTGCATATTGATTGCCATCTTACCCTTCCTTTTTATTTAAATGTGCTGGAAGCACACGATGAAGTAGTGGCGCTGGAAAATTTAATTATTTCAGAATTTGGCGACCAGGTTGAAATGTTCGTTCATACGGATGGAAGTTACCCGGTAAGCTGCGCCGTTATATTTAATGAAAAAGAAAAAACAGCCTGTCCGGGTTCCAGGCCGGATAAAGAATGGAAACTGGAAAATATCATGAAGAACGAACGGTTTGGGCTGTCGCAGATAGAAGTTGATATTGCCAGCTGAGTTTATTATGGCTAATATTATTTATAAACCGTACCTGCTTATTTTGTTTTATATGAAACCGGACATAACAAAATTTTTGATGCACAGAAAGGTAAATATGTGAGGTTCCATACGGCAAATAAAAAATCAAAAAATATTCGGATGAAACGCTATGCAAAATATTTTTTCACATAGGAAGAATGTACACCAGGGCGTTCCATTGAGACAATTAAAAAACAAATATGTACGAATGAAATGTTTTATTCTTGGCATTTTCCTGTTTTGTATTTCACCGTGGCTCAATGCTCAAAATAATAGCACGCATACGCGCATAAGTGTTATTACCTGCGGGCCGGGCAACGAATTATATTCTTTATTCGGCCATACTGCATTGCGCATAATTGATAGCGTAAATCATACTGATGTTGTGTATAACTGGGGTGGCTTTACTTTTGATCAGCCTAACTTTTATTTAAAATTTATGCGCGGCAAGCTGCTGTATTATTCTTCTGCCGATGCATTCCCGGAATTCATGTATGAATATATTTATGAACATCGCAGCGTTTATGAACAGGAATTGAAAATAGACAGCGCATCAAAACAAAACATTATTAACGCTGTTAACTTCAACATGCAGGGCAATAACCGTTTTTATAAATATGATTTCCTGCTTGATAACTGCACAACAAGGGTAAAGGATATTGTTTTAAAGAATATACAGGGTGATACTATACACAACAGAATTGTTCCTGCAGGTACCACTTCCAGAGACCTGATACATTACTATCTAGATAGGGGCGGGCAACACTGGACTAAGGTTGGCATAGACATTTTGCTTGGCGGGAGAGTTGACCAGATTGTTTCAAATGATGAAGCGATGTTTATGCCCGAGTTTTTTATGAAAGGCCTTGCCATTGCTTCTGATGAAGGCGTTTATATAGCAAGAGATGCAACCGTTTTATTAAAAGGTGAAAACGGAGACGGATCGTCAGGTAAATACATTCCGCTTATTGTGCTTGCCATAATTTCGGTGGCGCTTTTTATTGTTTCAAAACTTAATGCAAATTGGGCAAAAAGGCTAACAAGCTTTGCTGATGCTTTACTGCTTTATATAACCGGCCTTATAGGCTTGCTTTTATTGTTCATGTGGTTTGCCACAGATCATACCGTTTGCAAAAACAATATAAATTTAGTTTGGGCCCTGCCTTTCAACCTTCCCGTTGCTTTTTGCCTCATTAAAAAACCTTCCTGGCTGAGCAACTATTTTTTTATTGTGGCCGTTATTACAGCAGTATTTATTGCCACATGGTTCTGGGTGCCGCAGCAGTTAAATATTGCATTATTACCTGTGGTAATTTTACTGTTAAACAGGTATATAAATCTTTCCAATAAGTATCGTAAGGTGATTTAAATGATAAAGACCATTACGTGTAAAAATACTGCTTTATCGTATTATGTTTTCGGTAAAGGTTTCCCCGTTGTATTGTTACATGGTTTTGCAGAAACCTACGCTATATGGAAAAATCAATCCGGGTTTCTGAAAAATTATTACAAACTGATAGTACCCGATTTGCCGGGCTCAGGCGCATCCGGGCTATTTGAAACCGGTAAGAATAATTTAAGCATTGACGAACTTGCAGACAGCATTCATTCAATAATAATAAATGAAAACATTGGGCATTGCATAATGCTTGGCCACAGTATGGGCGGGTACATTACACTTTCTTATGCTGAAAAATATGCTCATACATTAAAAGCATTTGGCCTTATACATTCAACTGCTTATGCAGATAGTGAAGAAAAAAAACAAATCCGCAAACGTGGTATTGAAATGATGGAAGCTTATGGCAGCTATGCTTTTCTTAAAACCACCACTCCTAATTTATTTACCACCGGCTTTAAAGAAACACATGCGCATATAGTAAAAGAATTAATAGAAGAAAGCCGGCATTTTAAAAAAGAAAACCTGCAGCAATATTACTACGCCATGATGAAGCGCACAGACAAAACAAGGGTGCTTAAGAATGCCGGGTTACCGGTTTTATTTGTTGCCGGAACAGAAGACGCTGCCGCCCCTTTAAACGATGTATTAAAACAGGTGCATGAACCTGAAATTGCATACATTCACATTATGAATAATATGGCACACCAAAGCTTGCTTGAAGTGCCTGTAGAGTTAAACAGGATATTGAAGAATTTTATAGATGAGACTTCCTGAAAATTTAAATATTTTAAAGATTTTGTTTGTACTGATAATGCTTTTATCAGCTCAGATATCTTATGCAGACCATCTTAAAGGTGGCTGGATGAAATATACATTTATGAGTAAAACAGGCAGCACGCTTAATTACAGGGTTTCTTTCTATCAGTATTCAGATTGCGGCCAGCGCGAAAAGGTGGATGCCGGTATTTACATGGCGGTGTTTGCTGCAAATTCGTCACAGCCAACAATGGTTAAATATGTTCCCCAGGCCACTTTAACCACTGAGTCAAAAAATGATTTCGGGCCTTGTTTTCAAAACCCTCCGTTTGTATGCTATCTCGTGGCAGAATATACAACCACCATCAGTGTCCCTGAAAATGAAGACGGTTATACGCTTTCGGTGCAACGTTGCTGCCGCATTGCGGGCATTGCAAATGTGCCTGTTTCAAATAGTTTTGGATTAACTTATACAATTACAATTCCCGGGGGAAGCAGCAGCAACGATAACAGCCCTGTTTTTAGTTTTAATGATGCATCGGCCATTTGTGTCGGCTCTCCTTTTTCCTTCGATTTTTCGGCAAAGGATATTGATGGGGATGAACTTGTTTATTCATTATGCAGCGGTATAACCGGTGGCACGCAGTTTGAACCCGTAGTGGAAAACCCTGCACCGCCACCATACAGATCTGTCTCTTATACTCCTCCTTATTCCGGTGCCCAGCCGCTTGGTGCAAATGTTTCAATTGATCCTGAAACAGGCATACTTTCAGGCATAGCTCCTGATAAAACGGGTACCTATGTTGCGGCTGTTTGCATTGATGAATATAGGAATGGCAAGTATATAGGCCATACGAGAAAGGAACTGCATTTGGAAGTGTCCAATTGCAAACTTGGCGGCGCCCAACTGGACCCATCATATATAACCTGTGATGGCTATGATTTTACGTTTGTAAACAAGGCAGGTAATAATCCTAATTATACCTATTCCTGGGATTTTGGTGTTACAACGCTTACTTCTGATACTTCATCTAACATACAGCCAACCTATATTTATCCCGATACTGGTGTTTATACGGTAAGATTAAAAGCCCAGAATAATGCAGGATGCGAGGATTCTGCCAAAGCAGAAGTAAAAATATTCCCCGGTTTTAAAACGGATTTTTCTATTGATGGAAGCTGCATTTTTAATCCATACAACTTTAAAGATCTTACCACAACAAAGTATGGATTTGTTGATTCCTGGAAATGGTATTTTGGAGATGAAATCAATGACGGTGGCGGTTTTATTCCACCTGGAGATACGATTCAGTATCCTACGCATAAATATGCCGACACCGGCCAGAAAACCATCACCTTAATTACAACCAATTCAAAAGGTTGTATTGATACCGCTACAAAAGTGCTGCCCGTTAATACGGGCCCTGATGTTGCCATGGGTTTCAGGGATACGCTTATCTGCAGCATTGATACGCTTCGGTTAAATGCCTCTTCCTCCACCACCGGCGCCGCTTTTAACTGGCTGCCGGCTTATAACCTGATCGGGTCAAATACAGCGAAGCCTTATGTATATCCCAAACAAACAACTAAGTATAATCTTACAGTAAGCTATAAAGGATGTGTGGCTGAAGATTCGGTTACTGTAAATGTTATTGATAAAGTATTGCTGGAATTGCCCGCCGATACAGCTATTTGTAAAACAGACAGCATACAGCTCACACCAGCCACCAACGCGCTTTATTTTTCATGGACGCCGGCACAGGGCTTAAGCAGCGACACCGCAAAAGCACCTGTTGCAGTTCCGTTAGCAAATACAAAATATGCTGTTACCGCTTCTGTTGGAAAATGCAAGGCAACAGATGCAATTAATGTGACGGTAGTGCCTTATCCTTCAGCAGAAGCGGGTGATGATATAAGTATATGTTATGGCACTACCACTCAGTTGCACGCTAATATAGAGGGTTCCAGCTTTTCGTGGACGCCGGTTAGCTCACTGGTGAATTCGCGCAGTTTGTCACCGCTTGCCGGGCCGCAGTCAACAACCACATATATATTATCGGTTACAGATACAATTGGCTGTCCCAAACCTGTAAGTGATTCTGTTGTGGTATCGGTTATTCCAAGAGTGATGGCAGATGCGGGTAATGATACTGTTATTGTACGGCAACAACCATTGCAGCTTGAGGCTAAAGGAGGCACCAATTATCAATGGATGCCTGCTTCCGGTTTAAGCGATGCATTTATAGCCAATCCTGTTGCAACGTTTACCGACGGCCCCGATACGGTTTCATACAAAGTAAAAGTAAGCACGCCCGAAGGTTGTTTCAGCTATGATAGCCTAAAAATCTACATTTTTGAAACAGACCCGCAGGTATTTATACCAACAGCTTTTTCACCTAATGGCGATGGTATAAATGATGTTTATAAAATAACGGCCGCCGGTATGAAACAGTTTTCTTATTTCAGGATTTATAACCGCTGGGGACAGTTGTTGTTTAATACCGGTACGCCAAACAAAGGCTGGGATGGAACCTATAACGGCAACAAGCAGCCAAGCGGCACATATGTTTATGTTGTGGAAGCAACTGACTATAACAATAAACCTTATTTAAAAAGAGGCACTTTTGTTTTGATACGGTGAGTTTCGCCAAAGTAAGTCATGAAAATGTAGAGGTAAAAACATTCACGTTCAAGTTTAACAGCTCAGGCTTCCATAAATTAAATTTCTTCTAACAATTCTTTTATCTTCTTCATATAAGTATTTCTTATAATTTTCGTTTTAGTGGAATAATCTTTGAGTAAACAGTTGACTGGTTAAGTAGTTAAGTCAATGGTTTGGTGAGAAAAACAAAAATTATACGAGTGAAACAACCTGCAATATTGTTTTGTTTTTTTGTTGTTTTTAGTTTGATAATCTGTTCATGCAATAGTGTTTTGCAGAAAGATTACGAGTTCTATTATTACCCCGAAAAGAACACTTATTATGATGTTGTAAATAAAGAATATATCTATTCTTTAGACGGCGGCCAAACCTGGGATTCCTTATTTGTAGCTTCAGAAAACGAGCCTGCCACACTTGGCACCAAACGTATTTTGCATAGCAAACAGCATAGCATCTGGCTTGATAATGCGGAACATATTCAACAATATAATGGCCGTGCCGTAAATGTGCTGGCAAGTGATACAACTGCTTCAAACCAGGCCCTTGTAGCAGAGCGTAAAATAAAAAAAGCAGTAAATACATCATCCCAAAAAAAAGAGCCTGAAAAAAAGCCCGGCTTTTTTAAAAGGCTTTTCGGTAAGAAAAAATAAAAATTAGTGAAACCGGGCATGATAATTTTCCCCAACAATGGGATGTACATAGCGGGGTTTCATAAGACAACTAAAAATAAATAGGTACGGATGAAAACAACTTCTTTCTGGCAACGTATGGGTTTTCACGAATGGTTTTTGAAACGTGAAGCCATTTATGATATAAAACAAGCGCCGCCGCTTACCGCTGATGATGTATATAAATACATTATTCAAAAATTTGAAGAATCTATAAAAGAGTTGTCGTTTGCCAATCGCATTGTTTTTTTTCATGAATACATTGTATGTTTTAACGAAGAGGATTATAATCAGTTCACACAAAACAAAAAAGGCATTTTCGGGTTGATCGTCCAGGAATGTGTAAAACAGTTTTACAATATTCTTGAACGGTATAACAATGAAGGAAAAGTTGTAGCGCCCGCTTCCAATAAATGGGTGTTTCGTTTTGCAGCCCATCCTGAATATTTGCGTGGCGATAAAAGCGTTATCGGTAAACTCATGCCGGGCAGTATTCATCAAAAAAAAGAAAGTTTACGGGTAACTTTTATACCAAGACAAACAGGCATTGCAGAAACTTTTGATGTGAACCCTGAATTGCTTGACGGCTTTATTTTTTACAGTGATGGTTATTATGAAATTGCTTACGACCAGCATTTCAGCATGAATGCCAAAGCTGTACAAAACAGTGAGGCGAGATTGCTTGCAAGGTTTGAAACTATTGTGCCCGATAAAGAATTTGCCGGCAAAAAAATTGAATATTATATGCGGGAACCAGATATTCTTATTTCAGGTAAAGATGAAGCCGCAGATAAGGAAGATGTTTTTCGCATACCCTCGGAATGGGTGAATACGCCGCATTTACGGGTACGGTTTAATAATGATGATCATAAATTTTACCTGGCTTCCTTTGGTGAGAAAACATTGGTAAATGAAAATGAAGTGGTGGCAAGCGATGCAAACAACCCGGTTTGGGTGCCGCTGCCACTTAATTCGCGCATTGTGCTGAATGGTATTGTGGGCGTGAATATTTTTAAATCATGATGGTGTAACGCGGTCAGACACTTCAAAAGCGTCAGACCAGTATCAAGGCTCATCTTTTCTGCCGGAACAGAAGTATGTTAGAAACAATTAGTAATAATGAACAGGAAGCCGTAGCTGTCAATTATGCAGCACAAGGGATTGGCACCTGCCTGGCGGCAGGCAGGCAACCGGGATAAGTAAAGTTAATTAGCGGTAACAAAAAAATAATCGCATAAACTTTCAAAAAATATAAACATCACTCATGTTAAATATCATTCTTTCATCATCGCTGTTTTTGGCTTGCCTGCTGTTGCTGGCGGCTAATTTTCGCGATGTAAAAAAAACGCACAGGAACGATGGCTGATAATTTTTACGGCAATACAGATACAGGTAAAATGCGCGACAATAATGAAGATAACTTCATTGCGCAGAAGATTGTAAATGGTAAATACATTATCGGCTGTGTTATTGATGGCGTTGGCGGCTATGAGGGCGGAGAAATTGCTGCGGCGCTTACGCGTACAACTATTCTGAATACATTAAAAAATGCATCGGGTGATGTAATTCATCTGCTGAAAAACGCATTAACGGCAGCAAACACAAAGATTTTTGAAAAGAAACAAAAAAGCGATAAGTATAACCAAATGGCCTGTGTGGTTTCGCTTGCGCTGATTGATATTAATGATAATAAATTTTATTATGCGCATGTTGGTGATACAAGGTTGTATCTTTTTCGCGATAACTCGCTGGTAAAAGTTACACACGACCATTCTTTTGTTGGCTTCCTGGAAGAGAGCGGCCGGTTAACTGAAGAAGCTGCCATGAGCCATCCCAAACGCAATGAAATAAATAAGGCACTTGGCTTTGATGAAGTAAAGTTTTCGGAAGCCGATTATATTGATACAGGCGAATCTCCTTTTTTACCCGGCGATACTTTATTGTTATGCAGCGATGGTTTATATGATATGATCAATAGCCGGACTATTGCCGGCATTTTAAGTTCGCCGCAAACACTGAAACAAAAGTCTGCCGCATTAATTGATGCAGCAAACCTTGCAGGCGGAAAAGATAATATAACGGTTGTTTTAATTCAGAACGATAAATCGCCTTCACAATATGAGGCTACAAAACCTGTTGTGAAAAAGGTGGAGCCTGAAGAAGAAATTATTGAACCGCAACAGGTAGAACATATTCAAAAAGAAATTGTAGTGAAGAAAAGCGGCGGTGCTTTTATTCGTTTTCTTGTTGTGCTTTGTTTATTGCTGGCGGCTGCACTCGCATGGTTTGTTTATAAAGATTATTTCAAAAGTGCTAATGCTGCTATTGTTGTAGCCGATTCTCCGGCAACCAAAAGAAACAGCCAGGTTATAAAATTATCAGACAGTATTATAAATTCAACATCAAATATTATCTCACTAAGAAATCTTTTTGGCAATAATCCCAGGGTTGTAATAAATGATTCGCTGCTCATCAAATCTGATACATTAATCATACACGGCAATAATGCTTTGCTTGTTGCCGATTCAAGTTATAATGATGCTGCTTTTATCTTCTTCCCGCAATGCAAGTATGTGCTGCTTGACAGCATAACATTTGAAAATTTTAATACAGCATTTATTGCCCGTGGTACTGCTGTGCATTTAAAAGATGTGCGGTTTAAGAATTGTGTTGTTCCTGTTGCTTATGCTGTTGGTTTACCTGCTGATACGCGTCTATCCGGCGTTATTTCAGACAGCGCTTTATTAAAAATTGATTCAGCTAAAACTATTGTACACGAAAGATGAGTGCACCGGCAAAACAGGATATAAACAGGAATACGGAAAGGATTTTCTTACTGCTTTTAAGTGCGGTGATGGTTGTGCTTTTTTATAAAATGTACCTGGTAATAAATGCGGGCTTTAAGGAAGTGCCGGAACGTTTGAAGAACGGCACAATGATTAACCTGAACGATGTGCATTATGCCAGGAATATGAAAACACTGCTGCAGAAAGGCCGCTATTTCAGCGATGAGAAGGATATAAATTTAATCAGTTCCACTTTTGAGAAAGCGAGACTTGCCGACAGCGCGTCCATCGATAACATTGGAGATCTTAATAAGAAACAATACAGCGTGTTTGCTGAAACAGCACTGGCGCAGGGCGGAGAATCGTTTAAACGAAGAGTGCAGGGCGAAAGGATTGCATTAGGCATAACTGAAGAGGAAACAGCATTGTTTGCATTACAGCAAAAAAATCCTTCAGCTATTAGCAGCGTAAACGATTTGCATGCAGGCAGCCATAGCATCAGCGGCTCCATACACGAAGCTGGTATTGCTGTGCCAAACGTTATTGTGCGCCTGCAATTGATTTTGCCGCAGGATAGTTTATACAGCAATAATGTGGAGGAAGTTGACAGTATGCTGCAGCAAAATACGATCACTGTAAAAAAATTGTATGCGGTTGATTCATTAAACAATAAGCAACTGCAATCGCTCACGGCATACGTACAAACAGATGCGCAGGGTAATTTTTCTTTTAGAAACCTTCCGGATGATAAAACCTATAAGGTATTGCCGCTGCAAATGAATTATGCTTTCGGTTATTCGCAGGGAATAGAAAAGTTGGATCATGATGCATCTTTTAATTTTTATCGTTCACCGCACCGCTTAAGACTTTTTTCAACAAAAGATTTCAGTTCGCTTAAAAAAGAAAAAGCATTTATTGTAAGAACGCCCGATGAAGTAATGCAATGGTTTTGGATAATTTCTGTTTCTTTTATTGCAGGCTTCCTGTTGCTGCATTTGGTGATGAGTTTGTGGTTTAAAAATGCAGACCAGTTGATACTTCCGGCCATAATGGTGATTACCGGCTTATCGTTTATAACATTGTTCAGCCTTCAGGATCCTTTGCGGGACTGGTTTTTAGCGAAGAACACAATTGGGTATTTTATTGCCGGCATTATTGGAATAATCCTGTTGTTATTATTCGATTTAAAGCGTTTTACAACAGATTCAAAACTCTACCGCTTATTTGTTTTCAGCAAGATGAAACTTGCTTCAAATGGCTGGCCCTGGGCTATTATTGCGTCCGGTTTATTGGCTTTGACATTGATGTTTGGAACCGGCCCTGAAGGCAGTGGCGTTAAAGTAAATCTCTTCGGTTTTCAGCCGAGCGAAATTGTAAAATTTGTTATTGTATTTTTTCTTGCAGGATTCTTTGCCACTAACGAAAAATTTATTTCCTCTTATTTTACATGGACAAAACGCAGCCGCTTTTTTGCCTTTGCATTAATTGCTATTCTTGCCACCATACTTCTTTTTTTAATGCTGGGAGATTTAGGCCCTGCAATGGTTTGCTGTTTTGCCTTTATCATTTTATTCTCTTTTTCAAGAGGCGATTTTTCTCACATGGCAATATCAGTATTGTTTTATGTGCTGGCTGTTTGGTTGTTAGATAATGTGTTGACTGCAACCGTTGTTACGGCTGTATTTTTTGTTATTTATACATTGGTTGTCACAAAAAAATTAAGCGAATCCTCTGTAATGGCGCTGGTAGTTATTGCCGCATTTTTATTGCTGGATAAGATACCGTTGATCGCAGAATATTTTCCCGGCCCGATGGAAAGATTAATTGACCGCAAAGCCATCTGGCAGGATCCGTGGAATAATGAAGTATTCGGCGGCGACCAGATTGCAAACGGCATCTGGGCCATGTCGGGCGGCGGCATTACAGGACAGGGCGCCGGTGAAGGTTTTGCCAAAACAATTCCCGAAGCGCATACAGATATGATTTTGCCTGCAATGGGAGAGGAGTTTGGCCTTGCGGGTATTATCAGTGTTTTTATTGTATTCTTTATTTACCTGCACCGCTCCATTGTTATTGGCCGGCATTCAGGAAGACCATTTTTATTTTATATATGTGCGGGTATTGGTATTGCTACATTCATTCAGTTCTTGCTGATTGCAGGAGGGTCAGTCGGCGCCTTGCCTTTATCGGGTGTAGCCTTGCCGTTTATGAGCTATGGCGGCTCATCATTAATAGCAAACATGCTGGCTGCCGGATTTTTATTGTCTGCATCAACGGTGCAGGGTTCACCTGTACAAATGAAATTTGTATCACGGCAACAGGACAGGAATCTTATGCCTGCATTGATTGCGGCCTGCGCCGGAATTATATTGCTGAGTGTGAGTGTAACGAAATACATTCTCGGCAATGCAAAATGGATTGTGCAGCCGGCGTTGGTTGCCGACAGGAGTGGTGCAAGGATGTTTAGCTATAACCCGCGTATCAGCATTTTAATGAACAGGCTGCAGGCTGGTAATTTGCTTGACAGGAACGGCCGCATATTGGCAACAAGCCACCAGGATTTAATTAACACCCAACGCGATTCATTGCTGGCATTAAATATTCCGGAAGAAGATATTAATGCGATGTTTTACAAACGCCAGGATCGTTATTATCCATTTGGGGCACAAATGTTTTTCTGGACAGGTGATGCCAATACAAATATTTTTAACGGGGCATCTAACGGTTATTTTGCTGAATACAGCGAAGCGGCCGAAATGCGCGGCTTTCCTATTCCTAAAAACAGTTTTTCTGTAAGTGCCACACGTTATCACGAACAACGTTTTCTTCCCGAAACTTCAACGGAGATGAGTGTGGAAAAGAAAGATTACAGTGCATTGGCGCCAATGTTATTGGCCGGTATAAACAGCGCCGCCGTTGATTCATTTAAAAACAGAAACCGTGACGTTCATCTAACACTCGATGCCGCACTGCAAACAAGGATACAGCAATCATTGGCGGCTGACGATTCACTCGTAAACAATCGTGTTTCAGTTGTTGTGATGGAAGATAAGACCGGCGATGTGCTGGCTTCAGCCAATTATCCTTTACCGCCTGTGAATGACTGGGACCTGCTTAACCTTACACCGCAACAGCAAAACGCATTGCCAGGATGGATAACAGATAATGATATTGGTTTCACCATCGCATCGCAACCGGGCTCAACAGCCAAGCTTGTTACAGCGCTTGCAGCTTTTAATAAATTAGGCCTCGCTGCATCAAAAAAGATCATCAAGGTATATCCTGCTGATCTCATAAGAACAAAAGGCTACGAACCTGATGAAGCAGGTAATATAAATATTGAACGCGCTATTGTAAGATCAAATAATTCATTCTTTATCCGGCTTGCCAATGAATCGCAGTTGCAGGAATATATGGGCGATCTCTATTTAAAATCCGGCATGTTTTTGCATGGTGTTGGCGGTTATTATTATGATTATGATATGAACAATAAAAAGCAGCAGGAAGAATGGAAGGAGCTTTGGCGCAAAACAGAATTTACAAGCCTGAAAAGCTATAATCCATCTAACATTAAAAGAACACGCGGTAAAGGCATTTCAGGCATGGCATGGGGACAGGGCGAATTAATTGCAACACCCGCTTCCGTTGCACGCATTGCTTCCGGTATTGCCAACAACGGCACGATGATGCAAAGCCGTTATGTTTTAAAAGTGAGCGGGCAGCAAACAAAACTGTTGCCGGGCATTGAGTTAACAAGCGATTCTGCCTCAAAGCTGATGACGAAATATATGATTGAACAAAGCCTTCCAAAAATTTGGCATTTGGGAATAAGTGTTGCCGGTAAAACAGGAACGCCGGAGCGTATTGTAAAAAATGAAAGGGTAAATGATGGCTTGTATGTTTTCTTTGCGCCTAATCCAAAAGACAGCGGTCACATTGTTGTGTGTGTGCGCATTGAAAGTTGCCAGGGCTCAAGCGTAGCCGTTAAACTGGCGGGTAAACATGTGGTTCCTATATTGGAAGAAATGGGTTATATAAAAGGTTTTGGCGATGAGAAAAAGAAACCGGAAAAGGTTGTTGCCAATAAACAGCTTGCTGCCAACCGCAATCAGTCAACTGCAAATAATCAACAATAAATAATGATAACATGCTTAGCTTTTTAAAAAAAGATAAACAGCCCAAAGATGTAAAAACATTGAGGAGCGACCTGCTTGATTTTATTAAAGATCAATTAAAAAAAGCAGAAGGAGAAGGCGCTGATATTAAAGGCATGCATTTATATATCAACTGCAATGCACAGGATAAATTTTTATATGACAGCGCTGTGTATATAAATAACACGGATCAGTTTAAAGAAGAAGTGCAGCGCATAGCCGATGATTTTGATATCGGCCTTCATGCTGGCTGGCAGTTCCAGGTTTTTTGCGATGAAGAAGTGCCGCCGGAAGCCATTCAATCTAAAGATCTTGATGCAGCTTTATTTATATCAACCAAACAAAAACCAACCATCAGGCGTGAAGCAGTTGCTTATTTAAAAATATTGAATGGTGAGGCAGAACAAGCTGTCTACATACTTAAATCATCAGGCAAAAAAATCAATATTGGCCGTGAAAAAAATGTACAGGTTTCCGATGGTTACCTGCGCCAGAACCAGGTGGCTTTTCTTGACAGCAGCAATAATAAAAGCAATAAATCAGTCAGCCGCCAGCATGCGCATATTGAATGGAATGAAGAACTTGGCGCGTTTTTTTTATATGCAGATGAGGGCGGTATTCCGCCTGCCAATAAAGTGAAAGTGAAGCCTGAAAAAGGTGCGGAGATAAAACTCATCACCACGGAAGTCGGCTATCATTTAAAAGAAGGCGACCAGATAATTTTGGGAGAATCAGCATTACTGGAATTTAGTTATTTGGAATAATGAAGAATATATTTACGCGAAATCAGAGACTTCGCAGCGCAGTACGTCAGAGGCTTCAAAGCGTCAGACCGGTAGCAACACGCTGAAGTATTATTATCAATAAATAAAAACCGTTCTAGTAAAAGATATTATACAAATACATTAATGAGTAAAGTTTTTACCATAACATCCGGGCTGGAAACAATGGGTGCCCTTAAAACCGGTGGCCAGGGTTCTGTTTACAAAGGCAGGCGAATGGGCGAAATTATCACCGCCATCAAACTGTTGCCTACACCTATTTACAGCGAAACCGCCGATGATAAAAACTTTACACATTTTCAGAATGAGGTTCAGAAATTAAAGAAAGTAAATGAGCAGCCTAATCCAAATGTGGTAAAGCTCGTTAGTTCGGGTATAACAGAAACAGGCAATTTTCCATACATAGAAATGGAGTTTATTGAAGGTCCTGACCTGGAAGAATTACTAAAGCCGCCACATGATCCTGTTTTTACCATAAAAGAATGTTTAAAGGTGGCAGAACAGTTGTCCGGTGCATTGGCGCATTGTCATCGCTTTAATGTAAAACATGGCGATATTAAAAGCAACAATATAAAATTTAATAAAGGTACAGGCAATTACGTGCTGCTTGATTTTGGTTTGGCAATCATGAGTGATGAAGACCGGCGCACGAGCCTTCGCCATGCAGGCGCAATAGAGTTTATGGCGCCCGAACAGAATGAAGGCCGCATGTTATTTGAAACAGATGTGTATAGTTTTGGTGTGGTGATGTTTGAACTGCTGGCGGGCGTTGTTCCTTTTCCATTAAAAGATAAAGGCGAAACATCACGCAATGCCGTAATGCTGGCACACATGGAAGCAACGCCGCCCAATATTTTTGCCTTACGTGGAAAAGCATTGCCGGAAAGCTGGAGTGCGGAAAAAAGAGAAAGCGAAATGCTGATACCGGAATGGCTGTTTACCATGGTTTACCGTTGCCTTGAAAAAAAGCCGGAAAGCCGTTTTGCAAGTGGCATGGCGCTGCATGAATTTGTTCTAAAGAACAGTGTTTCCTTTGCAAAAGGTGAAGCTTCGGGCCAGTTAAGATTATTGCAGCAGGAAAACAGGAAGCTGATTGAAGAGAACAGGAATCTTCAAAACGAATTACAACAATTCCGTTCGGGCAAAATAACGGTCGCCACTTATCAAAATGCTTCAGGTGAAAATGTAATCATACAAAGAAAGAAAAGCAGCGCTCCTAAAGTTTTCCTGTGGATATTGGCAGGTTTATTTGTTGCGGCAATTTTTATTTACGCTATTCAGTTAAATAATAAGAATAGTATAATAAATAATAATGCAAAGAATGTGCTTTCTGATTCTTTTTTGCATGTAACAACTGAACAACAGCAACAGCTTAACAATGCGAGGGATTTATTAAAAGCCAATAGTAAAGATGCAGCGCTTGATATTTACCAGAATCTATCAGAGCAGGGAATTGCGCAGGCAATGTTTCAATACGCCAACCTTGCATTGCAGGGCAAGAATGAAAGGCTTGATTGTAATGAGGCTTTTGAAATGCTTACCAAAGCAAGCGATAAAAATTATCTTCCGGCCAAAACAACACTGGGTTTTTTATACGCATTTGCTAACGATGAAGCCACTTTAAAACAACTGAATTATTACAACCGCTGCGTATTTCCACTTAATATTACCAAAGGCGCCGATCTTCTGATGCAATCAACGGTGCAGGGCGATGTTACTGCAGAACAATGGTTGGATAAGCTGGATAAGAAAAACTGATAGTACAGACAATTTCCGGTAAACCAATTGCAGGAATTATAGCATGCCTTTATTCCTCCGAGAAAATTTATTTTGTTAGATTTGGTGCAACTCAAACGCTGCAAAAATGGATAAATTCTACAGGTGGCTTATCCTGTTTTATAGTTGGGAAAGCTCGTCAAAAAAGAATATTTCCGTTTTTGGACTTGCAAAAGAAAAAAAACAACTCAGGAAAAATTTAATACGCAGCATAAGAAACTGGGCGCTTATCATCTGCGGCATTTTTTCGGCAGCCTGCGGCCTGAAAAGCTTTTTATTGCCTAACCGGTTTATTGATGGCGGCGCTACCGGCATATCATTGCTTACAGCTGAAGTAACCGGCATACCGGTCTCCATTTTACTGATTGTTGTAAACATCCCTTTTGTATTGCTTGGCTACAAAACCATTGGCCGTTTTTTCGCCATAAAAACAATTATTACCATAACCATGCTTGCCATTGTGGTTGCATTTTTAAAGCTGCCTGAAATAACGCATGATGCATTGCTTGTTGCCGTATTCGGCGGCTTCTTTCTTGGTGCCGGCATTGGCCTTTCCATACGCGGCGGCGCTGTGCTGGATGGCACTGAAATACTCGCCATCTTTTTAAGTAAAAAACTTAATGTTTCCATTGGCGATATTATCATTATTATAAACGGCATCATCTTTTCTTTTGCCGCTTATTTTCTTACCATAGAAATAGCCTTGTATTCTATGATAACATATCTCGCAGCTTCCCGAACACTCAATTTTGTGATTGAAGGTATTGAAGAATACATGGGCATTACCATTATATCCGTTCATAATGAGAAAATAAAAAAGATGATAATTGATGTTATGGGCCGCGGTGTAACCATTTATAAAGGCAGCGAAGGTTTTGGTAAGAGCGGCACAAATAAAGAGCGGGATATTCTTTATACCGTTATAACACGTCTTGAGTTAAGCAAGCTCACTGCTGAAATTGATAAAATAGACAGCGAAGCTTTTATTGTAATGAACAGTGTAAAAGATACAAGGGGTGGAATGATTAAGAAAAGGCCGCTAAAGCATTAGTCAGCGTTTTACAGGTATCATTTCATTTGCAAGGAATGTTTTCCAGTCTTCCAGCATTTTGCCCTTCAATACACGCGGAAACTTATGCTGGCCGCCAATTTTGCCAAGTGAACGCATGAATTGTATAAAAGTTTTTTCAGGCAAAACATCCAGAAAAACTTCTTTTAATGCATGGCCTCTTTCTGTGGCATAATCATCGTTTAATTGTTTAAGGTAATCGTCTATTTTAAAGCGGAGTGTTTCCGCATTTACCGCATCATCGCAGGCTACATACCAATGATGGGCGAATAAATTTTCATAAGGTTCACCCACCACCGCAAATTCTGGAATGGAAATATTCATATCGCTGCTGGCAAGCTCTATGGCTTTATTCATATTTTCCACACTTAGATGCTCGCCCACCAAACTCAGGTAGTGTTTGGTTCTGCCGGTGATAACAATTTCACAGCGTTGCTTATCGGTAAAACGGATTGTATCACCCACAATATACCGCCAGGTGCCGGCGCTCGTGCTTATTATCAGCACATAATCTTTATGTTCTTCCACCTCAGAAACGGTTAAAATCTGCGGGTTTTCAACAGGGTCTCCGTTTGCATCAAAATTCTTATCGTCAAACGGAATAAATTCATGAAAAATATGCTCATTGGTCACAAGCCGCATGCCCTTTGAATTGGGCCTGTCCTGGTAGGCAAAAAAACCTTCACTGGCAAGATAGGTTTCAATATAAGTAAGCGGTTTGGCCAGCAGTTTTTCAAAGCTTTTTTTATAAGGCTGAAAACTTACGCCGCCATGTACATAAAAAGCCAGGTTGGGCCATATATCGTGTATGGTTTTAAGGTTGTACTCTGCAATAATCATTTCCATGCACATTTGTATCCAGGCAGGTACGCCTACAATAAAACCAATATCCCATTCCGGGGCTTTTTTTACAATCTCCCTCAGCTTGCGATTCCAGTTGCGCTGCCGTGCAATTTTTTTGCCCGGCTTATAAAATGGCTGAAACCAGAACGGAACTTTTTTAGCGGTAATGCCGCTAAGATCGCCGGCGTAATAACCACCGCCTTTCTGCAGAGCGGTGCTGCCGCCCAGCATAAGCCAGCCTTTACCAATTGAACGAACGGGGATATCGTTGTAATTACGCAGCGAAAGTATCTGGCGTATCATCACCACGCGGTTGCCTTTAAGCAAGTCGTTTGTTATAGGAATATACTTGCTTGCCGCTTCGCTGGTGCCGCTGCTTAAAGCATAATATTTTATCCTGCCGGGCCAGCAAACATCCGGGTAGCCCTGCAGGGAACGGTGCCACCAGGCATCATAAATTTTATTATAATTAAATAAGGGAACTTTTTGTTGAAACAGCTTAACACAGTTTTCCTGCAACCCAATTTCATCAAAACGGTATTGCTGGCCAAACTCGGTAAATCTTGCTTTGTGTAATAATTTTCGTAATACACGTTCCTGCTGCCTTTTAAAATCATTTTGCGGCAGGCCAAGTCGTGCACGAATAGTTTCAGGAAGTTTGATATCAAACAATGCCATCCAGTGGTCTTTATTCAACTTACGAAACTAAGGAAATTTTACATCAGCATAGCAATTTCATTTAGCTCTTAACTAATCAATAGGATAAACGGTTGTACAAAATAAAGTAAGATATATTTGCGCATGCTTAAACAGGTATTATTAGAGGCGGTTAAAACTGCAGCCGCAATTATGAAAGACTATTCCACCCGCAGTTTCTCCATCAGCAATAAAGAAGGCATTAATAACCTTGTAACAGAAGTGGACCATAAGTGTGAGGAAGCCATTTTTGCGATCATCAGAAAAAACTATCCTGACCATTACATTTTAAGTGAAGAATCCGGCGAGATTGCACAGGATTCAAACTACAAGTGGATAATAGATCCTATTGACGGTACCGTAAATTATGCCAATCATATACCGATATGCTGCGTAAGCATAGGCATTGAAAAAGATGGTAAAATGGAACTGGGCGCAGTTTATAACCCTTTTATTGATGAATTGTTTTTTGCAGAACGCGGCAAAGGCGCAAGCTTAAACGGGCAGCCGATACATGTGAGTAAAACGCAGCATTTAGCTAACAGCTGCCTGGTTACCGGTTTCCCCTATACTTACCTTGATATGCCAAACGGCCCGTTGGAAGTGTTTGGAAAATTTATAAGAAAAGGCGTTCCGGTAAGGCGGTTTGGCAGCGCAGCCATCGATCTTTGTTATGTTGCAGCCGGCCGTTTTGACGGGTTCTTTGAACATAAATTGAATGCCTGGGACAGTGCTGCGGGTTTTTTAATCATTGAAGAAGCAGGCGGCAAAGTAACCGATATGAAGGGAGATTATTATAATCCTTACCAGCCCGGTATTATTGCCACAAATGGTATTATACATGACGACCTATTGAGAGTAGTGCAGGGCGGGGAAGTAGAGTAATTGTAGTCTGAATGTATATCATAAATAATCAGTGTTTAATCCTGCATTCAAAAATCGTAAATAGCAATGAGTAACCGCACAGAAATATCAACGTTGGGAGAATTTGGTTTAATCAATCATCTTACAAAAAATTTTGAAATAAGTAATGCATCCACTATTGTGGGCGTGGGCGATGATGCTGCCGTAATTGATCATTATGGAAAACAAATTGTAGTTACTACCGATCTTTTAATTGAAGGTGTGCATTTTGATTTAATGTACACACCTTTAAAACATCTTGGTTATAAAAGCGTGGTTGTAAACCTGAGCGATGTGTATGCCATGAACGCAACGCCTGCGCAAATCACCGTGAGCATCGGCGTAAGCAACCGCTTCAGCCTTGAAGCGCTGAATGAATTTTATGAAGGCATTTATGCTGCCTGCGAAAAATATAATGTTGACCTGGTTGGCGGCGATACATCTTCCTCTCAGAAAGGGTTTATTATTTCTGTTACTGCGATAGGAGAGGTGGCACCTGATAAGTTTGTAAAAAGAAGCACCGCCAATAAAGGCGATTTAATTTGTGTAAGCGGCGATTTAGGCGCTGCATTTTTAGGCCTTACCTTACTGGAAAGGGAAAAAAGCATTTATCTTGAAAACCCGCAGATACAGCCCGATCTTGAAGGGGAGAGCTATATTGTTGGACGGTTTTTAAAACCCGAGGCACGAAAGGACATCATAGAATATTTCGCGGAGCAAAATATTGTACCAACCGCAATGATGGATATAAGCGATGGTTTAAGCAGTGAAATATTGCATATCAGCAACCAAAGCAATTTAGGCTGCAGGCTGCATGAAGATAAATTGCCTATTGCCGAAGAAACGCGCCTGGCTGCTTTTAAGTTTGGTTTGGACCCCACCGTTTGTGCATTGAACGGCGGTGAAGATTATGAATTGATTTTTACGGCGAAACAGGACGATTATGATAAGCTTGTTTTGAATGATAATATCAGCATAGTTGGTTACATGACTGAATTGGATGAAGGCCGCAAACTGATAAGTAAAGGTGGTAATGTTTTTGACATCACGGCGCAGGGATGGAATTCGCTGAAATAAATATTAGACGCTTATAATCCTAATTCAAAGGAATACCAAACCACGATATCTTTTTTTCATAGAACATAGACTTTCTTTTTGCTTTGGATTTGCTGAAGTATATATTCAGCCAATCCTGGTGTTCCTGTACGTGTTTGTCAAGATCAACAATTAAGGGTAAAAGTTGTGATAACAATTTATCCATTGCCGGATCGGGATTTGATATTTGTTTGATATTATTTTTCGCCTTCAAAATATTAGCATTAGTTGAATCTATCATGCCTTGTATTTCTTCATCTGTTTTTTCCGGCTTAAACTGTTTATTGCGGTATTCAATAAATCCATTAAAATCCTTCACCGCACCATTAAAATATGCAACTGCATCGTTATAAAGCGTTGCAAGCATTGCCTGCCGTTTATTTTCTTTATCTATCTTATCGTTTTCTATGTCCAGCTTAATATGCCGAAGCCTGTCGAATATCATTGAATTCTTTACGCCGTTTTTTTCAATCCTGCCTGCCTCTGCGGCTAATTGTTCAATGTGGTTTTGCTGTTCAAACAGAGCAATAGAATCGGCATAATTAAAAAAAGGCTTCGTTGTATTTTGTATTGTCTTGCCTTCGTAAAACTCCTGGTTGGTTACCGGGTAATTAAGACATTGCCAGAGATAATCGAAAGGCATGTGTGATTTAATCAAGAAAGAAGGATCAGCTCCAAAATACTTATTATCAATTCGTTTATAAAACTTCGAATTCATAATGCAACCAGATCCCCAGGTGGGATCGAATAAAGACCAGGCAGTATCAATGTAGGCAGCACACCATACATGCGGAATATAATCGGTGAAGCCATTTTGCTTTGTATAGCCCGGAACCATGAAAGATTTTATATTGCATTTTGCACATATATCACTAAACAAGGCTGCATAGTTTTCGCAAATGCCTTTTCTCGTTTTTAATGGCTTATTTATTTTTTCTTCTACCGGTTCATAAAAGTTCAGGGCAAACATATTGTCAACATCATATTGAATATTGGATGCTACCCAAATAAATGCAGCCCTTGCTTTTTCTTTATCAGTTGCAAAATTTGAATTGATATAACCCGCAATGCCGGCTGTAGTTGCAGTTAATGAATCGGGTATCTGCAAAGTTTTTGCATCTATTGTCGCATATTCATTTACACTTGTTTTCTGTGCATGTGAAATTTGAATAAACAATAAAAGAAAAACCAATAGACTCAGTTGTTTTATAGAGGGCTTCATGTGGTTGAATAAACTATTAAGAATTAAAACTGTACCTCAAAATTCATTTCCTTATCATCTCTTGAAATTACCAATGTTGTTTTATCGCCTTTTTTAAAATGTTGTAAAGCCTGCATATAGGTTTGTACATCCACAAATTTAAAATCACCTAACTGCAATAAAACATCACCGGGTTTAAGGCCGATTTTTTCCGCCGTTTTGCCTTTGCTTACGCCATCAATCCGCATACCGGTGCCGGTATAACCATAATCGGGCATTACGCCTAAAGTTACGGGCAGGCTCACACTGCGCATTTCTGCATCCTTTGTTTTAAGAAATGAAAGCTTGCCTTTATCGTTGGCTGCATTAATAATGTTTACGATGTAATCAACTATTTCTGTTTCGTCTTTATAATTTATTTTATCTGCATCATCTGTGGCTTTATGATAATCAGGATGGCTATTGGTAAAAAAGAATAATACCGGCACGCTGTCGCGGTAAAATGCAGCATGATCGCTTGGCCCGCTGCCGCTGCTGTCGAATTTTATTTCGAGATTGGGATCGGTAGTCTTTTGAAAAATTTCTCCCCATGCCGGTGAAGTGCCATAACCGCCAATGGTGAGTTTACGGTCGGCCGCATACCTTCCCACCATATCAAGGTTGATCATGTAATTCAGGTTCACGTTGGCCGTTGGATGCTGCAGCCAGTATTTGGAGCCAAGCAGTCCCAATTCTTCACCCGAAAAAGCCATGAATAAATAATTATTATTCCTTGCTTTTGTATTGTATAGAATCCTTGCCAGTTCAAGCATAGCCGCAGTGCCGCTTGCATTATCATCGGCGCCGTTATGTATCTGCCCGGCGCCATCCAGGCTGTTACCATCTTCACCATAACCCAAATGGTCGTAGTGTGCGCCAATTACAACAGTTGTGGGCGCATTAAAATTAATATAGCCAATCACGTTATGCGCTTTGCGGTTATCTGCCTGCAGGTGCACATTCAAATCAATATCATAAATGCCGGTAAGGTCAGCAAAATGTTTCTGCAGGCCTTGTTGTGTTATATAAATAACGGGAATAGTAACGGCTGCCGTTGTATCGAATTTATTAAACAGGATATTATCGGCCTGTGTTGAACTGTTATAAACAATAAGCGCTGTTGCGCCTTTTTTGGCATCCGTTTCTGCTTCCTCTCTTAATAAACTGCTGATGTCAAAATGCGGATTGCCTTTGTTATCTTCCAATACATCAGATACATTCCAGAACCAGATTTGTTCCTTTTCACGCAACATGGGAGAAATACTGCCTTTAGCACCGGCATTTGCTGAAAAAGATAAAGGGTAATAGTCTGTTTTTGCTTCAAGTTTTTCACCATTCACAGAAAAATAATTGTCCGGCGAATTGAAAGAATTGCCTTCGCTTATTTCAAACGCCTGTATAAAACCATTGTCGCCTTTAGGTGCAAGCTTATATTTCTCAAACATGTTGCTGATGTACTGCATGGCAAGGTTTTCGCCAGCACTGCCCGCCCTTCTGCCTTCAAGCTTATCGCTGGCGAGATAATCAATATGCGATTGAAGGTTGGCCGTGATTATTTTATCTGCTTTTGCCTTGGCTCTTTTAGACTGTGCATTTATTGCAGTTACAACCGGTAATATTAAGAGTATCAGTATAAGCTTTTTCATTTTTCCTGCTGATTACCGCAAATGTAAGTGAGAGATTTTATAAAAGGATTGTAGGTTTTGGTTTAAGTAATTTAATAAATATTTTACGCGGAATATTCATTTGTATTTACTTTAAAAGATACCGGTACCGTTTCATCACCGGCCTAATAACAGAAGCCTTATTTTTGTTGCCCTAAATTTATAATATGGGTAAACACGCTTACATATTTCCGGGCCAGGGCTCGCAGTTCAGTGGAATGGGAAAAGTTTTATATGACAGCAATGCGCAGGCAAAGGAATTATTTGAACGGGCAAACGATATTCTGGGCTTCCGCATAAGCGACATCATGTTTGGCGGCACAGATGAAGAGTTAAGGCAAACAAAGGTTACGCAGCCTGCTGTTTTTTTGCATTCTGTAATTGCATTTAAAACATTAAACGATGTGAAACCTGATATGGTAGCCGGCCATTCGCTTGGCGAATTTTCGGCGCTGGTTGCCAATAATGTTTTAAGTTTTGAAGATGCGCTGAAGCTGGTAAGCATACGTGCGCAGGCCATGCAGAAAGCCTGTGAGATAAACCCTTCAACCATGGCGGCTGTATTAGCTTTGGCAGATGATAAGGTGGAAGAAATTTGCGCTGCTGTTACAAAAGAATTAGATCACGACCAGGTGGTGGTGGCGGCTAATTATAACTGCCCCGGCCAACTGGTAATAAGCGGTTCAACCGAAGCCGTTGACCTGGCCTGCATGAGAATGAAAGAAGCAGGCGCAAAACGTGCGTTGCTGCTGCCTGTTGGCGGCGCTTTTCATTCGCCTTTGATGGAGCCCGCTAAAGCAGAACTGGCGGCTGCTATTGAATCAACAACCTTTAATACAGCAAGCTGCCCTGTTTATCAAAATGTGGTTGCTGTTGCTGTAACAGACCCGTCAACCATAAAAACAAATTTAATTGCACAGTTAACGGGCGCAGTGCGCTGGACGCAAAGTGTGCAGGCAATGATTGCGGATGGCGCTGCGGAATTTACCGAAGTTGGTCCCGGCAAAGTGCTGCAGGGATTGGTAAATAAAATTGACAAAAGTGTTGTTACGAATGGAGTAAACTGAACGTGAAACGTGAATCGTCAAACGTAAAAGCTTAAGGGTTTTAAGCGATGAATTAAGTTTATAACACATATTGGTTAGATCAATCCTCATCATTTTCGTTTCACTTCAAACAAAAAACATGTTTATACCCAACGATACTTTATTAAAGAAATATGCACAGGTAATGGTTTTATATGCCCTCAACAATGGGCAGGGCATTAAAAAAGGAGATACTGTTTTTTTGGTGGGACAGGAGTGCAGCAAACCGCTTTATCTTGCTATTGCCGGAGAAATATATGCAGCAGGTGGCAATATCATTACCTATTATCAGCCTGATGATATCCGTGGTCAAAGCATGCCCCGCCTGCTGCTTGAAACAGGCAGCGATGAGCAAATTGGTTTCTTCGCAAAGCCTTACTGGCAGGGCGCAGTGGACGCAGTGGATCATATTCTTTTTATAATTGCAGAGCCGGATATTCATGCATTTGAAGGATTGCCTTCTTCAAAAATAAGCCGCATGAACAGTGCAAGGGCGCCATATATGGCCATGCGTGAAAAGAAAGAACAGGCTGGTAAATTATCATGGACGCTTTGTTTATATGGCACGCAATCTATGGCCGACGAAGCCGGACTTTTACTGGAAGATTATTGGGAACAGATAATTGAAGCCTGTTATTTAAGAGATGATAACCCTGTGCAAAAATGGAGGCAGGTGCAGCAGGAAATTGAAACGATAAAAGACAAATTAGACGCCCTGCCAATTGAGAAACTGTTTATAAAAGGTGAGGCCGTTGATTTAACGATAAAGATTGGTGACAACCGTAAATGGTTAAGCGGCGGTGGCAAAAACATTCCAAGCTTTGAAATATTTACTTCGCCCGACTGGCGCGGAACCGAAGGGTTTATAAGGTTTAACCAACCACTCTATTATTCAGGAAAACGTATTGCAGGCGTTTCATTAAAATTTAAAGCGGGCGTTGTTGTTGAATCTTCGGCTACGGAAAATGAAGATGCCTTAAAAGAAATGATTGCGCAGGAAAATGCTGATAAAGTGGGCGAATTTTCATTAACAGATAAACGTCATTCCCGCATTACAAAATTTATGGCCACTACATTGTTTGATGAAAATATGGGCGGCGAATATGGCAACACGCATATTGCATTGGGTAATGCTTATAAAGACACTTATCCCGGCGATATGATGAAAATTTCTGAAGAGGAGTGGGCGGCTATGGGCTATAATTCCTGCCCCAAAGTGCATACAGATATTATAAGTACGGATAACAGGACCGTAACCGCTTTATTAAAAGATGGTGCGGAAAAAATAATTTATAAAGATGGAGAGTTTGTGATTTAGTTTAAATAACATCCGGGCCAGAGACTTGCTGTGTGCATACACATAACTACACAGTTTAATCAAGAACATGTTTGTGCTTTAATAAAAAAATATTGTTGTTTGATTTAAAACTTAAACAAATGCTATTACGATCATTCATTTTTGTTTCGTTGCTGCCGGCAGTATCTTCTGCTCAAACAACTAACCTTGATACCATCGCAGCGCAAATGCAGTATGCCGCCAGGCAAGGTTTGCTCGATAAATATTATCCGCAAAATACAGATACTTTATACGGCGGCTACCTCAGCACTTTCACATACGATTTTAAGGCTGCCGGCACACAGGATAAAATGATCGTAACGCAGGCAAGGCATATCTGGTCAACAGCAAAGGCGGCTATGTTTTATAAGGATACAACTTATATTTCAATGTCGCGTCATGGATTTTATTTCCTGCGTGATAAAATGTGGGATGCAACTTATGGCGGTTTTTATAATCTCGTTACAAGAGACGGCACACCCAAAAGCACCATTAAAGAAGCTTATGGCAACGCATTTGCCATTTACGGGTTAAGTGCTTATTATGAATGTTCGCATGATACCGCTGCTTTAAATCTTGCAAAGGCAGGTTTTAAATGGCTTGAAAAAAACAGCCATGATTCAATTTATAAAGGCTATTATCAACATTTAAACAGGGAGGGTTCCCGTGTAAAAAGAACGGTTGATGTGCAAAGCACTTCTGATGTTGGCTATAAAGATCAAAACAGTTCTATTCATCTGCTTGAAGCATTTACTGAGTTGTATAAAGTTTGGCCTGACAGCCTCGTAAGAACAAGGCTGGAAGAAATGCTGCGGCTGATAAGGGATAAGATTGTAACAGATAAGGGTTACCTGCAATTATTTTTTACATACGACTGGAAACCTGTTACGTTCCTCGATTCATCGGAGCAATCTATCCTGAAACATAAATTCCTTGATCATGTTTCATTCGGGCATGATGTGGAAACCGCTTATTTAATGCAGGAAGCTTCAGAGATTTTATATGGCAAGGCTGATGATAAAACACTTGCAATTGGCAAGAAAATGGTGGATCATGCACTAAACAATGGATGGGATAGTTCGCTTGGTGGTTTTTATGATGAAGGATATTATTTCAAGGATAAACCGGGCTGTACCATCATCAACAAAAGCAAGAACTGGTGGGCGCAGGCAGAAGCGCTGAATACATTGCAACTGTTTTCATACATGTATCCAAAAGATGCAATGCAATACAGGCAAAAGTTTTTTAAGGAATGGCAGTATGCGCAAACTTATTTAATAGACCATGAACATGGTGACTGGTATGAAGAAGGGCTGGATAATGAGCCGCAACGTAAAACAGCATTAAAAGCGCATATCTGGAAAGGCACTTATCATGTTTTCCGTGCGTTGATGAATTGTATTAACAGGGTTGAAAGTAATGCGCATTAAAACTATTTTGTTTGATTATTTTTTTGAATCGCGCAGACTCAAAGAAGATGAAGAAGCACGAAGTTCACTTACTGGTAAACAATTTATAATCCTCTCAATTTTTACATGCGTTGAATTATTGCTAAGTTTATGCCGGCTTAGCGTTGCTGTATAATCATAATCTATAACATATCATACATGAAATTCACATCAATCTTTCGTTTTGCATGTACAGCTTTTATGCTTGTGCTTATTGCATCCTGTAATACCAATACCAAAGAAGAAGCTTCTTCATTAAACGATGGCGGCCTTACATTGCCGGCAGGATTTTCTTCCAATATAGTTGCCGATTCTCTTGGCCGTGCAAGGCACCTTATTGTAACGCCGCAAAATGATATTTATGTGCGGCTTGCGCAGCCGGTAAAAGGCGTTGGCACTTTATTATTGCATGAGGAGGGTGGCAAAGGAAAACTGCTGTATGGCTTTGGGGATTTCGGTGGCACGGGTGTTCAGATACATGATGGTTATTTATATACCGCTTCCAACACGGAAATATTCCGTTATAAGCTGGATGCAGATAATCATGTAACCGATACGGCAAAACCGGAACGTATTGTAACGGGTTTAATCGACAGGAATCAGCATGCAACCAAGTCTATTATGTTTGACGATAAAGGCAATATGTTTATACCTGTTGGCTGCCCGTCCAATTCCTGCCAGGAAAACGACAGAACGCCCGGTTCCATGGGTATGCCGGGATGCCCTTTACTTGATTCAGCAGGTGGCGTATGGATGTTCAGCGCTGATAAAAAAGACCAGCAATACGGCGATGGCGTTCGTTATGCAACAGGCCTGCGCAATGTGGTTGCCATAGCATGGAATGATGCGGCTAAAAAGTTATTTGTAATGCAGCATGGCCGCGACCAGCTCAGCACTTTATTCCCCAAATATTTTAATGACAAACAAAGTGCGCAGTTGCCGGCTGAATGCATGTATGCTTTAAACAATGGAGATAATGCAGGCTGGCCTTATATTTATTATGATCCTTTCAAAAAGAAAAAAATATTAATGCCGGAATATGGCGGAGATGGCGAAAAAACATTAGACAGTAATTTTATTGACCCGGTCGCTGCCTATCCCGCACACCTTGCACCCGATGGCCTGTTGTTTTATACCGGAGATATGTTTCCTGAAAAATATAAAAATGGCGCCTTCATTGCTTTTCATGGTTCATGGAACCGTTCGCCGGAGCCACAGGCAGGTTTCTTTGTAGTGTTCCAGCCCTTTAAAAACGGTGTGCCGGATGGAGACTGGGAAGTATTTGCAGATGGCTTTTCCGGCGGCGCCGACAGTACAGCAAGCGGCCGTGCGGTTCATCGTCCATGCGGTTTGGCGCAAGGCCCGGATGGCGCTTTATATGTAAGCGATGACAATAAAGGCACTATCTTCAGGATAACCTACAATAAGAACGATCTTGAACGTGATAAGAATAAACCGTCACCAAATAATTTCAGGGACACGCCTGTTACAGCCATGAATGAAAATAAATAATGGCCTCGCTTATAGTTTTCTGAATTAAATGTTTTGATTGTCGCACAGAGAACACAGGGTCAAAAGCGATATTATTATTGCTCAGCCGGCTCTCTTACTCTGTGCGGCACAATTTTACCACCGCTAAAGTTGTAACAAGTAGCATACTGCGATAATCTGTTATTTGTGAAATACATTATTAACCCCACGCTTTACGCAAAAACCTAAGCCAGTTGCCATGCATGATATTTTCAATATCAGGATTTGAATAACCACGTTGCAATAACAAAGAAGGAATTTTATCAAGATCTGCAATTGTTTCAAGGTCATAAGGACATTGCTCTTTGCCAAAAGCACCATCCAAATCGCTGCCAATACCAACATGCAAAGCATTACCTGCCAACTGGCAAATATGATCGATATTATCAATTACCTTCTCCATATTGCAATGGGTTGATTGAGGTGTTGATATGCCCCGCTTCCATCCTGGCACCAGCATCCAGGCATCAAACGCACCACCAATAACAGCACCACGTTCAATTAAGACTTTTATCTGTTCATCGCTGTATTGACGGTTATGGTTCACGAATTTTCTGCAATTATTATGACTTGCCCACACATGCCCGTGAAATAAATTCATGGCATCCCAAAATGCATCATCACATAAATGTGTTGTATCCAAAATAATATTTAATCGTTCCATTTCTTTCAGCAAGGTTTTCCCATCTTCATTCAAATGGCCGGTTGCGTCCGTGCCATTGGCATAACGGCCGGGTCCATAATGTGCCGGCCCGATAGCACGTAATCCATAATTATATGCACGCTCTATATAACTTATATCAACCAGTGAATCTGCACCTTCCAGGCTTAAAATATAACCAACGGGTTTTTGTTTATCATCATTCATCCATGCATCAATATGTTCATTTAATGCATTAACCGTTGTTATCATTTTCATTTCGCCGCATTCTTCCATGCTTTTATACCATGCAAGCTGGGCCTGTGTTTGCGCCCATGCCTGCTGCGGTGAATGCCATCCGGGTAAAGGGTTTCCAGTCGCCACATACCTGGCAATTTGTGTGGCGACAACTAAACCAATATTTCCTTTTCGCAATTCAGGAAAGGCAACGGTTCCTTTTGCCCTGTCGGGCTTATCGTTTAAACCAGCTTCACTTTCCCGCAGTTCAAAAACAGTTTTGCGCAGGTCGCGGTTCCATTCCATGGCATTCATGCTAAGGTCTAAATGTGCATCTATTGTAAACATGGTCTGAACCTGGATTTTGAATGATTTAAAGATTATACTGATTTTATTATTAAAGGCCTTGCGTAGCAGCTAAATGTTTTTTCTATCAGGCAATCCAAAAATACTTTCCCGCCTCAAATGGTTATTTTCCTGTCCCTCGCAATCACTTTCCATTCATCAATTGCCTCATTATTTTCAACAACAATGGCCCTTTCGTACAAAGCTACAGTAGGACAAATATGATATGGCACACCATACAGCACATCGCCCACTTTGTATAACGCAGCATCTTCAACCTTCAACACCAAATGTTCTTCGCTTTGGCCAAGTGGCTGTGCATTTTCTGCATTCAAAAAATGAACGCGCTTTTCAATCACATTTTCTGCAGCAACTGATTTATGGCCGAGGTCTATACAAATAGTATGTTCATCAACTACAGAAATAACCCTTGATATTACCAATGCTGCATAATCGAAAGGCTCATCCGGAAATTGTGTTTTATAACCATGATCCCAAAATACAAAAGTGCCGGGGCTGCATTCAACATCTTTGCGTTGGGCATGTATCGGGAAAGTTGGTGAGCCGCCTGCAACTATCTTTAATTTTATATTAAAGGATGACGCTATCTTTTCTGACAGTTCAACCGCCTGTTGAAAAGCTGTATCTGTTTTTTGCTTCCGTTCATCAACATCTGTATCACGGATATGCCCGTCATAAACATGCAGGCCGGTAATATGAATGCCTTTCAAATCCATACAGGTTTCAAAAAGATCAAAAGCATTGGATGGCTTTATGCCGGTTCTGTTCTGGCCGACATTCACGTCTATAAAAACATCAAAAGAAGTATCATTATCCAAAAAAATATCGGAAATGTTTTCTGCATTATCCGCATCGTCAATTAAACAGGAAAATTTTGTTGACGGGTATTGTTTAACAAGCTTTACCAGCCGTTTGGCTTTTACGGGTGTTGGTTGGTAAGCAAGCAAAACATCCGGCGCTTTTATCATGCCCAGCATTTCTGCTTCCGCAATGGTAGCGCATTTAAATTTTGTAATGCCTGCGCCCAGCATCATGCTGCAAACCTCAGCCATCTTGTTTGTTTTTACATGCGGCCTAAGCAAATTAGCTTCCCGCATGCTTAGTGCAGATTGAATGTTTTGCTGCACACGCTCTTTATAAACGATCAATGCAGGTGAATCAACTGTTTCAATATTTTTTATATTATACCAGTTCATCTTTCCATATTTTCTGCAAACATCATAAATAAAAAATGCAAATCGGTTATTAAACAAAAATTATGTTTTTGTTTCAATGGATAATTTAATAATTGCTTCATTTATTCTTAACAGGCAGGTAAACGATAGCGAATAAAGCATCAATAGCTTTGCTTCATATTTAAGTATAACTGTTGAAAATATATTAAGAGTGGTGTGATTTTTCTCATAAGACGATTGGCGTTGCATGTCTATGCGATGCTTGTTTTTTAACGGCAATTAATTGTTGCCCTTTTAATGCCTGCAATAATGCAAGCTTACAGAGCCGGTATTTATTGTATTGTTACCGATTTGTTCAAACTGTTGTAACCCGTTGTTTCTTCCCAGGCTTTTGTATTTGCCAGGCGAATGGAATAAGCAGGGTTTGATGACAATGAAGTATATGCATCGGGCATATTTAAGAACAAATCATAATTGCCGGCCGGCATATTATTTTGTGTTACAATTTTTGCAGTAAATGAAGTTAAGCCACTATACCATTTTCTGATATCAGTGTCAATCACATAAACAAATTCCTGCCTGGTTGATTGATTACGCATAATGAGTTGCACAGGCCTCGCATTATATGGCGAAGCATAACCCACATTATTTATGTTGAGCGTAAATGGCAACTGCATGCCTGCTTTAACAGGCTCTTTTGGAAAAATACCATCTCTTAAAACAAACCTGTAACCTAAATTCTTTTTAATGGCATCCATGCAACCTTCTGTTTGCCAGTCGTTGTTTACATCATTATTATAGGCGCAGTTTAAAAAACTGTAATGCATATTCGCCATTTCTGTTTGTGCTTTGCCGCTGTTTTCACAATTGTTTTCGGGGCTGTAAGTATCATCGCAAGTTTCGCCGCCAACAACCGTGAATTTTCCATCTGTCGCCGCATACAAATGCAATATAGAATAGGCGTCTGCACGCGGCGATGATGAATTGCCATAATCATCATAAGTACCGTAATCGTTGGGCGATGAAAGAAAGCAATCATTATGAAACCCGATGCGGGCGGCATCACTTTCATCGAAAGCCTGAGCATCAGTTAAAGCTGCTGATGATGTTGGTGCATTAACGCCATACACATACCGTTGTTTCATTTGCGGCGTGCGCACCTGTATCATGCGGCTTTGCGGCAATGCACCTAATAAGGCTTTTAATATTTCATTCTTGTCACTCCAGTTCTTATCCAATAATTTTCCTTTTCCGTTTGATGAAGGATCGCCAAAATAATCGCTGTAGTAATTTTCACCCCAGGTACCTATGAACCCCATCTGCATGCAGGCAATAACATCAGCATTATCCTGCAGTATGGGTTTTAACTGCGCTATTTGCGCCAGTACAATATTTTTGGGTGCATCGCCATATTGAGGGCATATAAAACCTTCCGGGCAGGCGCCGCTGTTGGCTGTAATAGTATAACAGAAACGAACGATGAGCTTAACACCTGCTTCACGGGCTGCCTTAAAATCGTTTCCGATATTGTTCAAAACATCCTGCGTTAAATTCTTATTAGTAAATCCATCTAAAATTATATTCCTGAACACAAGTGTACTGTAGATCTTATAATTGCCATCATCAGCCTGTAGCAGGCTGCGCCAGGTTTTCATCGTCTCCACATCGAGTGGTTCGTAATTTGATACATAAGTTTCTGTGGCACGATAAAAGCCCCGCTCAGGATTGGCGAAATCATCACTGCTTTCATCATAATAAATAGTATCTGTTGCAGGCGGCGTATAGGTTACAGGGTTCCCAATTTTATTGCATTGAACAAAAGCAATAATTGATATAATGCCGGCAATGAACAAAAGAATTTTTTTCATGAATGATTGGAACAAGTTATTAGAATAAGCAGCTATATCTTTTGAAGCTATTCACTCATGTCAAGATAAAACGCATCCGTGCTTTGATCGGGCGAATAACCAATGATAGCGCTCCAGTCGTTTGCCGCAACCTGCACACCAATCTTCAATCCTTTACCGGTTAAGCCTTTTATCTTACTCCTGCTAAGCCCGAATTCAAATTTTTGTACGCCACCGCTTTGAACCACTGCCCCAACTTTATAAAATTCGTTGAGGTTTTGATAAGTATAGTTGCCAAAGTTCTGCTGGTCTGTTCCAATGAAATAATAAGGGTCAAGCCAGTCATCGAATATGGTTCCTTCAAGCAACACTTCATACCCACCGTTTGGAATTTCACCGGTTAGCAAACCTGTATTGATATTGTTGTCAGCATCAATATACAGGTCGTAAATATTGCCGTCAGATTTTTTTGTATTCTGTTCAAAATAAACATATACATAATTGGCATCATAATCAAACTTGGCTTTAATAAAGTTGCCGGAATGTGCGCCCGCTGTTATAACATTGGTGGCAACCGTATCCCAGTCTGACAATGAATTATCGTCGAGTTTAATGCCTGAAACTTTTGCTATATGTATTACCGTTGATGCTTCGCCGGTAACGCCTGCAGATGTTGTGGCATATAATGTTGGTACATATTTTCCTTTGCCGGGATAAGTGTGCGTGGGGCTTTCATCTGTTGATGTGGTGCCATCGCCAAAATCCCATTTATAACTCACGGCGTCTTCAGATTTGTTGGTAAAGGAAACGGTTGCGCCATCAATGCTTAAACTATAAAACACGAATGGCTGCGGATTATCTGAATCTTTTTTGCAGGAAGAAAAATTAACAGCTGCAATTAATGCAGCGATTAAAATGGTGAGATTAGTTTTTTTCATTTGTAATGATTTTATAAACCTGCTTTACTGATATTTTTTTAATGTACCTGCTATCGGTCTGACGCCCTAAAGGCGTCTGACCGTGTTACGGGTTTTGTGTGCATAATGAATTACTCTGTATTTCATCAATCGGAATGTAATAGATGATCCTGTTATCTGTCGGTTCTACGATCATATTGCTATAGCCCGTCGGCGTTTTTGACAGGTCAATATCCGTTTCCTTTAAACCCGGCAAATGGTAACCCCAATAGGTTCGGTTCATTGTTTTATTATTGCGATATACATCAAAGGTGCGCTGGCCTTCAAAGGCAAGCTCTATGCGCCTTTCATTCAATACCACGTCCAGTAAAGTCATGCCATTAGGCACTTTGCCATTGTATAAACTGTTTTGCAGGCCGCGGTTCTTTCTTATAGCATCCACATCATCCAGGGCAGCTTTTGTGTTGCCGGTTTTTGCTTCGGCTTCTGCCCGGTTTAAATACATTTCTGCAAGCCTGAGCATAATGGGTGAGCTTAAAGTGGGACTGCCATCCTGGAAAGAAAATTTACTGATATAATAAGTTTCAATACCATTCTTTTTTGCAATACCGCCGTTGCCATCTTCAAGCGGTACAATATAATCCCAGCGCACATCTTCGGGATGTGTGCCCATTAAATTCCTTAATGATGAAGTAGCAAATTCTTCACCCCAGCCACTGTTGCCATCGCTGAATATCATGGAAGCGATAGAACCGAATTTGCCATAATCTTCTTTATCTGTAAAGGCAATACAGAAAATGGTTTCGGAAGCGCCCACTGCATTTGCAAACATTTGCGGAAACGTGTTTGCCGTTGTTAATGCAAACCTTCCGGAGCTGATTACTTTAGTAGCATAAGCTGCTGCGTTGGCATTATCGTCCATGTATAAATACACCCTTGACAGCAATGCCTCTGCTGCTTCTTTGCTGGCATACTGCACACCTCGTGAAGCATCCATTAAATCTTCTGCCTTTAATGCATCTGCAACAACCTGCGCATACACTTCTTCAACGGTTGACCTTGCTTTTTCTGATGGATCGCTGGTGGAGGTTCTTAATATAATGCCGGGTGCTGATTTATCCTGGGTGTATGGCCTTGCAAATAATCTTACAAGATTAAAATGCGCAAAGGCTCTCAGGAAATAACATTCGCCCAGTAATTGTTTTCTTACAGGATCATCTGTTGGTTCTTTTTCTACCGCCTCAATTACGGTATTGCAATCGCTGATGATCTTATAAGATATGTACCAGAAATAACGTGTATTGGTTTGTGTGGGAGAGTGGTCTAAACTGAAACTGTAAAACAAAGGATCTTCTGTTACCTGTGAACAAACAATATCATCGCTGGCAAAATCTGATAACTGGAAAAACTGGCGCAAATACATATTGTTGTCATCCGCTGTGCCGTTAAACATTACATGATCTTTAAACAAAGCGTAAGCACCATTAACCGCGTTGGTTAAACCTTCCGTTGTTGAGGTAAGCGTTTCTGTTGTAATGGAATCGCTGGGCGAAACATCCTTTATACAACTGCTGAAGGTGATCATGCAAAGAAAAATTGCAACAGCATATATGCGAGATGATGACGTTATTGCGAACGCAGTGAAGCAACCTGATTGGTTGTGGTTATATTTAGATGTGCTTATATTTTCTGTCTTCTTGGTTGTGTAAGATTCAGAAGATAAAGACTGGTTCAGTCTTGAAGACTGAGCCAGTCTTTTAAAAAGCTGCCATGAAAATATGTTGCACAAGGGAGTGACACAACCGTGCTTAATCATTGTATCACCTGCCGGTAACATAAAATTTCTTTTTATTGATTTCATATACTTCATGGCTTAAAATTTTATGTTGATGTTTAATAAATACTGGTGATTGTTGGGATATTTGAAATCGCTTACGCCGGGCGTTGTATAAATATCTGACTGGATGGTTGTTTGCGGATCCTGGCCCAGGAATTTGGTGAACGTATAAACATTATCTGCCGTAACTGTAACCGCGATGTTCTGCAGGCCAAGCCTTGTGGCCAAGCTTTGCGGCAGGTTATAACCAAGCGAAATATTGCGTATGGAAAGATAGCTGCCGTTCTGCAAATATCGTGTTGATGTTTCTGTTGAATTAGCCGCGTTTTGCGGGCTAGGATTGGTGGCGATGTCGCCGGGCTTCGTCCAGATGCTGTAACCTGATGGCAGTACAATTTGATTATAGTAAGGCTCGTTGCCATCGTTCATTACAAAGCGCAGATCGTTACTGTAAACTTTGTTGCCATACAGGAAATACAGGTTAGCGCTCAAAGAGAAATTTTTATACGTGAATGTATTGGTAAAGCCGCCCTGGTATTTCGGCAAGGCAGAGCCCACCTCCTGTAAAGTGGCTTCGGCATAGCTTGACGTGGTTTCTTTTGCCGTGACATTGCCATCTGCATCTTTGGTAATTTTTTCCCATAAAGGTGCGCCTGTTTGTGGGTCAACGCCTTTCCATACGGGCATATAGAACTCGTAAAGATTACCGCCATTGCGATAGGTTTGAGAGATGGCCCATGAACCTGTTTTTACAAAATTTGCCGGTAATTTTTGCAGCGTATTTGTATTAAAGCTGATGTTGAAATCCGTTGTCCATGAAAAATTTTTGTTCCGGATATTAATGGTTGATAAAGCAATTTCCAAACCCTTATTTTCTATCTCTCCTGAATTTTCCCATCTTGTTTCAAAACCGACAGACAATGGCTGCGACACCTGCAATAACAAATTCTTTGTTTGATTTTTATATACATCAACAGATAAAGAAATGCGTTTGAAGAAATCTATATCAACGCCAATGTTTGTTTGATATTTACTTTCCCATGTTAAGTTAGGGCTTGGCAGTTGTGATGGCGTTGCTGCAGATTCATTGTTGTATTGGCTGGTTAATGAATACAACCCCAGGTAACGGGAAGCGCCAATATCCTGTGTGCCTGTTACGCCATAACCGCCGCGTATTTTTAAGAGATCAATTACATGATTATCTTTCAAAAAATCTTCATTGCTTATTAACCATCCGGCAGATATGGCAGGGAATGAACCGTAACGGTTATTTTTTTGAAAAGCCGTTGAGCCATCCACGCGGTAAGAGCCGGTTAAGAAATATTTGTTTTTATAACTGTAGTTAACCTGCGAGATATAAGATATTAATGCCGACTGGTCATAATATCCATTCACGCTTAAATTGCTTGATACAACATTTAATACCCTTAAATTAAAAGGCAGGCCGCGGCCGGAAGCTCCTATTGTTTCTGTTTTGCCGCCTTCAAATGCAACGCCTGCAAGGCCGCTTAACTGGTGATCGCCAAACTTAAAATTGAATTTTAAAAGATCATTTGAAATGCCGCTGTAACTTAATATGCTGCTTTCATCCAGATAGCCCGTTCCATGATATTGCCCGGCAACATCGCCTGAATAATAATTAGTGCTCTTGCTGTAGCTTGCGCCAATGCGGTTGGTGCTTGAAAAGGCCAGCCAGTTGGTTATTTGATAATTAAAGTTAAGATCGTAGTTCACATCAAAACCTTTGTATGGATGATCTGAATGATCGATGGTGTGTAAGGGGTTTACTTTATCCCTGCTCCACCATTTGAAGGAAGAGTTGCCATCTACATAAACAGGCTTGCCCGCGCTGTCGTAAGGGTTATCCCAGGGCAGGTTTAGGAATGCATAATAAATATCATTGTAATCATAACTTGTGCCTGTAATACCGCTTATATTAATGGTATTGGTTAAAGATATTTTTGGGTTGAAATGCAACGTTGAAGACGCCCTTAAATTAACGCGCTGGAATTTTGTGTTCTTAAATGTGCCGTCTTCGTTATAATAAGATGCGCCGAGGTAATAATCGTTCTTGTCTGTTCTGCCTGAAATGGAGAAGTAATAATTCTGCATGAATGCAGGATTAAAAATTGTCGTCATCCAGTTATGATCTTGGCCTTGTAATTCACGCGGTCTTTCCGCATAAAATTTCAACAGGTCGATTTTATAGGAGTTGCCCGTATCAGTTGGAATATAGTCGCGGTAGAATTCTTTTTGATAGTTGTATAACTGTTCGCCATTCATCATATCAAGCTTGCCAAAATCCGGCGTGCGAAAACCTGTTGTGGCTTTAAATTCAAAAGCCGTTTTGTTTGTTTTGGCCCTTTTGGTGGTAACCACTATTACGCCTGCATTGGCCTGTGAGCCATACATGGCGGTTGCTGCGGCATCTTTTAAAACAGTGATACTTTCTACATCATTGGGATCGAAGTTGCCGCCGATTATTCCATCCACCACATACAAAGGTGATTGCGATGCATTGATAGATGAAACGCCACGCAGCCTTATCTCTGCATTGGCGCCAGGCACGCCTGAACTATTTACTACCTGCAGGCCAGCCACTTTTCCCTGCAGCATACTGCCTACATCATTGGTGGTTACATCTTTTAATTTGCCGGCATCAACAACTGCAACGGAACTGGTTAACTCGCCTTTCTTTTTATCACTGTAGCCAACAACAACCACTTCATTTAAATTCTTATCTGTTTCAATAAGCTGTATGGTAATATTATTATCTGCTGTATTTACAGCCACATCCTGCGATGCAAAGCCAATAGAACTGACAGTTAATGAAAATGCACCGGAAGGCACTTCAATCCTGAAACGGCCGCTGTCATCAGCAATGAATGATTTACCGTTTTTAATAGTGATGGACGCTTTGCTTACTGCATGCTGATCAGTTGCCGAAACAACTTTACCTTCCAGCGGCCTTGTTTGGGCAGATGCAAACAGGGCAGTAAATACTAATGGCAACAACAATATTTTTTTCATGTAGCGTTGGTTTGTTTTTGATTGTCACATATAATTCTCACCGGTTAATTTTTAATCTGTTTGGTTGCACGGGCTTATTTAAACCCCCATATCTTTTAATGGTTTAACAATAAGCTACTGCATTCAAATCAGCATACTTTAGTTATCATACCGAGCATCGCTATTGTATCAAATCAGTCTATTTTAGTTCAGGCAGCAGAGCCTGTTTCGAAATGTTTACCTTTCCATATTTAAATTATTCGAAAGATTTAAAACAAAACCAAAGATAACGAAAGAAATAAAAACAAAATAAAAAATATTAAAACTTTTTTATGGTTATTTTTATCAAATAAAAAATCATTATAACGAATGATAAAGTCGTCTAAACTCTGGCTGTTTTATGCGATAATCACTACGGTATTTTGGGGTGTTTGGGGCGCTTTTATTGAGATACCTGAAAAAGCGGGTTTTCCTGCAACATTAGGTTATGTGGTATGGAGCTTAACGATGGTGCCTTGTGCATTGGTTGCCTTAAGCATTATAAAATGGAAACCGGAAACGGATAAGCGTTCTGTTTTTTTAGGATTAATAGTAGGCTTGCTTGGCGCCGGTGGCCAGTTAATTTTATTTGAAGCGCTGCGCGAAGGCCCTGCTTACATAGTATTTCCACTAATATCATTGTTCCCGGTGCTGACAATTATTTTATCTGTTGCCTTCTTAAAAGAGCATACCAATAAAAAACACTGGATAGGCATATCGCTTGCATTAATTGCGGCGGTTTTCCTGGCCAACCCGAAATTAACAGGCAGCGAAACTTCGGGCAATAGCTGGCTATGGCTTTCAGTAATTGTTTTTATTATGTGGGGATTGCAGGCATATGTAATGAAGTTTAGCAATAATACCATGAAAGCCGAAAGCATATTTATGTACATGGCTATCGGCGCTTTGTTACTATCGCCTTTTGCCATATGGATGACCGATTTTTCGCAACCCATCAACTGGGGTTTTAAAGGGCCTTACCTCGCATTTATAATTCAAATATTAAATGCTATCGGGGCGCTTACTTTAGTATATGCGCTGCGCTATGGAAAAGCGATCATCGTGGTGCCGCTTACGGGGTTGTCGCCTGTAATAACGATCATTATTTCTTTAATTATTTATGCTGTTTTCCCGGGAACGATTTTATTGATTGGGTTAATATTAGCTGCCGTGGCGATCGTGCTGCTGAGTGAATAAAGCAGTGAGTTGTAATTCACTTGTCTAATCACCGGGGCAATCTTATCACCAGTAATTACTGTTGATCAATAACCAATAGCAGCCGTTCAATAACTCATTCCCGCTTCGGTTATTGATTTATTTAGCTTTATACAGCAGATTAAATTGAGTTGATATAATTATTGCAAAGACAATGTTTTCTTTCTCGCATAATAATATTAATTATACTGTCCGGGTACCGGCATATCCTGTTAATTTACTGGTTGAACATTACATAATAATGAAAGGAAACGGGAAAGTTACCGAAAGGCTGTTCCCTAATAATAAAGCAGAGATTTTTTTTAACCTGGGAGATAAGGTGAAAGGCATAAACAGCAACGATGCTATTACATTCGTTAACAGCAGTATCGTATCAGGTGTAAGGAGTTCTTTTTTTAATTTCTTACCACCCCTGAATTATTTTATGGTGGGGTTACGTTTTACAACTTTTGGATTCAACCAGCTATTTCAAATTCCGGCAATACATTTTACCGACAATAATTTTCCGGCAGAAAACGTATGGGGCAAAGAAATGACGTTCCTCTTAGAACGCCTGTATGAAGCGAGGCTTCAACCTGAAAGGTTATTCAGCATATTAGAAGAATGGATAACTGGCTGCCTGGCAAAATGCTCACTGCATGAAATCATCCAGTGGAACAAGCTGGAAAAAAAGTTCTATATCCCGAACTTATCCGTATCTGGATTAATAGACCGGTATATGGGGTACAGTCACAAACATTCTATACAATTAATAAAAAATAATTCAGGGCTAAGCCCGAAATACATTCAGAAAGTCATTCGCTTCAATGAGGCTCTTGCAATCATCAGTTCCCCCTCTTTTCAAAGCTGGTGCCAGGTTGCATACCTGGCAGGATATGCAGACCAAAGCCATTTTATCCGTGACTTCAGGACTTTTTCAGGATATACACCCGATCAATATTTACACCAGAAGCCCCTGGAATACTACAGAAAAGATATCATAGATACATCCCTTGCAAACAGGTAAATTTTGTTCTATACAAGCTTTAACAGCCACTGTAGTTTTATGCTTTTAAATGATTTGTTTAAAAATCATTGGTAACGTATAAAATTTACAGCATGAAAAACACAATGACCAGAACGGCCATAACCCTATTTATTTTTGGCTATGCACTAATTGCCACCAATTGCAAAAAACCTGAAACCACGCCAACACATCCGGATAATCCAGGCGACTCTATCCTGACCGGCATTCACCCGGATAGCGTAGCCGACCGGTTGCATTTTTTAAATACGACGAAAATAGCCGGTAGTATTCCTGATGCCCCTGCAAACAACTCGCTTAAAATTTCCTTTAAAGACACTTTGTTTCTCCTGGATACGTTTGTACAGCCTGTAAAATTTTTTCATACAGATAAAAATGAAAATGTAGCCGGCATTTACGTGCAGATATTTATAGGCGGGAGCGGCGGCATTTTTGAATCAAGCTATTATTATGATGTACCTGAAACTACACCGGGCAGCGACAGTATATCTATCATATATATTGGTTTTAAAGAAGATGGTTTTGTGCCACCTCCGGGATGCCTGATAAATATTGCACCATATGATGAGGACAAAAAAATAATTGCTGAAGCAACCAGACCATTGGTGATTACGGAACATGAAGAAGTGAATAACCCGGGAAATAATGGCTCATGCGGCCTGGTAACGCCATCAGATGAATCGTGGGTATGGGAAACCACTATTAGCTATGCACAAGCGGGAAAATTAATTATTTATGAGCCCGGAGTGAGATATGACTATGATAATCCCAATCCGCAACACACTGGCCAGGATATATTGGGTTGTTGCATAGAAGGCGAATCTCATTACGGCGCGGAGTGCCTTAGCACGGATTCATCTAATCAAAGGATCTTAAATTTCGCAACCGGCTATTCAATCAACAGTGAAAGCTTCAAATTTTTTGATAATGGCCGTTTTCACAGGATTACTATAGAAAAATCAGTAAACCCGGCGCCGGAAGAAAGTGATTTTTGCGGCAATGGGCCCGGCGTTGTAAAAGATAAAATTAGTGCTGTTACGTATGAAGGAAACTGGGCTATAGAAACAACGCCGCCTTACAGGCGTTGGGATACAAAATGGCTGAGTTTATTAACAACATCTTCATCAGACCCCCTGGGAGGATTTGGGAACGCAGGAGGTTATATTCACCAGTTAAATTGCAGGATGAAGCCGCCGGTACTTGTTTTAATCGAACCCGGCCGCGAAGGAGAAGGAGAATTAATAAAAATATATGACCGGGTTAATGATGACAGAAGCAAGCGTTGGTTTCCATTTTTATAACGATTGATAAACTTATTTAAACATGAGTTCGCGATAACCCAGGCCTTCAGGCCTGAGTTATCGTGAACAGATCAGGAGGAGGCAGGTTGAGCTCATCCTGCCACCAGTACTTCAATGCCTGCTTCCTCCAAACGTTTTTTGTCATCAATGGCAATACCATTATCGGTAACCACTTTTTTAATCTTATCCAGCCCGCAAATAAAGGCCAGGCTTTTTCTTTTAAACTTACTGCTGTCGGTTACGAGGATAACTTCTTTGGCAATCTCAATCATAATGCCGTTTAAATGCGCTTCATCAATATTGGGTGTAAAAATGCCCTGTTTGGTATCAAAGCCATCGGTGCTTAAGAAAACTTTATCAACAAAAAAATTGCGCAGGTTTTTTTCTGCCAACGGGCCTACCAGGCTCATGGCATTCTGCCTTAAATAGCCACCCGGGATGATGACGTTCACAGCCGGGTGTGCCGCCAGTAAATTGGCAATATTCAATGCATTGGTAATAACATTCAAATGTTTTATTCCATCCAGGTGTTTTACAATCTCGGCAGTAGTGGTGCCGCTGTCAATTATAATGGTTTCTCCATCATTAATTAAAGAAGAAGCCAGTTTGCCAATAGCCGCTTTTTCTGCCGCATGAATTTTATGCTTTTCTGTAATGCGCTGGTCTATCCCCACATGGTTTTCGGTATGAATGGCGCCGCCCCTTGCACGCACAAGCAGGTTCTTTCTTTCCAGGTGTTCAAGATCGTTGCGAATGGTTACTTCACTCACATTAAATTCCTTACTTAATTGCGTTACCATCACTTCGCCGGTTTCCTTTATATGTTCCAGTATTTTCTTTCGTCTCGATACTGTAAATCTTTCTTTCCTTTCAGCCATGGATGTAAAATTTTAGCTAATATATCAGAATATTCACTGAAAAACAATCTTAAGCATAATATTATTATTTAAATAGAAAGATTATGAAGAAAATAGAAAGATTTTGAAAGATAAATTTATAATCATTACTTTTGTTTATAAACCTTACTTCATGCAATTGCTTAGTCTGGATGAAAGTTACTTAAAAAGAAAAGGCGCATATTTAACGGCTGCAGAAATTGCCGGCCAGCCTGATTTATGGAATGCTATCGAACATTTATTTTTTGAGTACAGGGATGATGTTCAAGCATTTCTTTCCCGTGCTTATAAAGAAGTGGATAATATTATTTTTACAGGTGCAGGCACAAGCGCGTTTATCGGCCTTTCACTTGAAGGCCCTTTTTTCAGGAATACAAAAATTCAAAGCAGGGCCATTGCTACCACCAACATTGTTTCCCATCCGCAGGATTATTTTAATACAGAACAAACATCATTGATTATATCGTTTGCCAGGAGTGGCAACAGTCCTGAAAGCAACGCTGCACTTAAACTGGCTGATGCATTTTCAAAAAAATGTTTTCATCTTATTATTACCTGCGATGAAAATGGTTCGCTGGCGCAATATGAAACATCTAACCCCAAATATGTTTTCGTATTGCCTGAAAAGGCTAATGATAAAAGCCTGGCTATGACCGGCAGCTATTCGGGTATGTTATTAACAGGATTGATGATGGCGTATATCAATCATCCATCCATTATAAAAGATCAGGTACAATTATTAATAAAAGCAGCCTGGCATATATTATCAGGTGCATTAGTTACGTTGCAGAAAACGGCTGCCAAAGATTTCAGGCGTGCCATGTTTCTCGGCTCAGGAAATTTGTTTGGCACAGCAACTGAAGCGGCGCTTAAGCTGCAGGAATTAACTGACGGAAAAATAATCTGTAAAGAAGACAGTTATCTCGGTTTGCGACACGGGCCCAAGGCCGTAATTGATGAACAAACATTGGTGGTATATTTTTTCAGCAACAATGATTATGTAAAGCAATATGAATACGATCTTGCTGGTGCTATGAAAACCGGCAATAATGCTTTGTACGAACTGGCTGTATCTGAAAAAAAGGAAAATATTGTTGAGGTAAATGCGCAAATAAATTTTGATGACGGGCAGGAATGCATTGAAGAAGATTTTCTTCCTGTTTGTGCGATAGTGCCGGCGCAGTTACTGGCTTTTTATAAAAGTCTCGCTGTTGGTTTGTCGCCTGATAACCCGTCGGTGAATGGCGCCATATCAAGGGTAGTGCAGGGCGTGATTATTTATCCTTTTGAAGCCAGTATGACAATATAAATTATGAATAACCGCAGTTAATAAAATTGAATTTTCATTTTAAAATTTCAGTTAAACGTGCAGGATAAAAAATTTGATGTACTTGTTGCCGGCGAATTAAACATCGATCTTATTTTAAGCGGGCTTCCACAATTTCCTGAAACCGGTAAAGAAATTCTTGCCGATAAAATGGTTTATACGCTTGGAAGCAGCTCCGCCATCTTCGCTTCAAACCTAAGCGCACTGGGTGTTTCCGTTAATTATTGCGGCTGCATAGGCAACGATGACTTTGGAAAGAAGATCGTTAAAGACCTTGAAGCAAAGAATGTTGCCACAGATAATATTATTCTGAATAATTCATTGCAAACGGGTGTTACGGTCGCTTTTAATTTCGAACAAAACCGGGCCATGGTTACTTATCCCGGCGCCATGAATGCATTGAGTGAAAAGGATATAACGGATGCTATGCTGCGCAATGCCAGGCATCTTCATGTAAGTTCCGTTTTTATTCAGCCGGCATTAAAACCCGGCCTCGTAAAATTGTTTAAACGTGCAAAAGATATTGGCTTAACTACTTCTCTCGATCCGCAATGGGATACTTATGAAAAATGGGACTGTGACTGGAAAAATTTACTGCCAAATGTTGATGTATTCATGCCTAACACAGAAGAATTAAAAAATATAACCAGTAAAGAAAATATACAGGATGCCGTTGCTTCAATAAAAAGTTTTGCCAACATTATTGTTGTAAAAAACAGCATTGAAGGCGCCACGGCTTTTTATAAAAATGAAGTGATAGAACAGCCTGCATTTATGAATGATGATTTTGCCGATGCCATTGGTGCCGGCGACAGTTTTGATGCCGGGTTTATACGGCAATTCATTCGCGATAAATCATTAAAGGAATGTACAGAAATGGGTGCTGTTTGCGGCGCATTAAATACAACAGCTTACGGGGGCACTGCGGCATTCATCGATTTGCAGTCTGTAAAAAAATCAGTACTCCAAAAATTTAATTATACCATACAATGACGATGAAAGAAAAGCTGGCGGCATGCACCAAAGAAAGTAAAGCATTGCTGGCGGTGAACTTCTACAATTTTGAAACATTAAAGGGTTTATTGCTGGCTGCAAAGCAAACAAACAGCAGCCTGATCTTACAGTTAAGTGAGAGCTCACTGCAATATCTTGGAATCGAACCGGCTATTGCAATGGCAAAGGTTATGCTGAAAGAATTTAATGTGGAAGGGTGGGTGCACCTCGATCATGGCAGCAGCATTGAAGTTATTACAAAATGCCTGGATGCCGGCTTTGACAGCGTGATGATTGATGCCAGCGAAAAACCATTTGCTGAAAACGTGCACATTACAAAAGAGGCTGTAAGAATTGCTGAACATTATAAAGCAAATGTGGAAGCTGAATTGGGTTATATAGCCAAACTTAACCAATCGCACACATTTGAACCAACGAGCGCTGATGATGCGAAACGTTTTGTTGAAGCAACAGGTATCGATGCGTTGGCAATTGCCATTGGTAATGCACATGGCTTTTATAAAGAAATACCAAAGCTGCGCATTGACCGCTTAAAGGAAATACGGACTGCAGTGAATTGTGCACTTGTATTGCATGGCAGCAGCGGTATTCCGGATGCACAATTGCAGGAAGCCATCCGCAGTGGCATCAGCAAAATCAATCTTGCAACAGAAACAAAAAACACTTTTATGAAAAACCTGCAATCATTATTGGCGGAAAGTGATGAGATTGATTTGCGTAAAGTGTTTCCGAAAGCGATTGATGCAGTGAAGGATTTGATTGTTAGAAAACTTGATGTAATTAATATGTAAGATTGATGAATGGCCGGGCTTAACAGGTTCGTGCTTTTTTATATCTCTTAAAGCAAACAGGTTGTATTATGAAAAAAATATTCGTCGCTTGCGCATTTATGGTTGCACATCACGCTTTCGCACAAACAGAAGCTGATAAATTATTATTGAATAATTACAGGCCTGTATCTATTTATAAAACGCCTGCGGCCAATATACAGAAAGCTGCTTTTCCAATCATTGATATGCATTCACATGATTATATCCAAACACAAAAGGATGTGGACGACTGGGTTAAGCTGATGGATAAAATGAATATCCTGAAAACCATGGTGCTTACTTATGCCACCGGCAAAGGTTTTGACAGCGCCGTAGAGAAATACAGTAAATACCCCGGCAGGTTTGAGTTGTGGTGCGGCTTTGATTATACGGGTTATAGCGCGCCGGGCTGGCAAAAACATGCTGTGGAAGAATTGGAAAGATGTTATAAAAAAGGAGCCAAAGGTGTGGGTGAATTAGGTGATAAAGGTGAAGGCGAGTTGTATTCAAAACCAACGCCGGGAAAGGGTTTGCATATTGATGATCCGCAGATGAAGCCATTGTTTGAAAAATGTGCAGCGCTGCGTATGCCTGTAAGCATTCATGTGGCGGAAGATGAGTGGATGTATGAAACGCCCGATAGCACGAATGATGGTTTGATGAATGCTTTTAAGTGGCATGTGGATATGAATAAAACGGGAAAGCTTGACCATGATGCGTTAATAAGGTCTTTGGAGAATGCTGTGCGTGATAATCCCAAAACTATTTTTATCGCCTGCCATTTGGCAAACTCATGTTCTAATTTGCAGGTGCTGGGTAACATGCTGGATAAGTATCCGAATTTATATGCTGATATCGCGGCGCGTTATGCGGAGATTGCACCGGTGCCGAGGTATGCTGCGGCTTTTATTACAAAATACCAGGACAGGCTATTATATGGCACAGACAATAGCCCTGAAGAGCACATGTATTTAACCACATTCAGGATCCTGGAAAGCGCCGATGAACATTTTTATGAAACAGAAATGTTCAATTATCATTGGGCTTTGTACGGATTGGATTTGCCTAAAGAAGTACTGGAAAAATTATACAGAAAGAACGCGGAAAAGATCTTGAATGAGAAATGATGAAATTAGAATAATGAACATGTTAATTAATATAATGTTCGTTGAACGTCATGTCAAGGCACGAGACATCTCATGAATTTCAAACCGTTTAAAAGACGAGAGATTTCTCCTTCGTCGAAATGACGCTCATAGTTCGATTATTAGTTCAAATAATTATTCCAAGGTGCCCTTTTAATTTAAATTATTATGATGAGAATATTAGCGAATAAAAAGATTACTATTATAAGCTTATGCTGTTGTATTGCTTTCATTACTTCAGCACAAAACACAATCATTAAAAATAAAAATTTAGCCATAGAAGTGAATGATGATTTGCAGACAAAGGTGAATACAAGGTTCAATAATGCAAAACCTTTAACCAATGGTTTCTCTTCATCAGAATATATTCAGACAAAATATTTTACTGCGAAGAATTTTCATCTTACAAAAAAAGAAAAGAACAACATTAAAGATGCCGCAGGAAACGGTGTTGAATGGAAATTTTTCGGATCGGATAATATCAATCACATTGATAAAATCCTTTCTATAAAAACATATAATAATTTCCCCGATGCGGCTTATTTCAATGTGCAATACATCAATAAAAGCAATAAAGAATTGCCTGTTATAAAATGGGTGAATAATGAATACAATGTATTGCCATCAAGCGATACAACAGCATTCTGGAGCTTCCAGGGCAGTTCGCATGCAGACCGCCGCGACTGGGTTCAAAAAGTAAATCGCGGCTTTCATGAAAAAAATTTTATGGGTATGAATGCTTCAGATTATGGCGGCGGCATTCCGGTTATTGATTTATGGAGAAAAGATGCAGGCATTGCGGTTGGCAATACAGAAACTGTTGCCAAACTTGTCTCATTGCCAATAGATTTTGATCAATATGCAGATGCTTCGAATATGAGTTTACAGTATCAGTACCCGGAGCGGGAAATTTTACAACCAAACGATACGCTGCACACTTTTGAAACCTTTGTAAGCGTGCATGAAAGGGATTGTTTTGCCACGTTGCGCAACTTTTCAAACTTCATGCAAACAAAAGGTATAAAGCCTGCAACGACTGAACCTGCTGCATTTGAGCCAATCTGGTGCGCCTGGGGTTATGAAAGGGATTTTACGCTAAAGGAAATTTTAAACACGCTGCCTAAAGTGAAGGAACTGGGTTTTAAATGGGTTGGCCTTGATGATGGCTATCAACAGGCGGAAGGCGACTGGCACACGAATAAAGAACATTTTCCCGGTGGTGATGAAGAGATGAAAGCTTTTATTGACAGCATTCATGCGCAGGGAATGAAAGCTGTATTATGGTGGGCGCCAATGGCTGCAGACCCTGGCAGTAAAGTGTTGAAAACACATCCTGATATTTTATTGCAGCAGGAAAACGGGGCGCCGCAATACATAACCTGGTGGGATGCTTATTATATGTCGCCTACCGATAAAGCAGTAATTGAAGAAACGAGGAATACGGTTAAAATGTTTATGCAGGATTGGGGTTTTGATGCACTGAAATTAGATGGCCAGTATATGAATGCATGCGCCCCTGATTATGGCGGCCATAATATTGATTATCCGGAACAAAGTTTTGAAAAGCTGCCATTGCTGTTTAAGGAAATTTATGAAACAGCAAAAAGTATAAAACCCGATGCCGTGATTGAATTTTGCCCGTGCGGCGATGTAATGAATTTTTATCACATGCCTTATACCAACCAGTTTGTGGCAAGCGATCCAACCAGTAGCTGGCAGGTGCGGTTAAAGAATAAAATATATAAAGCATTGATGCCGCAAACGGCTTATTTCGGCGATCATGTTGAGCTTACAGATACCAAAGAAGATTTTGCTTCGCAAATTGGTATTGGTGCGGTGCCGGGAACAAAATTTGTTTATCCTGCAACGGGCGTAAAAAGTAAAGATGAAAATTTATTAACGCCGGAAAAGGAAAAGCTGTTTGAAAAGTGGATGAATATTTATAATGAAAAGATGTTAAGCAAAAGCATCTTTCGCGGCGATTTATACGATATTGGTTATGATGATCCTGAAACTTATTGCATACAAAAAGGGGATACTATGTATTACAGCTTTTATAATGCAGATTTTAACGGAACCGTTGAGTTAAGAGGCCTGGATGCAAAGAAAAAATATGCAGTGTATGATTATGTAAATGATAAAAAACTGGGAACAGTTAATGGCAGTAACCCTCAACTGCAATTAAACTTTAAACAGAGTTTACTGATAGAAGTATATGAAGTGAAATAATACTTGCAAATTTTTACTGCTGTTATTTGAGTCAAAAAACAACACCTGGAAATGCTGAATTTCGCAGGTGTTGTTGCAAATAACCATTGAGTTATTACTTCAACGTGCTGCTTAAAATAAAAGATGGCTGGATCTTTATCATCAGGTAAGCCCAGTTATTGTTGCTTTGTGCATTCGTTATATTCTTTACACCGGGTGATGCCAGCGATGCTGTTGAAAAGAAATGGCTGTAGCCGGCTTCAAAGCTTATTATTTTAGTCAGGGTGTAAGTGGCATTAACATCTGCTTCTGTTCCAAAATTGCGGTTCATTAAATTATCGTTGTTGTTATAAACAGGACTGCTGCTGTTGAACTGGTGAACACCTGCCGTAAACGCAAATGATGAAGATGCTGTATATTTTGCTTTCAGGTAATAATCTAGTAAACCTTTATTGCCAAAACCGCTGCCTGCATAAAAATAATCCATCAACCCCCAGAATTTGTGCGGTGTTCCATACAGCGGGTCAAAAGCATTGCTTTTATTACCGGTTGAACCACCCGTTGTATAATCAATACCGGGACCAACACTAAACTTTTTATTCACTTTATAAAAAGCGTTGGCCGATAACAGCGCTGCTGATAATTTTTCTCCTGATGCATTTTCTCCAAACTGGTAGTATGCCGAAGCGGAGAAGTTTATTTTATTAAAATTATTTGTGGTATAAAATCCTGTTGTAAACCTTGTCCAGGTACCATTATCCCAAACCTTCAAGGGCACATCATTCGTTATATCATTATGATATTTACTGAACTGGTCCGTAAAGAATATAAAAGAAACATTACCCTGTTCATATTTCCTGTCGGCATAGAGGTATTCAAAACTTTTATACATGCTGCCGCCGTTTGTGTTGGCTGCATAATTACCGGCCGGTGTTGGATTATATTTTGTGTCGGTTACATTTTCTTTATTCTGGTTAAATGCAAAACCGGCATGTATCATCCATTGGTTTGAATTAAATTGCAGCAGGGCCGCATCGTGGCGCCGTGCCGGCTGCGGCCAGTCGAGATTACCCATTAATCGCTCATCATCATAAATTATTTCCTGCCTGCCTAATTTAAGCGCCATGCTATATCTTTTGTTGGATGTATCTGTGAGGCCAATTTCTGCCCATGCTTCATGTAGCATCAGCCCGTTATTATCCTGCGTTGTTGTGCGGTTGATGGTTGAACCATCCTGGCCCCAAACCCGCACATCTTGTATTGATATGCCTAACTTCAGCCGGTAAGTGCTGAAGCCTGCCGATAATCTTGTGCGCTGTGAAGTAAACAGTGCCGGGTTTGCATCTTTTGGCAAAGGCGCTCCCAGGCCGTCGCGGTATTCTGTTCTTGTACGTAATTGTGCCGATACGGTTAATTGCGCCGAGGCGGTACTATAGAAACAAGAAGCCGTTAACCCGACAATTATGGTTTTTAATATTGGTTTCATATTGAATAATTGACAATAAAATATCATCTGCATTTTTATATTGAAAATGCATAATTGTTTAAAAATAAAATCCTGTAAAACGAAGCCTGGCTGCCTTTTAATTATGCGGCTTTTTGAAGCATCAGTTCCTGGTCTTCTGTTTGTTTGCCGTGCGTATAATAAACAGCCATGCCTGTAAATACAAGTCCCCCAACTATATTGCCTGCAGTTACAATAAGCTGGTTATACAGCCACCAGTCGCTGATGGAAACTTTGGCGCCAAACATCATTCCTGCAGGTATTACAAACATATTTACAACAGCATGTTCATAACCTAAGGCGAAGAAGATGAAAATAGGCATACCTGCACAAAAGATTTTGCCAATGGTTGATTTTGATGTAAGGCCCATTACCACACCCGTGCAAACCATCCAGTTACAGAGAATAGCTTTTACAAATGCAGTTGCCAAACCTGCTCCGCCAATTTGTGCATAAGCAATGGTTTTTTTTTCAGCCACGGTAATCATCATTTGTTCTACAGCACCCGGCGTGGTTGCTGTTCCCATCTGTGTTGAAGCAGCCCAGTAAAAAAAAGCAAACAACAGGCTGCCGATAAGGTTACCTGTAAAAACCCAGAACAGGTTTTTAAGCATAGTGCCTGCGCTTATTTTCTTTTCAAGAAAAGCAAGTGGTACCAGGGCAAAACTGCCGGTTACCAGTTCAAGGCCAAGTGCAATGATAATTACAAAGCCAACCGGAAAAACCATGGCGCCGATAAGCGGAATTTTTGTTTGCGTTACAGCCGCAAACGCCAGTACAACAGAGATTGCCAGTAGTGCACCTGAAAGCATGCTGCGGATAAGCAGGTCTTTTACCGGTAACAATGATTTGGCAACGGCGGCATTCATCATGGCGCCTGCTACTTCTTTGGGGGATACATAATCCATAAGTTTTAATTTTTAATTATTAGTAATTGGTTTAAGAAATATTGTTTGATGTTGGTTTAAATGAAGAATGGTTTGTAATGAAGTTTTTGAAGGTTTCTGCTACTGGTCTGATGCAGTGTGCGTCTGACCATGTGCTTCAGGACAGGTCATTTGAATAAACCCTGAATTATTCCATTGTTTCACCTATGCCAATAAACACAATGCCATGCTCCACTTTTACCGGGTAAGTTCTAATAGCGCATTCATCACCGCTTAAACATTCGCCCGTGGCCAGCGAAAAAGTTTTTTTATGAAAGGGGCAGGCTACTTTCGGTTCATCGTTTTTAGTGCCGATCATACCCCGGCTCAAGGCCATTTGCTTTTTATGAGGGCATTCGTTTTGGGTGGCATACCATTCGTTGCGGCGGGTAAAATAGAACAGCGCTATTTGCGTGTCTTCATATTTTACACAAACGCCGCCGTTCTCTGCCACATCTTCCACGCGGCAGGCGGCGAACCAGTTACTTTTTTTTACATTGGTTTCATGTAGCATCATAGTTTGTTGATTTTTTTGGTGATGGCAGGCAAACCGTTAGAGGCCTCTTTTATTTCTAAACACGAAGATTGTTTTACCAGTTAGCAGCTTTCTTTTGCTCTCTTAACTGATCAAACTGAACAGTTGGATCTTTTTCTCCGGGCACATTTATAAAATGATTAAAGCGTTTCCTTATTTCGGGGCTGTTGATAGCAGCTTTCCATTCACACTGATAAGCGTTTACCAGTTGCTGCATTTCCTGTTCCCATTGTTCAGCCATTCCAAGGCTGTCATTCACTACCACATTGCGCAGGTAGTCTATGCCGCCTTCCATTTTATTAAGCCAGGTGGCGGTACGGTTGAGCGGGTCGGCAGTGTGTATATAAAACATCAAAAAACGGTCGATGTATTTAATACAGGTTTCGCTGTCAATATCAGTTGCTAATAACAGGGCATGTTGTGGCTTACTGCCGCCGTTGCCACATACATATAAATTCCATCCTTTCTCTGTGGCAATGATGCCGAAGTCTTTGCTTTGTGCTTCGGCACATTCCCTTATGCAACCCGAAACGGCAGATTTTATTTTATGCGGCGCTCTTAATCCGCGGTAGCGTTCTTCCACCTGAATGGCAAAGCTTACACTATCCTGCAAGCCAAAGCGGCACCAGGTTGTGCCCACGCAACTTTTCACGGTGCGCAATGCTTTACCATAAGCATGGCCGCTTTCAAAACCTGCTTCAATCAATTCACTCCAGATGAAGGGCAGGTCACTGAGGTGTGCGCCAAACATATCTATGCGCTGGGCACCGGTTATTTTGGTGTATAAACCATATTTCTTTGCAACCTGGCCTATGACAATTAATTTTTCGGGTGTGATTTCGCCACCGGGAATGCGGGGCACTACGGAATAAGTGCCGCCCTTTTGAATATTGGCAAGAAAGCGGTCGTTGCTGTCCTGGGCGGTGTCGTTACCTTTGGCAAGCACCATTTCATTCCATAAACTGGCAATGATGGAAGAAACAGCGGGTTTGCATACTTCGCAGCCATCACCGGTACCAAGCTGGTCTAAAACGTCGTTATAGGTTTTAAGTTCATGTATTTTTATAAGATCAAAAAGCTCCTGGCGGCTGTATTGAAAATGTTCGCATAATACGTTGCGCACATATTTTCCCTGCTGCTTCATGGTATGTACCATGAGATCTTTAATCATAGGCAGGCAGCCGCCGCAGCCTGTACCAGCTTTTGTACATTTTTTGATGGCATCCACTGTTTCACAGCCGCTTTCGGAAACCGATTGGCAAATAGTTAATTTGGAAACGCTTTCACAGCTGCATATCAAAGCATCATCAGGCAAAGCAACAATGCCGGCGCTATTATCTTTTTTAGCTTCCCTTGCCGGGAGTATCACATCTTCTGGATGCGGCGGCAGTAAAATCTTGTTTTTGCAGGTTTGCAGAAGTAAATTGTATTGAGCAGCATCGCCTACGAGAATACCGCCTAATAGATATTTACCATCGGCTGAAACATTTATCCTTTTATAAATACCTTTTACAGTGTCCTGTAAAACAATATTGCGAACGTCATCGCCACTGGCAAAAGGGTCGCCAAAGCTGGCAACGTCGGTGTCTACCAGCTTTAATTTCGTGCTCATATCAAAACCGGTGAATTGTTTCCTGGCGGATGATTGGGTTTTGTCAACCATTGCGCATATTTCCAGCGCCACTATTTCAGCCATTTCGTAGCCGGGCGCTACCAGGCCATAGATCATCTCATTATATAAAGCACATTCGCCGATAGCGTAGATAGATTCATCGGAAGTTTGCATGGCATTATTTACCACAATGCCACCATTCATGCCGGTTTCCAGGCCACATTCAAGCGCCAGCTCGCCGCGGGGCTTAATGCCGGCAGAAATAACCAGCATATCTGTTTTAAGCGAGGCGCCATCGGCGAACTGCATGCCTGTAATAGCATTTTTGCCTGTGATTTTTGTCGTATTGGTATTGGTGTGAATGGTAAGACCAAGACCGGTTAAAATGGTCATCAGCATTTGGGAGCCGGATTCATCTAACTGGCGGGGCATTAACCGTTGGGCAAATTCTATAACATGTGTATCTGCAATGCCCAGGTCGAGCAACGCTTTAGCCGCTTCCAGGCCTAACAGCCCGCCGCCTATAACAGCGCCGGTTTTGGCTTTTGCGGCATACGCCTGTATAAGATGGAGGTCTTCGATGGTGCGGTACAGGAAAACGCCTTCTTTTTCAACTCCTTCAATGCGGGGCACGAAAGCGGAAGAGCCTGTGGCCAGCACCAGGACATCATAGTGTATTACAAAACCTTTGAAAGTATGCACCAGTTTGGCCGTGCGGTTAATGGCTTGTACGGGGTCGCCAAGGTGCAGGTTGATGCCATTTTCTTTATACCATCCGGCAGGCGCCAGGGTAAGGTCATCAACGGTTTTGCCTTCAAAAAAACTGCTGAGGTGCACACGGTCGTAAGCGGCATATTGTTCTTCCCCAAAAACAGTTATTTCGAGATTGGGCAGCTTCTTACTTACCAGTTTTTCACAGAATTTGTGGCCAACCATTCCATTACCAATTATAAGTATTCTCATACAGTATAATTTTTATTAATATTTATAATTGGCAAACAATCGTGTTATTTAAATAATAAAATTGAATTAATTACTCATATTATTATTTAAATAATATTGTGAAAGTAATATGTTTTTCAATATAATTTTTAATTTAGTGCCATAAAATATTATATATTTTTTAAAATAATATTAATATGAGTAAGCTTATATTGGTTGGTGCAGGCCCGGGCGATCCTGAACTTATCACTTTAAAAGCCATAAAAATTTTACAGCAGGCCGACGTGATATTGTATGATGCGCTGGCTAATGAAGCACTGCTGGAATACGCACTTAATGCAACTGAAAAGATATTTGTGGGCAAGCGATATGGCTGTCATGTATTAAGCCAGCAGGAGATAAACCATCTTATTATAGAATATGGTACAAAATACAAGAATATAGTACGGCTTAAGGGCGGCGACCCTTTTGTATTTGGCCGGGCGCAGGAAGAAATTGACGCTGCTGTTGGAGCAGGTATGGAAGTGGAAATGGTGCCCGGCATATCCAGCGCGCTGGCGGCGCCGGCCTCCGAAATGATACCACTTACCTGCCGCGGCATAAGCGAAAGCTTTTGGGTGGTTACCGGCACTACGCGCAGCGGTGAATTATCAAACGATATAAAACTTGCAGCGCAGTCAACAGCCACAGTTATTATATTAATGGCAATGAGCAAACTGGAAGCCATAATGGAAATATTTACCGGGTATGGTAAAGGTGAAACCGCTGTTGCCATTATTCAAAATGGCACTACGCCTCAATCAAAAATGGTTACAGGAAAAGTAAGGGATATTTATTTCAGGGCCCAACATGCAGGGCTCGAGAACCCGGCTGTAATTATAATTGGAGAAGTGGTGAATTTAAAATCAAAATTATTTTCTGCAATTCCTGATTTGAAAAATATAAGTGCGCCCATGTAAGCGATGTTAGAAACGTAAGAAAACATTACTACAAATTGCTGACATCCGCTTACATGCCTTACATGGTTAGAAGAACGGCCAGGTAAATTTCCCCAAAACTCATTAACTGCGATTTTATATTGGACCTATATCCTGCGGCAGAAACATACTTCCTGTTTATCTTTATCCGCATGAAAAAACATAAAGGCAATTTTGATGCAGCCGATTCTTTTCTTTATCAAAAATGCCTTAAAGAATGGCGGCCTGCATTAGATGCTAACCGGGAAATTATTGATTATAAAAAAGGAGAAATCTTATTTAAAGAAGGCGATAAAGTTGAAGGTGTTTATTTTATGCTGGAAGGTGTGATAAAAGTGCATAAACATTGGGGCGAAGATAAAGAGCTTATACTGCGGTTTGCGCATAATTATGATATCGTTGGCCACCGCGGGCTTTCAACAAATAATATTTCTTATCCCATTACGGCAACCGCTTTAACGAATTGCACCATCTGCTTTTTGAGCCTCGACTTTTTTGTCGCAACGCTTAAAGTGAACATACAATTTATGTATGATTTTATGATGTTTATGGCAGATGAATTACAGCTTTCAGAACAGCGTATGCGCGACCTGGCACACTTGCCCGTAAAAGGCCGTGCAGCCAAAGCTTTATTAGAACTTCTGGATAAGTTTGGTGTAAACACTGAAGGTTATATTGCTTTTACTATTTCCCGCCAGGATATTTCAGCATTTATAGGCGCCACTTACGAATCGGTGTATAGATTAATGACAGAGTTTACAGAAACCGGGTTAATTAAAACAAATGGTAAAGACATTGCGATAATTAATGAAGAAGGTTTAAAGGCGCTCAGCCGTTAATCTAAGTACAAAGAATTACCTCTTAACAAGTTTGCCATCAACGGCCTGCATCAGTTTTTCTTTTGTATTGCGGCTTAAAGGCAATGTGCGTGTATGAATCATTATTTTGTTGCCCGATATGGAATCTATTTTATGCAGCGCTGCTATATAAGATTTATGTATGCGCATAAAAAGATTGGCAGGCAGCCGCTTTTCCATGTTTGAAATAGTAATATAGCTGATCAGCTTTTTGTTATTGAGATGAACGGCAACATAATTCTGCATGGCTTCAACAAACAAAACTTCTTTATAAAATATCCTTTCCACCTGCTGGTTAACTTTTAAAAAGAAATAATCATTTTCACCTGCCGTTTGAGAAGCATCTTTCATTTTATCAGCGAGAAAATGCTTTGCCTTGGTAACCGCTTTTAAAAACCGCTGGAACGATATGGGTTTTACGAGATAATCAATCACATCCAAATCATAGCCCTGCAAAGCATATTGCGGATATGCGGTTGTGAATATAACAGCCGGCATGTAGTGCAATGATTTTAGAAAATCTATACCTGATAATCCAGGCATTTCTATGTCAAGTAAAATAAGATCAGCTTCGCCTTTATTAATGAAAGGATATGCCTGCATAGCATTATCACACACACCAATAAGTTCTAAAAAATCCACTTCTTCAATGTATTCTTTTAGTCCTTTTTGAGCAAAAGGTTCATCATCAACTACTATGCATTTTATCATGGCAACTGTAATTTTAAATGAACAGCATAAGTTGAGTGCTCATTGTTTATTTGTAATTCATATTTGTTTGCATACAGCAGTTCCAGCCTTCGTTTTACATTCTTTAAGCCTATGCTGCCTTTTGATGTTGCAGGCTCATTGCTTTTTGAATTGGCCACTTTAAAAAGCAATAAATTGTCCCGCCTGCACAAACAAATCTTTATACTGTTAGGTTTATCCGTATGGCGGGAAACATGCTTGAAAGCGTTTTCAACAAAAGGCATAAGTAATAATGGAGCGATGGAAAAATTACGTACACCTTCCTCAACTTCAAAACAAATGTGATAATTATTTTGCCTGCGCAAACGCTGCAGATCGATATAGCTTTTTAAATATTCAATTTCTTTTTCAATAGCAACCTGCTCTTCATTGCATTCATACAACTGGTAGCGCAGCAGTTCAGAAAATTTTTGCAGCGATGAACGCGCCGCGGCATTATGCTTGTCAATCTGGAAATAAATAGTATTGATGGAATTAAAAAGAAAGTGCGGGTTTATTTGCGCTTTGAGATAACGTAACTCCGTTTCAAGATTTTCCACCTGTATCTTCTGTAATAATAAATGTTGTTTATACCAGTTCTTGCTTAATATAAGTGCCATGGTAAAACACATATAAAAAAAGGCGACGGAAAAATTATAAAAGGTATTGTAAAAGAAATTTTGCTTCTGAACATTACCTGCTATATAACCATGCAACCATGTATCGTGTAAATTTTTAAACACGGTAAAAAAGACCAGGCAGCATAAAACGAGCAGGCCATATAAAATGTATTTGCCTTTTTTAAAAAAGGAAGGAAACAGGTAATAAATATTTGTATAGCAAATAAGCATTAGCAGTGCATTGCGGATAAAAATATTCAGCCAGTAATGCCATGCGCCTGCCTTTTGCAAAACATCTGTGGTTACATAAGCGTAAAATACTGTTGTAATAATCCAGAATATAATATGATCAATTTTATACCTGCTGAAAAGATGCATTCTTAAAATTATAAACAATTTGCAGCATGCCGCCGTCCTTTATTCAAAATGCAGGTTTTGCATGATGAAATGCAATAAAGCAGGTCAGCATTTTCATGATAAAGTAATACATCAAGATTATAATGCAGTTAATCAAACAAATTATTTCCAGGCAACACCATGCATTTACTTTGATAAACAATTTATTGTTCATCGTAAAATATCTGATCATGAAAAATTTGTTCTTCAAAAAAGCAGCGCTGAAAGCAGGTTTGTTTGCAGCCATCTGCCTCACTGCATTTATGGTACAGGCCAATGCAGGGCTTGATTATTATGAGATTTATATTGGTAAAAAACTCGTTTTAAAACGTGCATTAAACCAGCCTTTAAGCCTTAATAATTTGCCTGTGAGTGAGGCAAACAGTAATGAGCAGCTGGTTATTTATTACTATCAGTGCAATGCACCTGAAAAGCTGGCCAGCAACAGGGTTATAACCTTAAAAGACGCCAGTGGCAATAAAGTGAAAGAATGGAAGTTTGCCAATGCCAAGGGCGCTGATAAAGGAATGGCCATACCCGTAAAAGAACTTTTGCAACTGCAGAAAACGGGTAATAATTCGCTTGCGCTTTTTTATTCTGCGGAAGGCCGGGAACAGGGAGAGAAGATAGCCATGGTTGCCGGAAAAAGTAAAACAGTGGGTTTTTGGAAAGAAAATCAAAATGACAATAAGATAAGCCTGCTGGCATTACTGGCGTTTGCAAGATGGCGTTTTGCAAATGCAGTTTAATTAACCTCGCAAAGTGAATAAAAAAATGCTGCCCTTGTTTTGAAGGGCAGCATTTTTTTATTGATTTAATTACGGTTTATAATTATTGTTTTAATAACTTAAAATAGCTGGCCGCATTTGCATCCCTGTACAATATTTTTAAAATATAAGTGCCTGGTTTTATACTGGCATCAGGCTTGATTTTAAAACTATGTTTTCCTTCCGGAAGGTTTCCAATGTTTTTATTTAAAATAAGCAAACCATTAATAGCGTATAATTCAAGCCTGATATTATCTGGTTTAGTTAAAGATAAATCCACTGTAAAGTCGTTTACAAAAGGATTAGGATAAGCAGCAACTTTATTCCCTGTTATTATATCAGCAGCCTGTAAAGAAGATGTTCCGGCAGTTTTATTTATTGCAGCAATAGGTGTTGCTGATGCCGATGTATGTTCTGTGGAAGGCGCATTGCCGGAAGCTTCATGTTCTTTAATTAAAAGAGCGCCAAGTAATCCAAACTGCGAAGTAAGTGTATTGGGTGCAATCGTAATAACCGCTTCTCCATTTTCATCTGGCTGAACATTATAAACCGTTATAGTGCCTTTGGTATTTAGCGAAGCATTTAATACGGCTTTTTTGCCATTGACCATATAAGAGGAATTCACATCTCCTCCTGCCTGCGAGCTTGCAAAGAATGTAAAATCATATGTAAGGTTAACATTCAGTCCCGTTACTTTCATGGTTGCACTTTGTCCTGTAAACAACCCATAACTATCAGCTAAAACTTTATCGGGGAATACGCCGGAGTTATTGCCTGTGTTCATACCCGGTGCGTATATGCCGGCAAAAATGCCCGTTTGCTGCAAACTAATGGATGATGGGATACCCGAATCATCCAAAAGATTATTCCACACTAAACCATCTTCCGGTAATGCTAATGTATTATTCCAGGGTACGTTAGCCTGATTTTGAAAAGTGAAATTCACATAAATAACCTGTGCGTAAGTAGCAGCGGCAACTGTATTGCAAAAGCCTGATTGCGCTCCTGGTTTTACGGCCCTTACTGAATAATAATAGGTTTTTGCAGAAAGCAGGTTTGAATCTGTAAATGCTGTAACATTTGCAGCTACGGTTTTCTGTAAAGTATATACTGCATTGCTGTCTGTTGCACGCCATATTTCGAAGCCTGTTTCATCAAAACTTCTGTCGGCCCATTGCAGCTTCACCATATTTTTAGTTACTTCTTTAACGAATAAATCTGCAGGCGCTAAAAGCTGAAGCGAGCTGCTATAGCTTTGAATAACCAGTGAATTTATATAAGCATAATCTGCTCCGGCAGCCTTTGATATTTTTATAGTTACCTCACCGGCGCTGTTAGGCGTAATGCCGTTTATCTGCACCGTTTTATTAATATTATAAGCAGCATCCAGCGTTACGGCCTGCCCGTTTATTTCAAACCTTGTATTTCCGTTTAATCCATCATCGTGGCTGTTGAAGAAAATGAAATTGTATTTTTTAGTTTGATCAAGCCCTGAAATTTTCATGGAGTCAATTTTTGAGCTTCCTTCATATTCACCTGTGCGCACTACTTCCTGCGGGTATAAATTATAATCATTGCCAGGCTGCATTCCGCCTGCAATATTGCCCTGGAAGCCATTCAGAAGTTTTAAAGAAATGCCGGTAGTATTGTTCGCATCATCTTTTAAACCTGATATGCCGGCATTGGCCGAAGGCCAGGCTGTAAAATTATTCCATGGAGAAGGCGCTGCTGAACCGTTAGAGAAATTAATATAAACAGATTGAATATTCTGATCTGTTACTGTTATGCTGAATGATACGGCGCCTGATGCATTATGGTTATCAGTAGCTGTTACTGTAACATCATCGAACCTTCCTGTTACACCGTTTGTTGGATTGACGGCAATGCGACCTGTGCCATTTCCATTGTCAGTAAATGTGGCAAACGAAGGCAGGTTGTCAACACTAAGCACAATGTTATCACTGCTATCATCTGTTGCCACTATATCAATGTTTTTCTGCTGGTTATTTTTAATGGAAACATTGGCTATGGGCGTTATTGCCGGAACTTTATTGGCTGTAACTATACTTGCCGTATCAGAAGGAATAGAAGCTCCTGCATTGTTTACAGCTTGTACAAAATAGAAATAGCCGGTGTTGCCTGATACAGAATTGTCGGTATAGCTTTTTGTATTAATAGCAAGGTTGTCTGCTATTAAAGTAAAGCCGCCGCCTGAACCAAATGAACGATATACCTGGTATTTTGTTTCATTATAAGCTGCGTCATTCCACGTTAGCTGAACACCCTGCCCGGCAATGTACGAAGCCTGTAAAGATGCAGGCTTCACCGGCCTGGTAGAATCTGTATAGAAAGATTTAATAGTGATGGCATTGAGGTAACCAACAGGTGTATTAGCACCTTTTGACATAGTAAAGGTGATCGTGCCGTTGGCTGTAGGTTTAATGTCTTTAAAATCTGCAGTATTGGTTGTATTGCCCTGAACATATAAAGATTTGGACTGCGACCCGATTGTATAAACGGTAGTGCCATTATCTGAAGCCCCTATCCAAACACTGCCGGCATAAAAACTAATGCTGTATTTTCTTGAAGTATCCAGCCCTGTAATCTGGCTTGTAACGGTTTCCGGGCCTCCGAAAACTCCGAAATAATAATAATCCTTCAAAACATTATCAGGATAAATACCGGAGTTATTACCTGTTGAAGGGCCTTCATGCCATACAGACCACCAGCTTGTTTGCATATTCAACCCTATACCGGTTGTTCTGCCAAAATTATCTTTTAAAGCCGGGGTATTTACCGAGGTTATATTATTCCACGGCGCACCCATATCATTTTGATCTTTGAATCTTATATAAACCTCCAGGTTAGGATCATAATCGGATACAGTTAGTATAAAACTGCGTTTTACAATTCCACCTGCGCCATCATTTACCGTAACTTCTGCATTATATATGCCGGAGGCATCGTAACCAGGATTTATTATCAATGCTGCAGATCTGGTATCTATGGGTGAAATGGAATAGCCAGCAGGCAATCCTTTAACCGACCATTGAAGTGTTTGGCCGCTATTAGGATCGGCGGCATCTAGTACTATATTCAAATGCCCGCCTTCGCTTACTGTATAATCCGCTATGGAATCCATAACCGGATTTGTATTCGTATTTACAACAAGTGTAAACACCAGGCTGTCTTTACCGCCATGTGTATCTGTAACACGAATTTTTAACCCGTTATATGTTCCGGTATTGGTGCTTAATGGATTGAAGGCAAACGTTGCTGTTCCGTTTCCATTATCTGTAAAACCTGTAAAAGATGGAATATTGGAAGATGAGAAAGTAAGCTGGTCACCATCCGCATCGCTTGCATGAATCTGTACAATCGTTTGCGCGCCGGCCTTTACCGTTAATTGCTGGCTGTTTAAAAAACTGTTATCTATTACAGGCCGGTTATTTAATGTTGTGCCTTTTATGGCAGCAGTGGCCGGAGAAACTGCCAAACTATTTATGGCTTTTACTTTATAATAGTAAACCATGTTTCCATAAAGATTGCTATCGGTATAAGTACTGCTGTTTTCCGGTAATATAGCAGCAGGTTTAAAATGCAGGCTGTCTGATACAGACCTGAATACCTGGTAGCCGGTTTCTGTGGTATTGTTGTCTTTCCACGTTAATTTAACTGATGAGGAAGATAGCGTTGTTGCTTTAAATAATGTGGGTGTTTTTATAGCCGGCATGGCTGTGGTGGTAGCATTTACCAACGGTGTTTTTGCAGAATTGCCAAATTCGTTTACGGCGTTTACGCGGTAAATGTATTTTGTGCGCGGGTTTAAACCTGAATCTGTAAATGCTGAAACTCCTGCTGCCGTTGTATGAATGATCTCTTCTGTTCCGTTTACCACTTTCCTGTAAACCTGGAAGCCGGTTTCATTGTTACTGTTATCTGTCCAGGTAAGATTTATTTTATCGAACGATGTTGCTGTTGCCTGGAGGTTTAGTGGTTTCTTCGGCGCTGTTCCTTCAGGTACATAATCGCTTTTGAAATACATGTTGGCAATTATACGTGTTGTTGTGTTTCCAAACAGCTCTTTGCATGACCACGCTAACTGCATTGTTCTGGGGCCTTTATTCTGAAAATATCCGAGACTTATAGGGTAGAGGCCTTTTTTAAGTATAATGGAATTGGATTTTGACTTGGCAGATTTTCTCACCCCATCGTCATTATTTATAAACGGCATAATACCGGGATCATATTCATTAAGCCAAAATTTGCTGCCATCATCTGAATTAGTGGTAAAAGTGTAGGTGCCATCAACGGGAATATTTATATAGCCCTGCCAAAGAAATGCAAGCTGAGGCTGCCGCCGTGCAGGCTTCAGGTTAACGTTAGGGGTGATGCCTGTTTCCAAAGGTGTAAGCGTATTAAAGTCCGGGACATTTTTCCAATAGCCTTCATAATATTTATATACCAGGCCATTTAAAACGGCCGCCGCGCTTTTAATTTCGCTTTGCGGAGAAACGTTGCCGCTTGAATCCGCAGCCTTTACATAAATAGTATAGCGTTGCCCTGTTTTAAGGCCGCTTATTAAAAAAGATGTATCGGTGGAGACATAACTTTTCTCACCATTTAAAAATACCTGGTAACCGGTTACACCAATATTATCCGTTGAACTGCTCCATGAAATTTTTATAGAAGAATTGGTTGTATACACAATTTGAAGGTTAGCCGGCGCCGTTGGGGCAATGTTATCGACAGTTGTAATTGTATTGGCAATATTCGACATTGCAGCTGCCCCGCTATTGTTTATAGCTCTTACTTTATAATAATAATTTAAACCCGGCGAAGCGGTAGCATCCCTGTATTCCAAACTGTCGGATGGGGCCTTGCCAATGTAGTTATATCCTCCTGTGGCAGACTGGCTTCTGTAAATTTCAAAGGCTGTTTCGTTATATGAGGGATGCGGGTTATCTAACCAGGTAAGCAAAACTTCCGTTCCCGAATTGGCATTGGCAACCAGGTTGGTAGCAGGCGGTGGAGCATTTTGCCCAGCGGCATTCACCACTAAAAAGGGGTCAGACGGAATGCTGGAACAACTATATTCTTCTGTTACAGAAACTGTGTAATTACCTGGCTCTGTTGCCTTGAATATTCTTTCGGTTCCCAGCACAGTGCTGTTGCCGGCTTTCTTCCAGGCATAGCTGGTATAACCACTGCCGGGTATTTCAAGATTGACATAATTTTTACCATCCCCGGAAACAATTACAGGGCTCATTAAGCCTGAAACCTTTATTGGTGGCGCTTTTGTAGGTGGTGTTACATGTATATTCACCGGTATACGTGACCAGTCAGACCATAATGTTCCTCTTAAAACCCTTGCCTCATAAATTCCAAATGAAGTTGCTGTAATTGTATTGCCGGTGGCGCCGGCAATAAGGTTCCCGTTTTTTCTCCATTCATATTTATCAAACCCGGTTGCAACGCCAATGGTAACATTTATGGCGTCGCCGGTACAAAACCCGGTCCTGCCATATAAAACCCAGGGGTTAGAGCTGTACCCTCTTAGTATGAACGGAAAAAAATCGGGTTCAGCAAATGCCCTGTCCCATGTGCTATGCGCTGTATTGGCATACTCAGAGTAACGATAATTTGCACCTGCAGCAAGCATAGCGTCGCGTACCTGTTGTGCGGTGGAGGGTGAAGGCGAGCCATCGAGCTCGCCCTGGAAATTCCATATAGGTGTAAACTTTAGTTTATTTACTACGGAAGGCTCTTTATAGCCTATAGATACGCTTGACATGGGTAACGATGCCCCTATATAATCAGGATAATTAAGAATCATATCCCACGATGCCTGTCCGCCGGAAGACAAACCGTTTACGCTCATGCAAAAGGGATCAAGCTTATTGTATTGAACCATATAATCAATAATATCAATTACCCTTTGATAGGAGGTAACGCCCCAGAACCCCTGGCTTTGCATGAACAACACATACCCATCGAATGTGCCATTGTCAACTGCATCCATATAAGGCTTGCCACCATGATATAATTGACTTTCATTATCCGTTATAGGACCACTTTCCCCACCGCCATGAAATACGATTGCCATTGGATATTTTTTACCATCATTTACTGTGGGGTTATAAGTTTTGGGAAATTTTAAGCGGAAACAGGAGCCTTCGTAGATGTAGGCCTTATACGAATCTGAATTCCATGATACATTTTTTGTTCTAACCCATTTGCCTATCTGACCATAAGGCGGTTCTGCGGGTGGGTTTTGCGGATCGTAATTGATTACCGGGTCATTAGGATTTAAGACAGATTGTGCTTTTACATTTTTATGGAAACCTGCAAGAAATAATACCAACAAAAGAAAAACAAGCGTAAAATTTTGTTTCATCAGATACAGATTTAATTAAAGAAGGTCTTACAAGGTTACAGCAATTAACTTTTTTATCCCTGATTACTAAAATCATTAGGTTGTAATTAAATTCCTGAATAAAATAATAGATTAGGTATAAAAGCCTAACATTTTTTAAATGTTTATATTAAACTATAAATATATGTGCATAGGTATATGCCAGTTTGAACGCAGGTTAGCGGTTTACTAAAATATGCGGCAAGGGTTGTGTTTGCTTATCAGTTCTTAAACACTTTGCAGGGTTCGCCGCAAACTATTGATTAAATTTTGTAGTTACATAACAAAGCAAAAGCTGTTCAATATTGAACAGCTTTGCGCGGTCCGCTGCTGGGCGATATTTGAATTCTACCCGCTGCAGATAGACATCCGATAACAGTTTATTATGCTGGGTTTCCGCTATAATCATTCATAACATTTAAAATAGTAAATGTTTTATGGCCCGATGGCACTTTCCATTTTACTTTTTGTCCCTCGCGGAAACCAATTAAAGCTGTTCCTATTGGCGCCATGATGGAAATTTTTTTCTCTTTGATATTTGCTTTATCAGGCGTAACAATCATCAATTCCATTTCCTCATTTTTATCGTCTGTTTTTATCCGGACTTTAGAATTTAACCCAACCACATCGGGTGGAAAGTCAGCATTGTCCACAAGGGTTGCTTTCTTTAACTCAGCGGTAAGCTCATCTGCATTCTGCCTGTCAATACTTGAATTTCTGCGGGCATGGTTCAGATAAGAAATCAATAATGCATAATCATCTTGTCTTAAAACAAGCGTGTCTTTTATCTTCTTCATTTGTTTTTAATTTAATTGTGGCTCAAAATTTTGTTGTTGTTTAAACTCGTTTATTTTGTTGAAATATATTTCTTCGAAGCTCCTGGTTGTTTGAGCGTCTGTTCTCCTAAAAAACTTTGCAGCATGAACGCTTTCAATGCGTGCAAATCCGCAGGCGCCCATCAGTTCTTTAGTTGCTTTAATGGTATTTAAGTGATAATTGAAAACCCGCACGCCTTTGTCAGCAGGATCGAGGCCTTTATATAAAGCCGGGTTTTGTGTGGCTACGCCAACAGGACATTTACCCGAATCGCATATTAATGCCTGTATGCAGCCCAACGCAAACATCATTCCTCTTGCGCTGTAACAGGCAGAAGCGCCAAGCCCTATTGCCTTAAGTATATCGAATGCCGTAATTATTTTACCCGCGGCAATTATTTTAATGTTGCCTGACAAGCCGTATTCATCCAATGCCCGCTTTACAAAAGCGAGGGCTTCGTATAACGGCATACCCAGGTGATCGGTAAATTCTAACGGGGCAGCGCCGGTGCCGCCTTCACCGCCATCAACTGAAATAAAATCAGGAATACAACCGGAGTTTTTTATGGCCTGGCAGATATCAATAAATTCCTGCTTATCGCCAATACATATTTTGAAGCCAACCGGTTTGCCATCTGATAATTCCCTGAGTAATTGAAGAAACTGCACCATTCCTTCCGGCGTATTAAATGCCGAATGCGCTGCGGGCGAATGCACCACGGTATGAGGCTGCACCTGTCTTATGGCAGCTATTTCTTCTGTATTTTTTGATGCAGGCAGAATGCCGCCATGGCCGGGCTTGGCACCCTGCGATAATTTTAGCTCAATCATTTTTACCTGTGGGCGCAATGCATTTTTGCGGAATGCACGTGGATGGAATTCTCCCTTTTCATTGCGGCACCCAAAATAACCTGTACCGATTTGCCAAATGAGATCGCCACCACCAAGATGATATTCGCTTATGCCACCTTCTCCTGTATTATGGGCAAAGCCACCCAGTTTTGCGCCCTTATTCAGGGCCATAATGGCTGTTTTGCTGAGGGCGCCATAACTCATTGCACCAATATTATAAATGCTTGCCCTGTAAGGTTGCAGACAGTATTGGTTGCCAATCAATACCGTCAAATCTTTTTCATGCAAAGTTTTTGGATACGCCGAATGTGCAGCCCACTCAAAACCGGGCGCATTAGGGTCTGCCTGCATACCAAAAGCTACCGTTTCTTTTTCATTTTTTGCTCTCTGGTAAACGATGGACCGCTGCCGGCGGCTAAAAGGTTTTCCGTCCAGCTCCGATTCAAAAAAGTATTGTCTTATCTCCGGCCGTATTGATTCAAGAAGATAACGCAAATACCCTATCACGGGAAAGTTGCGTAAAATCGCATGTTTTTTTTGACGGATATTTAAAATAGCCAGTACTAACAATGGCAGGCTTATGGCAAGCGCCCAATACCATTTTTCATTTCCAATAAAAGCGGCCTGTAAGATGATAACATTGACAAATACAAGTAAGGCTATAATAATATTGCTTGCCGAAACAATTTTTCGTTTGCCGGACATAATAATAAGTTTTTATGATTAAAAAAATACAAAACCCACCCCCGGGTCTGTATTTAAACCAGAGCGGGGGATTACTTATTAAAGTCCTTAAAATTTGGGTAATAAGGCAATCGTTGATTACCTATGTAAGAAATACAGGTATAGCATGACAGCACCCTGGGCAAGAATTGCCGGCAGAAGATATATTGAAAATATTTTTTAATGCTTGTCATGGCTTGGACGCTTCGTTATAGTTTTATAGATGAAAAATCCGGCACCTGTAATAAAAAGCTACCGGCCTTACATACCTGTTACATTTATTCAAAATTAGGTACCGGGTATTAACCCGGCATTAAGGGAACATTAGAATAAGATTAGAAATTATTCTTCTAATCTTATTAAATATGTAATCATTGGGAAGAAGGATATAATTTGTTTAAGTGATTAGCTTGTTTTTTTTAAAAATTGTCTTAATACATATTGTAATATTCCACCGTTTCTGTAATACTCTATTTCTATTTTTGAATCTACCCGGGCAATTGCTTCAAATTTAATTTCGCTGCCATCTTCTTTTTTAGCAATTACCTGCACTTTTTTTAGCGGCTTTATGTCTTCAGCAATGCCCGATATAGTAAATACTTCATTGCCGTTAAGGCCTAAACTTTCTGCCGTATCGGCTGGTTTATATTGAAGTGGTAAAACGCCCATTCCTACCAGGTTGCTCCTGTGTATACGTTCATAACTTTCTGCAAGTACGGCTTTAATACCCAGCAGGAATGCGCCTTTCGCCGCCCAGTCCCTTGATGAACCGCTGCCATATTCTTTACCAGCCAGCACCACTAACGGCGTTTGTGTTTGTTTATATTTTATGGAGGCATCATATACAGAAAGTTCCTCGCCGGTGGGAAAATATTTTGTAAAGCTGCCTTCTTTCTGCGCCAGTTTATTTTTTATGCGCACATTGGCAAAAGTGCCGCGTACCATTACCTCATCATTTCCTCTTCTTGAACCATACGAATTAAAATTCTCTCTTTTTACACCGCGGCTTATTAAATATTTACCTGCGGAAGAAGATTCATTAAACTGCCCGGCTGGCGAAATATGATCTGTTGTAATGCTATCGCCCAGCACCAATAAAGCCCTTGCATCATGGATATTATTTAAAGGTGGTGCATCATCAGAAATATTATAAAAAAAAGGAACTTCCTTGATGTAAGTGGAATTTTCATCCCACTGGTATAACCTTTCATCCGGCACATCAAGGTTTCTCCATATATCATTGCCTTCAAAAATTTCTGCATAATTTTTTGCAAAGTCATTTGGAGAAAGCACACTGCGCATTAACTCATTTATCTCATCATCAGCAGGCCATATATCTTTTAAATAAACAGGCTGCTGGTTCGGGTCAAAACTTATGGGTTCATTTATTAAATCCACATCCACCCGGCCCGCAATAGCATATGCTACCACCAGCATTGGCGACATTAAAAAATTCATTTTTACCTGGGGATGAATCCTTGCTTCAAAATTGCGGTTGCCGGAAAGAACGGAGGCTACTACAACATCATGTTCTTCCACGGCTTTGGCAACAAAAGTGGGCAAAGGACCGGAGTTGCCAATGCAGGAGGTGCAGCCATAACCCACTGTATGAAACTGCATGGCTTCCAGGTCGTCTAACAAATCAGCTTTTTCAAGATAATCTGTTACCACTTTGGAGCCGGGCGCCAACGAAGTTTTTACCCAGGGTTTTGTTTTCAATCCATGTTCCCTTGCTTTTCTCGCCACCAAGCCAGCACCTACCATTACAAAAGGGTTGGAAGTATTGGTGCATGATGTAATGGCAGCAATAGCTACGGCGCCATCCGAAAGCATAAAACTTTCTTCGCCAATGGTTACCCATACATTCTTCATTCCGTTTACAACAGTTTCTTCAATTTCCGGTTCGGGCGTTAATTCGGTTTTTGGTTGCGTTACAGGCTGGCTGCCACCTTCAGCCATCCACCGGCTTAATTGTTTATCTTCTGTGTATTTGCGGCCATAGGTTTCATCTAAAAGGCTTATAAATTTTGATTTGAAATTTTTTAATAAAATTTTGTCCTGCGGGCGTTTTGGCCCGGCAACCGAAGGTTCTATTGTTGAAATATCCAGGTTTATAATATCCGTGTAATGAATGTCTTCAGTACCGGTGCGCCAAAGCATATTCGCTTTGCAGTAATCTTCTACCAGTTTCACCTGTTCTTCCGAACGGTTACTCCTGCGCATATATTCCAGGGTTTTATCATCTACCGGGAAATAGGTGATGGTGCAGCCAAATTCAGGTGACATATTGCCAATTGTGGCCCTGTCGGGAACAGAAAGATTGTCGAGCCCCGGGCCGAACACTTCTACAAATTTTCCAACCACGCCATATTTCCTTAAAAGTTCAGCAATAGAAAGTACCAGGTCTGTTGCGGTGGAACCCAGTGGCAACCTGCCGGTTAATTTTAGCCCAATCACCTGCGGCGTTATAAAATAAATAGGCTGCCCTAAAATGGCGGCTTCCGCTTCAATACCACCCACGCCCCACGCCACTACGCCAATACCGTTTACCATGGGTGTGTGGCTATCGGTGCCCACTAATGTATCAGGAAAAATTTCACCGTTGCGCTCTATTATACCTTTTGAAAGGTATTCGAGATTTACCTGGTGGCAAATGCCCATACCCGGCGGCACCACGCTGAAATTGGTAAATGATTTTTGCGCCCATTTAAGAAACTGGTAGCGTTCCTGGTTACGCTTATACTCTTCATCCATATTACGGTTATAAGCGTATTCAGTTCCAAAATAATCAACCTGCACCGAGTGGTCAATCACAAGATCAACAGGAATTAAGGGGTTTATTTCATCAGGATTTTTGCCCTTTCGCGCTATTTCGGCACGCAGCGAAGCAATATCCACCACGGCGGGAACGCCGGTGAAATCCTGCATTAAAACGCGGGCAGGTTTAAAGGGAATATCTTTATCCGAACCTTCCGGCTGCCATTGAAGAATGGTTTCGATGTTTTCTTTTGTTACCGCGAAATCATCAAAATTGCGCAGTGCATTTTCTAAAAGAATACGAATGGAAAAAGGTAGCCTGCTGATATTATGCCCCTGTTTTTCTAATTCTGCAAGACTATAGTAAGTAAACGTTCCGTTTTTAGTGGTGAGTAATTTTTTTGTTTGATAAAGATCTTTTGACATGGTGTTTAGTTTATATTACCGCTGCCTGCTAATTAAATAAAGCCTGTGCCTGAATATTATCCTGCCGCTGCAGGCTTTACCGGAATAATGAACAACGGTATGTTTGTATGATGTAAAACATTTTCAGCTACGCTACCCAGCAGTACTTTATCCAGCCCTTTGCGGCTGTGCGTTCCCATCACTATCATATCTGCTTTTATTTCATTTGCTGTTTCAAGTATGCTTTCTGCATAGTCTCCTTCCTTTACAACTGTTTCAATAGTTTTATCTCCCAGGTTCCACTTTACATTATCCAGGTAATCTTCCGCAGCCGTTTTCAATTTCTCGCCTGTGTCTGTTTGAACAGCTTCTGCATTATTAAAATTGTTGTATCCCAATATAGGTGAGTAGTTAGGGGAAGCGTAATAGGTTGCATTAGAAGTTACATGCAGCAAAACGGTATGCGCATGCAATGCCTCCGCTAATTTATAACCGGCTTGAGCAATATGATGAGCGCCGGTATTGTTGTCAAGAGCAATTAATAACTTCATTTTATACAAATTTAATATTTAAGAAATTCAATCATCAGCGGCAGGGCAATTTTCATTCATGTTATTTTAAACATCATACCTGCTAATTTATACAGGTGTGGAGAGCAGCGTATTTTTGCTTTCCCCATTTTCATTCTTTGTTGTATGAATGGGTAATACGCCCGCCATATCGCCGATAATATTCACCAGCTCAGCACCCGTTGGTACCACAATCTTTGCATTCGATTTAAGGGAAGCCTCAACGGTTTCCAGCTTTTTTAATAACTGTGCATTGCCTGTAAAGTATTTGTCAGCAGCTTCATTTACCAGCATAATGGCTTCAGCTTCACCTTCGGCATGCAATATTTTAGCGCGTTTATAGCCTTCTGCTTCTTTAATCTTTGCACGTTTTACGCCATCTGCTGCCGTTTCCGTTGCAGTGGCATAATCAATCGCCGCTATTTTTTCGTTTTCTGCTTTCACCACTTTGTTCATTGTATCCTGCACATCCCGTGGCGGGTCTATTTCTTTTAATTCTGTGCGTACAATTACAATGCCCCAGTTTGATGTTTCGTTTCTAAGCGTGTTGTGCAACTCCGCATTTATCTTTCCTCTCTCACTGTTTGCGGATCTTAATGTGAGTGTTCCGATAATATTTCTGAGCGTGGTGCGGGCAAGGTTTACAATTTGCCGCCTGTAATCATTTACATTGTACTGCGAATTTTTTACGCTTTCCTCTGTTTCTATAACCTTAAAATATACCTGTGCATCCACACTTGCATTCAGGTTATCGTTGGTAATAATTTCCTGTGGCTGTGCATCCACCATTTGTTCCGTTACGTTTACCGCATACATTTTATCTATAAAAGGAATGATCCAATGAAAGCCAGGCGTAGCAAACTTGTGATATTTACCCAGTCTTTCAATTAAGCCCCTGTGTGTGGGGCGCACTATTTTTATACCCAGGAAAAAGAAAAATACTATTCCTGCTATTATAATAGATAAAGCTTGTGTTGTCATTTAATCGTGTTTAAATTATTAATAGTAATGAGATTAAAACGGTTTAAATTTTATTTCATTTATGTTTAGATCCTTTGTTAGCTCTTGTTACATAAACCGAAAAGAATATCAGCTTCCAAATGGAAATGTATAACGAGGTCGCTTTCAAGTTCTTTCATCTTGTCAAATAAAGATGTGTAATAGCTGCATGCATCCTGCGGTACTTTGTAATCGTTTGTTATTTCCCTGAAGGTTTTCAGGTAATGAAAAGATTTTTGAAGTTCAGCCTGCTGCAATTGCAGCTTTTCTTTTAAAGGTTGTATAATAGCATTATTGTTTTTGCCTTGATATTTTAGTTCACTCATTATTTGCCTTACATAGGGAAACAAGGACTGCTCTTCTTTCAACATTTGATTTAACAAATGGTGAAAGAAAAGAAAGGCGGTTTCGTTAAACTTTTTTAATTCTACATGTTTTTCACTGTGACGATATGCAACTTTTTGCGTGAGGTTATAAATGGCAATTGTACTTTTTTTCGCAAAAGCATGATGCGTTTTAATAATGTAATCAATAAGAACGTCCGCATTAAGCTTATTGTTATTTCTACGGTTAGTTGCATCGTTTATTTCATGGCGGCTAATATCAGCATCGTTTAAATTTTTTGCGGTAAAATAATTTTCGCTAACAGTGTTTTTTAGATTGATTAGCTGTATTGTATTCATATCGAACTTTTTAATTGTTTTGCAATGCAGGGGGTGAATACTTCACCAGAATAATAACTTTCAAAACTACGTACGGGCCATTAACCTGGCATTAACGGCGCATTAGAATATGATTAGAACCGGATTGATTTTCTCCGCCTAAAATGAGAAGAAGTAAATTGCTTAAAATAATGGCTGTTTTTATATATGGAAAGAAAAATATTGATTGTTGAAGATGAAAAAAAAATTGCCGATACTTTAAAGTTCGGGCTTGATGAAATTGGCTTTAGCGTTGAAGTTGCTTACGATGGAAAACTGGGTTATCATTTATTCTGCGCAAAAGAGTTTAATCTTATTATTCTCGACATAAACCTTCCCGGCATGAACGGTTATGATTTGTGTAAAGCCATTCGCGCCAAAAATCAACAAATACCCATACTCATGCTTACTTCTATGAGTGCGCTGAACGACAAGATTGAAGGATATGAATCAGGTGCTGATGATTATATGGTAAAGCCCTTTGAATTTAAAGAGCTCCTGTTAAAAATAAGGGTATTGCTAAAACGAACAGTGAACCAAAGTTTACCGGTTGGGGATATTTTAAAAGCGGCAGACCTTGAAATGAATCTCGACAGTAAAGAAGTAAAAAGAGACGGCAAAGTAATTAACCTTACCGCAAAGGAATTTCAGTTGCTTGAATACCTGCTTCGAAATAAAAACCGGGTTGTTTCAAGAGTGGATATAGCGATTAATGTGTGGGATGTGGATTTTGAAACCAATACAAATGTTATTGATGTTTATATAAGTTACCTGCGTAATAAAGTGGATAAACAATTTGAACATAAATTAATTCAAACCCATGTGGGCATGGGCTATATTTTAAAGGACCACTGATGCATGTAAGAATAAAAATAACCTTGCTGTTTACATTCATACTGTGTGTATTACTTGGGCTGTTTTGCGGCAGCATTTATTATTTTTTTTACGACATCAGGCTGGAAAATATGAAGGCGCATTTAACAAACCAGGCTATAACCACGGCCAACATGCTGAATGATACCGCGGCCTTTAACCCTGCGCTGATGAAAAAGATAGATTCACTTACGGTGATACCAATGCGCGATAAAACGATACAGGTATATAATTCTTTTAATGAAAAAATATATACTGACAGTGATATGCCACAGGATAGTTTGCGGGTTACTGCCGCCATACTAGACAAGGCAAGAATTGATAAAGCATATTTTTTTACCGATGGCAACCGTGAAGTCGTTGCCTGGTACGATACCGGGGTTAATTATCATCCTGTTATTATAGCTGCTGCATTTGATGAAGAAGGCAAGCGTAACCTGCATCATCTCAAAATTATTTTACTGATAATTTTTGCATGCGGCAACCTGGCCGCGTTTACACTGGGTTATGTTTTTTCAAACATATTATTGAAGCCGATAAAGAAGATTGCAGATGATGTGAAAGACATTTCAGCACAGAATCTTGAGCACAGGATAAAACCCGGGAGTGCGAGAGATGAATGGAATTATCTTACAGAAACCTTAAATGAGTTATTAGACCGTTTGCAGCAAAGCTTTGAAATGCAACGCAGGTTTATTTCTTCTGTGTCTCATGAATTAACCACGCCGCTTACTTCAATTTCAAGCCAACTGGAAGTATCGCTGCAGCGAAACAGGGAGGCCAAAGAGTACCGCGGCATCATGCAATCCGTTTACCAGGATGTGCGCAACCTGGCTAAACTTACACAAACATTATTGGAATTTGCAACAGTATCAGGCATAAAGGGCGGTATTGAAATTAATTCAATTAGAATTGATGAAATACTGATGCAGTTGCCGGGCGAGATCACAAAAGTGGATAAAGAATATTCTGTGAAACTGGAGTTTGAACAATTACCGGAAAATGAAGACAGGTTATTGGTATTTGGCAATGCCGAGCTATTACTTTCCGCTATAAAAAATGTTGTTTCTAACTCCTGCAAATATTCGACGGACCATCATGCAGTAGTAAAATTACTCGTTCAGCCTAAAGAAATTTATATTATTATTGAAGATGATGGAAAAGGTATTGCTGAAAGTGATCTGAAAAATATTTTTCAGCCGTTTTACAGAAGTGAAGACAGCAAATCAACAAAAGGTTTTGGCGTAGGCCTGCCGCTGGTATACCGCATTATTAAATTGCATAAAGGACAAATAAAAGTTAACTCCATCGTAAACAAAGGCACCACTTTTTTAATTCAGCTTCCAATTGCCGAAAATGTGCGTCAAAAATAATTTAATGACTTTCTAATTTGTTCTTAACCCCTTTCTAATAACTTCAATTTAGCTTTGAATAAAGGCTGAAAGTCATGCAATTAATTATTGCTTTTGAAATATTTCTTCACTATAAAATAATCTTATGAACATCATTATCAAATCGGTAGATTTTAAAGCAGGCAAAGATCTTGAAGCATTCATAAAAGAGAAAGTAAAAAAGTTATTCGACCAATGCGATAACATTATTCGTGCGAACGTAATTCTTAGAAAAGGTGCAAGCAAAAAACATGAAAACAGGTTATGCGAGATAAGACTGGAAGTGCCCGGCTATGATCACTATGTGAAAAAAAGCAGTATAGGTTATCGCAGGGCCGTTTCGCAATCGGTGGATGTGCTGCAGGAAATTTTAAGAAGAAATAAAAGCAGGTTACTTGCCGAAAGAGTAGTAATTGTATAGTTAATCAAATCGCATTATAATATCTCGAAATAAAAATACATTCTGCTATTCCTGGCCGTTTTTTTAATTATTGTGCTTATAAACTGCGTGATAATTAGGCCGGAATATTTTAGTGGTTCGGGCTTCCATTGATTGCTCATGCTTACTATACCTCTTTTATTTGTTATGATGCATTATGCGAGGAGAAAATATATAACGCTGCCATCGTTATTGCGCAAGCTTGATTCTTTGCGATTAAAAACGATTAATAAAAAGCGGTAGCCTGACATACCACTTTCCGGTTCCTCTAATTTCATTTGAATATTTGCGAACTTGTTCGTAACTTAGCTTTTTAAGGGTTTAGGGTTGAAAATTTCCTGCCATTCCTGGCGGGAAATTTTTTTTGACGCAGTTCAAAAATTTAATTGAATAAGATTAAGCACCCGTAATATAACCCGGGGTTTATCCTACCCGTTTCATTTTTCGGTTACGCCCTTTTTTCAAAACTCACTGTTTCTTCAATCTGGTATCAATATTGATTATTCAAAAGCTAATAAAGCCTTGTTTAAAAGTGCGCTGTTGGCAATCTGCAGCAGTGGTATTTATAACATCTGGCCGAATATTCACAGGATCGGGGGTTCACCAAAAAAAAACGGAAAGCAAGTATTAAAACATGCCTTCCGGAAGTAAGTAGCCCCGACAGGAATCGAACCTGTATCTAAAGTTTAGGAAACTTCTATTCTATCCATTGAACTACAGGGCCATTAATTGCCGCAAATGTAAAGGTTTAACAACAAATCTTTCATCAAACATTTTTCGGATTTTTACAATATTTATAATTTTCAATATGAATAAAAAAACTGTAGTATTAGGGGCATCTCCCAATCCCGCACGATACAGCAATCTTGCAACCGGCAGGCTGGCAGCGCATGGGCATACCGTAATACCTATCGGCAAAAGAAAAGGGCAGATAAATGATATTGATATAATAAACGAAACCATTAATGTTGAAGATGTGGATACGGTAACGCTTTATTTGAACGCCCAGAATCAAAAACAGTATTACGATTATATTCTCTCACTGCGTCCTAAACGGATCATCTTTAATCCCGGCGCTGAAAACGAAGAATTGGCTGAACTTGCACTTGAAAATAATATACAGCCAATGCAGGCCTGCACATTGGTTTTGCTAAGCACCAATCAATATTAATTCTATAATTAATTATATAGGTTATTACAATAGCATTTCACTAATAAATAAAATCTAAAAAAATTCTTAAAAAAATTTGTGGGTAATAAAAATATCCCCAACTTCGCGTCTCTAAAAAAATTGAACAGTGAAAATGTTATGCTTATTTATACAAAAGGATGATACCTGGGGAATAAATTTCGTCCCGGTAAACAATCCGATTGCGGGCATAGCAGCTTATTTCAGCTAAACACAACTGTTACTAACTGATTATAAACAGCCCCGCTACCAACGGGGTTTTTTATTGCCCGCCTGAGAATTTTAGTATAACAAAATATTTAAAACCAAATTAAAATGTTGAGACGACTAACCTATAAGTCAAAAGGCTTTTTGGCACTTGCCGGCAATGCCATCAGGGGTGTTGAAATGGATTATACACAAGGCAGTTTACGCAAAGCCATCATCATGCTGGCTATACCAATGATATTGGAAATGAGCATGGAGAGTGTATTTGCATTGGTAGATTTGTTTTTTGTGGGGCATTTACCTGATGCCGAACACACTTTACAATCTGTAAGTTTAACCGAATCAGTTCTTTCAATTATATATTCTGCTGCTTTTGGTTTAAGCATGGCTGCAACAGCGGTAGTATCAAGGCGGATAGGCGAGAAGAATGCCGATGAAGCAGCGCATTCAGCCGTTCAGTCATTATGGCTAGCCTGTTCAATAGCCATCATACTAAGCATACTGGGTGTTGTATTTGCTGACGATATTTTGCGGGCTATGGGCGCTGATGAAAGAACGGTAGCCATAGGTACCACCTTCGCCCGCATTGATATGGGAAGCGCTGTAATTATCATGCTCCTTTTTCTTATCAATGGCATATTTCGCGGTGCAGGTGATGCATCAATGGCTATGAAGAGTTTGTGGCTTGCCAATATTTGCAATATCATTCTCTGCCCGGTGCTTATCCGCGGCCTTGGCCCCGTTCCGGCACTTGGCTTAACAGGTGCAGCCATAGCAACTACTACGGGAAGAGGCATTGGCGTGTGTTACCAGTTATATTATTTATTCAAAGGTGATGGCATTATTAAAATACAACGCAGGCATTTTAATGTTGACTGGTCAATTCTCAAATCGCTTATCAATATTGCGGCGCCAGCAGTGTTCCAGTTTATTATTGCTTCATGCAGTTGGGTGGTGCTGGCAAGACTGGTAGCGGATACCGGCCACAGTGTAACATCTGCAGGTTATCAAACAGCATTACGGGTGGTGGTATTTTTTATACTGCCCGCCTGGGGATTGAGCAATGCCGCCGCAACATTGGTTGGCCAAAACCTTGGCGCAAAACAGTTGCAGCGTGCAGAAGAGAGTGTTATAAAAACAGCAAAATATAATGGTGTATTTATGGGGCTTGTATCATTAATATTCCTGTTAGGCGCCTATCCTGTTATTAGCTTTTTTACCAACGATGAGGCGGTAAAGGAAATTGCTGTAAAGGCATTGCGCATCATGGCCTCAGGTTATATATTTTATGGTATAGGCATGGTAATGGCAAATGCTTTCAACGGCGCCGGGGATAGCTGGACGCCAACGTGGATAAACCTTGCAGGCTTTTGGTTTTTCCAGATACCATTAGCGTACCTGCTCACTTTATATTTCGATTTTGGGCCAACAGGTGTATTCGTATCCATACCTGTAGCTGAAACGTTGATCACTATTGTTGCATGGTATTTTTTTAAACGTGGCGGGTGGAAGAAGGTAAAGGTCTGAACCAGGATTTTGAGTGGATTTTTATAATTAACAGATATAGTTTTTATAATGCTCCTCTGCTAGATAAAAGATAATGATAATGCATTCAATAATTAAAAACAAATTACGGTCGTAGTTATGTAACATTTGTATAACCCGGCCATAAATAAAATTAATAATGGCCGGGTTTTTTATGCCCGGTCAAAAAACAAATAATTATGGGCTCAATAATAAGTATTGTAATAATAATATGCATTGTATCAATACTACACAATTATAAAAGCAAGTGGAAATACAGGCTGAAAATTTCGAAGATAAAGGCGGGCAATACTGCCCAGTTCTTTGATAATTATTTCATTGAACCAAGATATTTTTATACAGTGGTTTTTAATACGGTGCCTTGTGTAGCATACATAGGAAATGTTGATATCAACAAACTTTTTGATTTGGTAAAAACAAATAAGTATGGCAATGTGCTGGAATCTTTTCAGCGTATTTATCACAACTGGGATGATGATACTGTTCGTTTTTCCAAAACATTGTTTGTGCTGGAAAATAAGATTATTATACGAATGATGGATGACTGGAGTGATGTTTACTTTGATACAGCAAGTTATGACCTGGCGAGAATAGTCCTTGCAGATTTTAAAACCTGCAAAGCGCCGCAAAAAGAGAAGGATTATGAGATCAATATCATTTCTTTAAACAACAATGATCTTGATCTTAAAACATTATCCATCAAGCCAACAACATTGGACATTGATCTTTATTATAACGATGATTTTAAAGCAGTAGATGCGGTAATAAAGGAAAGATTAGGCAAAGAAAATGATAAGGGCATTGTATTGCTGCATGGCTTGCCAGGTACCGGTAAAACAACTTACTTAAGATACCTGATTGGTAATCTTAAGAAGAAGGTGATGTTTGTTGCTCCAAGTGTTGCAGGCAACCTGATGAATCCTGAATTCATGGATTTATTATTGGATAATCCAAATGCAGTGCTGGTAATTGAAGACGCTGAAAATATTATAATGGACAGAAAATACAGCAGCCAGAGCAGTGTAAGCAATCTGCTGAACATCAGCGATGGATTGCTGAGCGATTGTTTGAATGTGCAGATCATCTGTACGTTCAACAGTGAACTTGCATTTATTGACAGCGCTCTGCTGCGCAAAGGAAGATTGATAGCGAGATATGAGTTTGGAAAATTGTCGGTTGATAAAGCAAGAAAACTGAACGATCATTTGGGATTAAAAACTGAGATCAATAAACCGTTAACGCTAGCTGAGATAACAAATGCTGATGACGTAAATCCTGAACCGGTTAAAACAAAAGTGATTGGTTTCAGAAGGGAAGCGATAATGGAGAATTAAATGTTTAAAAGGGCTGGTGGGCCTTAAAACCTGCCGGCTCCTTTGCTATACATCATTCTTATTTCTGTAGAAAAAGAGATTGAATAATAAACTGTATTGCGCAACGGCAATACAAAAAGAATGAAGATTAAAGTTTTTATTTTCAACAATGGAAACACTTTGTAAAGTGTGGTTTAATAATATAAATTAGCGTGTTATGGCATTTTAAGACAACACATACAGGTAGAATTCAAATACGCATAACGTTAATGACGAATAGCAAACTTGACATAAAACTCAGACCGACAGAAGTAGCCGACTTGGATATTTTATTTGAATTTTAACTTGACAAGGAAGGTGGTTATTTAGCTGCATTTATGCCCAAAGACCCGGCAGACAAACCTGCTTACTTAAGCAAATACACAAAATTATTAGACGAACCTACAGTAAATAATCAAACAATCGTTCTCGACAATATTATTGTGGGAAGTATTGCCAAGTTTGTAATGGAAGGAGACGCAGAAATCACTTATTGGATAGATAGAAAATTTTGGGGGCACGGAATAGCGACAAAAGCTCTTAAAGATTTTTTAGACATAGAAGCTGCAAGACCAATATTTGGACGAGTTGCATTTGACAATGTCGGTTCGCAGAAAGTGTTAGAAAAATGTGGTTTTGTCAAAATCGGCTCTGACAGGGGTTTTGCAAATGCCCGTCAAAAAGAAATTGAAGAATTGATCTACAAACTTGACAACTAATGGCAGAATAAAAAACGCCCTATTTTGAATAAGTAACACATCCCGCCTGAGGTTATCATAATTACAGTATGGAATTATAATCATATACCATGATTTTTTTATTTGATAAAGAATTAATACTTGAAAATGCTTATGTTTTGCTAAGGCCTGTTACAAAAGCAGATGTTGACAATTTATTGCCTGTGGCTATCCTGGATAAAGACCTGCTTCAATTTTCACCGGCACCCATTTATACAAAAGAGTTGCTTGAAAATTATATTGATAAAGCAATTGAAAATCGGCAGAATAACAACCGCTACGCTTTTATAGTGTTTGATAAAACCCAAAATGCTTATGCCGGGAGCACCAGTTTTTTAAACATATCAAATGCAGACGACAGGCTTGAAATTGGTGGAACCTGGTATGGAAAAGCATTTCAGCGAACTGGCCTAAACAGGAACTGCAAATATTTATTGCTTACGTATGCTTTTGATGATCTTAACGCAGAAAGAGTTGAGTTTAAAACAGACGAAAGAAATATAACATCAAGAAAAGCAATTGAAAAAGTCGGGGGAAAATCTGAAGGCATTTTAAGACACCACACGTTAATGTATGATGGCTTCAGGCGCAACACAGTTTACTATAGCATTTTAAAACATGAGTGGAGCAGTCTGAAAAATGATTTCTTTGATAAATCCCTGAAATTGTAATTCTGCAATTATTTATCGATACCATCAAAACCTGCCTGGTATTACGATATTGATTTGGAGCATTTTTAACCCTTAAATTTGAGAAGACATACAACATTAAGGAGTATATACATTAACCTAAAAACCAAATATTATGAAACAGCTTTTTTTATTAGCAATGCTTGCTTCAACAACATTTATTTATGGACAAACAACAATTGATTCTTCAATTAAAATTGTGTATGCGAACAAAGACACTGCGACCCATACGCCAGCTTACTTTTTAAATGGCCGGTTTGTTAATATTTCATCTTTCAATACGAAAATCATAGACAACATTAATGTGATTAATGAAGCTATAAATATTGACGGTATAGAATACTCTGGACAAGTTTATATTACTACAAAAAAGGGATATGAGCCCCAATTAATTTCTTTAACTGATTTAAAAAATAAATACACTAATTTAAAAAATAAGCCTGCGGTTTTTACAATTGATGGAAACCTTATAAATGCAGATTATGACAAATACCTTGTTGATGAAAATGATATACTTCGAATAGATATTGATAAATTTAAGAATGCAAAGGAAAACATTGATTTAGGGCTTATCAAATTGCTTACAAAAAGCGATAGCAATATTAAAAAATCACAGGAAATCAGGATACGTGGTAAAGAAGTTGCTTCCAATCAATAAACTATTATAACCAAGCACTTCAATTTCTTAAAAACGCCATCACGGCTTTAGCAAATTCAGGCGTAGATGCCGCATGGTTATGATCACCGGGAGTAACTGCTGTTGTTGCATTAGGAAAGAATGAGGCCAGTTCATCTGCGTTGCCATTATCAACATCACTGTCTCCGTGAATAACCAACACAGGCGTTTTAATCTTTGCCAAGATTTCTTTTGGCGTGGAAGGCTGATATTTTTGAAGGAAAGCGAGCGCCTGCTGGTCTAATCCAGCCTTCTGCACATGCTGCACCATCGCATGCAGCGAAGCCACCGTGTCAAATGCTAATGCATGATAAAACTGTATGCGCCGCGGCCAGTGAGGATTGGTAAAATCCGAGCCCATGCCGCCCATGACTGCCTTATGCACATTTTTATCTAATGCGAGCAATCTTGCTGTTATAATTGAACCTCTCGAATAACCAACAACATCATATTTATTTATGTGGAGATGTTTTAATAACAGCATTAAATCTTTTGCTTCCGCATCGTTATTATATGCGGCATCGGTATGGGGTTTATCAGATTTGCCGTTACCCCGCAAATCCACCAATATTACTTTATTGCCTGCAGCAATAAGGCTGTCGTATAAAGCCGCATGCCGCCATGAATTACTGTTCACAATAAAACCGTGTACCAGTAAAACAGGGAGACCATTGCCCCGTATTTCATAATAAATTTTTGTATTGTCAAACGACTTAAAATAGCCTGAATCAACCGGTATTGTTTGTGCCTGCAGCTTTATGTTTAAAATAAATAAACCTGTGATTAGTAACATTAAAACATTAAGGTTCTTATACATTTTTTTGTAATTAAATATGATAAAATAATTGCGAAGTTCTTTTTGGTATTCCTTCACATATCACCCATTATCTTTACTAATAGTTTCCTAAATTGCCTTTCTTTAAAAATTTACTCTTTATCTGTTAAAGATATTTGTCGTCTTAAAAATCAAGTTTTATTATGCGTTTACCGAGTGTTATTGTGTTGCTGGTTTTTGTTTGCTGCAGTTTTTCAGTTAACGCCCAAAACAGTGTTAACCATATCAATACGAAAATATGGTATCAGCAGGATTCTGCCGCTGATTTTGTGGATGGTATAAGCCTTAATAAAGCTTATGATCTTTTAAAAGGAAAAAAATCAACGCCTGTAATAGTTGCAGTAATTGATACAGGCGTTGATACAACGCATGAAGATCTTAAGAAAATTCTTTGGGTAAATAAGAAGGAAATTCCGGGCAATGGTATTGATGACGATAACAACGGTTATGTAGATGATATTCACGGATGGAATTTTCTTGGCAACAAAAACGGCGATAACCTTACCAAAACTTCTGATGAGCGCTCCCGGGTGTATTATGCCTATCGTGATAAATACGAAGGTAAAAACATTGATACAGCCACATTAGGCACTGATGAAAAATGGATATATGCAGAATGGAAAAAAGCCGCAGCTGATATGACCATTTCCACCGATGAGCAAATGGAAGTAATGATGCTGGAAGCTTTGGATAAAAGCCTGCGCAAGCAGGACGCTATTTTACAGCAGGAACTTGGTAAAAAAGAATATTCTATCAGCGATCTTGAACATAGTGAAATAGCCAGCGTTTCGGGCAAGCAGGCTAAAACAAGCTATATGAATATCTTAAAGATTGTGCAAACAGACAGTGCTACTACCAATGTAAGCCTGCTGGCCGATCTTGAAGAATACCTGGATGGAAAAAAGAGTTCATTGCAAAATAAAACCACAGCGCCACCCGATTATCGTGCAGAATCAATAAAAGATAATTACTACGATATAAATGATAAATACTATGGCAACGGCGATGTTATGGCAAACGATCCTGATCATGGTACGCATGTAACCGGTATTATAGGTGCACAACGCGATAACAAAATTGGTGTGGATGGCATTGCAGATAATGTGCAGGTAATGATGGTGCGTGCTTTACCTCCCGGCGGTGATGAGTATGATAAAGATGTGGCGCTGGCCATAAAATATGCGGTTGATAATGGCGCAAAAGTGATTAACATGAGCTTTGGTAAAAGCTTTTCACCGCAAAAAAAATGGGTGGATGAAGCAGTGAAATATGCCGAAGACCACGACGTATTGCTGGTGCATGCAGCCGGTAATGAATCAAATAATATTGATTCGGTTGATAACTTTCCAAATCCGGATTTCCTTAACACTGCAAATGCACCCGATAATTTTATTACAGTTGGCGCTTATGGCGATCCTAAAATTAATAACGGTAAATTCATAGCCTATTTTAGTAATTATGGCAAAGGCACGGTTGATATTTTTGCGCCCGGTGTAAAAATTTATTCAACATTGCCGCATAGTTATGGTTACCACGATGGCACCAGCATGGCTTCACCGGTTGTTACAGGCGTTGCGGCATTGCTTCGTTCTTATTATCCGCAGTTAACGGCGGCGCAAATAAAATATGCATTAACCGGTTCGGCAACACATTTGGACACAGTTAATAAGCCTTTAAAGGATGACAATTCAACAGATGAGCCAATTGAAATGAGTGAACTTACCAGCGGCGGCTTGCTAAATGCGGCTGCGGCTGTAAAGCTGGCCTCCACCTTAAAGCCTGAAACAAAAAAAGTAAACAGCAAACCTTTGCAAAATAACCTTGAAAAAAAATAATTATGGCAAGACCACAGGCTAACGAATCAGCGCCTTATTATCAAAAATATATTATGCTGGCGGAAGGCGATTCTGTAATGGAACTGGTAAACAAATATGCCTTCGATATACAGGAATTCTATAACAATTTGCCAGAAAGCAAGGCGGATTTTGCTTATGCAGAAAATAAGTGGACAGTAAAGCAGGTATTACAGCACCTTGCCGATGCGGAACGCGTTTTTGCTTATCGTGCCTTGCGCATAAGCCGCGGCGACATAACGCCACTGGCTTCTTTTGAAGAAAATGCTTATGTTGAAAATGGCTTTGCAGAAGAAAGAAGCTTGTCTTCACTTAAGCAGGAGTTTAATTCGGTTCGCGCCGCCACCGATATATTTCTGTTAGCTTTAAATGAAGATCAGATTAAGCGCACAGGCACGGCTTCCAATAGTACTGTTTCGGTAAATGCCCTTGCTTATATTATTTACGGCCATCTTTTGCACCATCGCAATATTTTGCAGGAACGTTACGGCGTTTAGCCTTTTTCGTGCCCTATTCATAATGGCGGGGTGCCGGTGTTATAGCAAGATGATTTTATTGCGTAATAGCTTAAGCTTCTATTCCTCAAAAGGTTATATAACGGAATAAAATATTGTATTTGTGAATCGTCAATGCCGGGTTATAAACTCCGCAAACACTCAACATTTAACCTTAAACTTTAATATATTTGCGCCCATTTTAAGCTATGAGTGTTCAGCAAGACAATCGTTTCCAGGCCATAATTTCCCATGCTAAAGAATATGGATTTGTATTTCCTTCCAGCGAAATCTATGATGGTTTAAGCGCTGTTTATGATTATGGCCCATACGGAAGCGAGCTGAAAAAGAATATCCGTGACTACTGGTGGAAAAGCATGACGCAGATGCACGAAAATATCGTGGGTATTGATGCGGCTATTTTCATGCACCCAACCACCTGGAAGGCCAGCGGCCACGTAGATAGTTTCAGCGACCCGATGATTGACAACAAAGACAGCAAGAAACGTTACCGCGTAGATCACCTTATTGAAGCGCATGCCGATAAATTAAAAGAAGAAGGTAAGGAAGACCTGGCCAACGCTGTTTTAAAAGAGCTGGAAGTGCTGGATGCAAAAGGCGATTTGGATGGTTTAAAGAGGCTGATTGATGATAATAAGATCGTTTGTTCCATAAGCGGCACTTCTAACTGGACTGACATTCGCCAGTTCAGCCTCATGTTCAAAACGGAGTTTGGCGCCGTTGCCGGCGATAACCCAGATGACAATATTGTTTACCTCCGGCCCGAAACGGCACAGGGCATTTTTGTAAACTTTTTGAACGTTCAAAAAACATCAAGGCTTAAAGTTCCCTTTGGTATTGCACAAACAGGCAAGGCTTTCCGCAATGAAATTGTTGCCCGCCAGTTTATTTTCCGCATGCGTGAATTTGAGCAGATGGAAATGCAGTTCTTTATTCGTCCCGGCACACAGAAAGAATGGTATGAATACTGGAAAGAAGAAAGGCTGAAATGGCATTTAAGCCTTGGTATTCCCGCAGAAAAATACCGTTATCATAACCATACCAAACTGGCGCATTACGCTGATGCTGCCTTGGATATTGAATATGAATTTCCCATTGGTTTTAAGGAAGTGGAAGGCATACATTCAAGAACGGATTTCGATTTAAGCCAGCATCAAAAATACAGCGGTAAAAAACTCACCTATTTCGATAATGAACTTAACCAGCATTATATTCCTTACGTAATTGAAACTTCCATTGGTTTAGACAGGATGTTTTTACTCATCTTAAGCCATGCCTACGAGGAAGAAAAATGGGTAAAGGAAGATGGGAGGGAAGATAGCCGCGTGGTATTGCGTATTCCTGCAAAAATTGCCCCGGTTAAATTAGCGGTGTTGCCGCTGGTTAAGAAAGATGGCTTGCCGGAAATTGCAAGAAGCATCATTGCTGAATGCACGCCTTATTTTAAATGTTTTTACGAAGAAAAAGATACGATAGGCAAACGTTACCGCAGGCAGGATGCTGTGGGAACGCCTTTTTGCGTTACGGTTGACCAGCAGACAAAAGAGGATGGAACTGTTACAATAAGATACAGGGATACCATGCAGCAGGAACGGATACCGATAGAATCAATCAAAGATAAATTACAGGGTTTGTTAATATTAAATGCATAACCGCGACTAACGCAGTAAACTATTTTCTAACTTGATCCGTATAAATACGGAATGCTATATGTGTTTTGAAAATTAATAATATAGATCTATGATATCAACAGTAGTTGCTGCTATTGCAGCTTTTTGCCTGGGTTTACTATATAAAAGGGTAATGGTAGCCAAGCAAAAAAAGAGAATACTTCGGCTTGAAGATGAAATGCTTTCTAATCATTCAACCATATTAGGCCTTGAAAAAAAGATAGCTGAAATTCAGAAAGAAAGTGAAAATTATAAGCCAACTGACCGCAATCTGAAAGTCTCCTAACCATACAGCTCCAGGTGTATAGATTTTTTATCGTATCCCATTGAAAGGATATTTTGTTTTGCCTCATCAATCATATTTTTCCATCCGCATAAATAGAAATCGGCATTCGGCCTTTGTACAGTAAGAATGTCCTGGTAAATACCGTGCACATAACCATGCCTTATTGTTTCATTGCCTTTGTCCTCCCTGGAATAAGAAGGCAGGTAATAAAAATTACTGAGTTTTTCACTGGCCGCCTTCATCTCTGCTCCATATAAACTGTCGCATAATTTGCGGCAACCGAAAATGAGGTAGATATTTTTATGTTCAAGCCTATGCAGTTGGATATAGTTTATCATAGAGCGAAAAGGTGCAATGCCCGTGCCTGTACAAATAAAAAACAGGTCTTTATCTATCTCTTCAGGCAAGGTAAAAACGCCCTGCGGCCCCCGCACCGGAACCTCGGTACCCACTGAAACTTCGTTAAAGAGGTAATGCGTGCCTGCCCCGCCTTCCATCAATACAATTACCAGCTCAATTATGTTTGTTCCATCTGGGTGTGAAGCAATGGAATAACTTCTCCAGCGTTTAACAGGTTTATCGCCAATTGGCAAATCGAGCGTTACAAACTGGCCCGGCTTAAAATCAAAAACCGGAAGTTCAGGTATCTCAATCCAAAAACGCAGTACGGCTTCATTAATTTTTTCAATCCTGGTAAACCGGCCTGTTCTCCAAGGTGATGGCATAGCAAAATTTTAAGTAAGATACAAATTCAAAGTTTTCAAAAGCAAGTATTTATTCTTTTTTTCAGAATCAAAAACATTAGCGTGTTTTATAGAACCAATGATTATAAAAGCGGTTATGTGCGGTTTTAAGAAAGTATTTATGCACATTTTTGCGGGTATTTGCATTTTAATTATGATTTCCTTCTATATTCGTTAACGAAACAAAAGCTATGCTTAAAAGAGAAAGGCAATCACTTATACTGCATGAGGTGAACCTGCACAATAAAGTGTTATCTGTCGATTTAAGTAAAAGGATCAATGTTTCTGATGACACCATCCGCCGCGACCTGCACGAATTATCAAAATCCGGAAAAGTTATAAAAGTGCACGGAGGCGCCTTATCACCATCATTTTATAATTCGCATTCAACACCGAAAAGCATTTATGCTTATGAGGAAAAGAAAATAATTGCGGAAAAAGCAGTGCAGCTTATAAAAGATGGAATGTTTGTTCATTCCAGCGGCGGCACCACAATAATTGAAATGGCGCGGATATTACCGCATAACCTGCATGCCACCTTTATATCCGGCAGTATACCTGTATTATCTGAATATATCCTCCACCCGAATATAGAAGTAATAGTTGTTGGTGATAAAGTTTCAAAAAGCTCCATGATAACCGTGGGTCCGGATGCTGTTTCCAAAATAAAAGAGCTGAGGGCAAATTTGTGTTTTTTAGGCGTTAACGCCATTAATACCACCGGGGTATCAGATAACGATTGGGAAGTGGCACAGGTAAAAAAAGCAATGATAGAATCATCAGATAAACAGGTTTGCTTAACCATTTCAGAAAAGCTCAACACAAGGCAACCTGTTCACATTTGCGGCCTCAATAAAGTTGGTATACTTATAACCGAATTATCTCCTGATGATGAGAAACTGAAACCATACAGGGACGCAGGAATTGAGGTTTTGTAATTTTTAATTAACTGTAAGCTTATAACTATTCCAATATTGAATAGCTGTTTATTCATTTTAATCACTAAAAAGCATACTATGCGGGCAATTAAACACTTATTTTTTTCTTTTCTGCTCACATTAAGTTGCTGTTATTGTTTTGGCCAAACAAAAACAATTAATGGCAATGTATCTGCAGCAGGAACCAATTTACCGCTGAACGGTGTTACCGTAACAGTAAAAGAAACCAAAATTTCCACCATCTCCAATTCATCAGGCGATTTTACCATTAACGCAGCACCAGGCCAAACACTTGTGCTGTCCTATATTGGATATGCCGATAAAGAAGTGGTTGTGGGTAGTGCAAATGAAATATCTGTCTTACTGGATGTTGCTTCAAACGCATTGGAAGATGTGGTTGTGGTGGGTTATGGTTCCCAGAAAAAAGCAAACCTTACAGGCGCTGTTTCAACAGTTGACGTATCAAAAACATTAACCAACAGGCCGATTGCCGATGTGGGCAGGGGGCTGCAGGGCTCAGCTTCCGGCTTGAGTGTAAGCATACCAAGCGGTGAAGTAGGCTCTGACCCGATTATAAAAATAAGAGGTGTAATGACTTCCTTCCAGGGGAGCAGTACACCACTGATACTTTTAGACAATGTGGAAATACCAAGCATCCAGATTGTCAATCCAAACGATATTGCTTCTATTACCATATTGAAAGACGCGGCTGCGGCTTCTATTTATGGTGCAAAGGCATCCAATGGTGTTATATTGATTACCACCAAAAAAGGTTCGGGCAGCAGCAAGCCGCAGGTTACGTATTCAAACAACTTCTCCTGGCAGAATGTGTGGAAAGATTTTGAAATAGGCCAGGTGAATGCCCTGAAATATACAGTAGATGCCGCTGAGCGTGTGGGCACTTTCACACCAACCGGCGCTTTCTATTATGTGGACAGGGCCAGTTACCTGAGATCAGTGGAATGGCAGAAACTATATGGCGGGAAGATAGGCCCGGGTGACCCTACGGTTTTTGGCCGCGACTGGTATGTACAGGGTGCCAGCAACCAGAAAATGGGTGTGAGAACATACGACCCTTATGATTATATGATTAAAGAATGGGCGCCTACCCAGCAGCATAATATTTCCGTGGGTCAAACTTTAAACAAAACTACTTACAACATAGGTCTGGGATATTTGGATCAAAGCGGCATGATGAAGCCGGCTAAAAAAGACGAGTTCACGCGGTATAATGCCTCGCTCAGGCTTTCAAACGAAATAAATAAATACATTACCATTCGTGCCGGGGCTATGTATTCAAGAAGAAATAAAGAATACCCGTATGTTACCAGTTCAACCACTGCCGATCCCTGGCTTTACCTGTACAGATGGGGCTCGTTGTATCCGTTTGGCAATGACGAAAACGGCGATCCTATCCGCAGCCCGGTAAGTGAAGCTGCTGCTGCCAACACAGCAAATATTCTCCAGAATTATATGAATGTAAATGCAGGTGCAACATTGAATTTTACCAATAACTGGACGTTGGACTTTGATTATACTTTCTCTAACCAGGAAGAGATCTGGAACCGCCCGGGAACCAGGTACACGGCACGCAACTCATGGGTAGCTCCCAAAGCAAGGGTAAATGACAACGGCGATCCTGTTTATGTGGACAGTACCGGAAATGTGGTATCCGCAACGGCTCCCGGCGCTATGCCCGCCTTTGACCTGTCTTATGATACTTATACTTCATTGGGCGCAAATCCTGATCATATTTATCGCCGCACTACTAACTTCCACAGCAGCACCATCAATGCTTATACCACCTATAACCTGAATTTAAAAGATGACCACAGGTTTAAATTCATTCTTGGTATTAACCGTGTGGCTGCTCAAACCGAATGGCAGTCGCAGCAGGTGAACCAGTTAACAGATATCCATAACCCTGAGTTCAGTTTTGCTGTGGGTTCGCCACCAATTGTAGATGGCGATAAATTCTGGGAATCTCAGTTAGGTTATTTTGGCCGTATCAACTATGCCTTTAGAGATAAATACCTTATTGAAGGTAATCTTCGCTATGATGGTTCATCCAAATTTCCCCGTGACCTGTGGTGGCGATGGTACCCTTCCGTTTCGGCAGGCTGGGTAATTTCAAAGGAAAACTTCATGCTTTCGCAGGATGTAGTGAGCTTTTTCAAGATAAGAGGTTCATGGGGTACCATTGGCGATCAAACTGTACCGAACACTTTGTATTTGCCGCTCATGTCCAGCAGTCTTTCCAGCTGGATTGGCGCAAACGGGTCAAGGGCTGTTACGGTTGGAACGCCTCCGGCCATTGTAAACAATATTACCTGGCAGGATATTCAAACAAAAAACCTTGGTGTTGACCTCGCATTCTTCGAGAACAAGTTGTCTGTTACCTTCGATCTCTTCCAGAGAAATACCAGGAATATGATTGTTCCGTCCGAGGGCATACCTTATACTTTCGGCACAGGCGCCCCGCAGGGAAATTTTGGTTCGCTGCGTACAAATGGGTGGGAACTTACGGTTGAGTTTAACCACAGGTTTAAAAATGGCCTGGGCGTGAATTTCAGGGGAAATATTTCAGATGCAAAAACGCATATCCTGGAATATGGCACCTCTACCGGCGTGAACAGTTATTACAATGGAAAAGATATAGGGGAAATATGGGGTTACCGTACCGACAGGCTGTACCAGGCGGGTGATTTTGAATTGGATGCTGATGGCAAACCACAGTTAATCACGCTCACAGCAGATGATGTACCCGCAGAATATGTAGGCAAGAAAGCAAACAAATTAAAGGCCGGGGTACATGGCGAAAAGCCCGTGTACCAGGCATTCCTTCAAAACTCATCGAACTTCTTTTTTGGGCCCGGCGATGTGAAATTTAAAGACCTGAACGGTGATGGTGTTATTGACAATGGCAGCGCAACCCTGGATGATCATGGCGACCTGGCGGTGATTGGTAATTCCACACCAAGATACGAGTATGGGTTCAGGATTGGGGCCGATTACAAAGGTGTTGATATTAGTTTATTTTTCCAGGGCGTAGGCAGCCGCCAGATATGGGGCGATGGATTTTTAGCCATTCCGGGATATAATTCTGCAGACGGTGCTATGCCGGAAGCAATTGCCAGCAATTACTGGACACCGGATAATACTGACGCATTTTATCCCGCTGCCTATAACAATGCCGGCAGCAATGCTGCTAATAATATGCAGGTGCAGGACAGGTATTTATTAAACATGGCTTACCTGCGGCTTAAAAATTTTACCATGGGGTATTCCTTCTCGCCAGGCCTGCTTAGAAAAGTGGGCGCTAACTCTTTCAGGGTTTATGGTGCTTTGGAAAACTTCATCACCTGGGACCACCTCAGGGGATTACCAATTGACCCGGAAGCTATTAATGGTTATTCCATGTGGAATACATCAAACTATAACCTGGGCCGTACCGGCATAGGCACGCCTGCATTCAAAAGCATATCAATTGGTGTTCAATTAAACTTTTAAAATTATCACGATGAAACCGAACACGATAAAAATATTTAATGCACATGGAGCTGAATCTGTGAGGTTCCGTGCGGCAAATAAAAACTCAAAAAATATTCGGATGAAAATATATAAATATATCTGCGGTTTTGGAATAGCATGTATGCTTTTCACTTCCTGCAAAAAAGATTTTTTAGACAGGCCGCCCCTTACGAGTTACGTGGATGCAGATGGGCAATACTGGAGAAATGAAGACGACATCCGTATGTATGCCAATGGATTTTATACCAATTATTTCAATGGGTATAACACCTCCTTTACCGCAGATTACACGCCAGTACGCGGCTATACATTCAATGATGATTTAACCGGCAAAAACGTTCAGTCTAATTTTGAAAGCTCTGTGCCTTCATCAAGAGGGTCCACTTCCGAAGCCGCCGCCTGGATGTCTCAATATGCCGGCCCTACCTGGGATTTTGCGTGGGTGCGCAAAGCCAACATCTTTATTGACCGCCTGGATAATATTGCCAAAGCAAATATTACCGATGAAGCTTACCGGCACTGGAGCGCTGTGGCCAGGTTTTTCAGGGGATATGAATATTCCCGCCTGGTTAGTGTGTTTGGCGATGTACCTTATTATGGCAGGGTTGTTCAGGAAACCGAACTGGATAGTTTGTATAAAGACAGGGATAGCCGGGGAGATGTAATGGATAAAGTATATGATGATTTTAAATTTGTATTGGACAATATCCGTGACGACGACGGAGCGCTGTTTTTAAACAAAACCATTGCCGCCGCTTTTATCTCCAGGTTTATGCTGTTTGAAGGAACGTATGAACATTACCATTCACTGGATGCCGCAAGGGCTAAAAAATACCTTGAGTTTGCTGTTGAAGCCGCCAACGTGGTAATGAGCAGCGGTAAGTATAATTTTGGCAGCGATTTTAAAGCATTGTTTTCCTCCGAAAACCTGGCCGGTAACCCGGAAGTGTTATTATACAGGAAGTATGATGCCGCTTTGTCAATAACCCATTGCATAGGTTCTTATTCCAATGGCACTGAAGTGGTGGGCGTGGATCCAAATCTTGTATTGGCTAAATCGTTTATTATGAATGACGGCAATGTGTGGGAACATTCTTCTGAACCGGGCGCTGATGATTTTTCCATTGCCAATCTTGCCAAAACAAGAGACCCCCGTTTTGAGGCTTCATTTATTAATAATGCCAACCCGGCTTCTGCCACACTGTTGTATGGTTATAAATTTGCATCCAGGGAAGCCATTACCTATATCGGTAAAACTTATCCTGCTGCATGGGGAAGCAATACCAACACGAGTGATGCGCCGGTAATGCGGTTAGGCGAAGTGGTTTTAAACTGGATTGAAGCAAAGGCTGTGCTTGCACAATATTATGGCGGCCCTGCAGTTACACAGGCAGATTTGGATCAGTCAATCAATGCCATCCGTAGCCGTCCTTTGGATGCAGATGCGATTGCGAAAGGTGTACAGAAAACAGCGCCGTTGTTATTATCCTCTCTTCCGGATGATCCGGCAAGAGATGCCGATGTGCCGGCATTAATATGGGAAATTCGCAGAGAGAGAAGGATGGAATTTGTATTTGAAGGCTTCCGTTTGTTAGACCTGAAAAGATGGAAGAAACTTCAGTATATGGATTTCAGCACTAATCCCGATTACTTTCTTGGTCCCTGGGTGAACCTGCCTGTTGAACTGCCGACAGCTTTAACCGATGCAGCCGCTACAAAAGGGAATGTAAAAGTGAAAAAGGCGGACGGTACAATTGTTACCTATGACGGAACAAATGCTGCTGATATGGTAGGTTTCTGGGTGGTAGAGAATGCCGCCAACAGGGATGGATTTTCAGATAAGAATTACATGTCTCCTGTGGGGCAAACGCAGGTTGAAGAATACCAGGATAAGGGTTATACGCTTTCTCAAACGGAAGGCTGGTAATAAAATTGTTTTATATAAAGCACAGGTGCAAAGCCTGTGCTTTTTTTATTTTATAAGCATGAAGAAAGTACTGTTTGTAATTGTATTGACATTAAGCTTTTGCATAACTGAAGCCCAGGATGGTTTTAAATTTGCGCATGTGTCCGACACACATATCGGGAGTAATAATTCAGAAGATGATCTGCGCAGGACAGTGCAAAGCATCAACAACGATTCGTCCATTGCATTTGTAATTCTTTCCGGTGATATAACAGATTTTGGTTCAGACTCTGAATTTATTATTGCCAAACAAATACTGGATAGCTTAAACAAGCCCTGGCACATTATTCCCGGCAACCACGATGCCAACTGGAGCGAAAGCGGTACAAACAGTTTCAAAAAAATATTCGGTGCAGAAACTTTCTTCTTTGATTTTGGCGGCTATTATTTTATCGGCTCGGCCTGTGGGCCAAACATGCGCATGAGCCCGGGCCAGGTGCCAAGGGAAAATGTAGTGTGGCTCGATTCAACATTGAAACATCTTAAGAATAAAAAGCAGCCAGTCATTTTTGTGAATCACTATCCAATGGATAGTTCTTTAAATAACTGGTACGATGTAATTGATCTTTTAAAAACAAGAAACACACAACTCATTATCTGTGGGCACGGCCATGCCAATCACCAGCTAAATTTCGAAGGTATTCCCGGCATTATGGGTCGCTCTAATCTTCGCGCAAGAAAAGATGTTGGCGGTTATAACATCGTTACCATACAAAATGATACGGCAACTTATACAGAACGCAATCCCGTTACCGGCGAAGAAAACCAATGGGCGCAGGTGGCATTATATAAGCACCATTTTAAGGCAGGTTCAAGCACTTACTACCGGCCTTCTTATGCAGTTAATTCAACGTATAAGAATGCACAAACTGTTTGGGAATTTACGGATAACAGCGATATAGGTTCCGGTGTTGCAGTATCAGGTAACTTGGTTATAGCAAGCAATTCAAAAGGCTTTATCTATGCATTGAATAAAACCAATGGTAAAAAAGCCTGGTCGTACAAAACCAATGGTAAAATTTATTCAACACCAGCGATAGAAAATAATCTTGTTGTTGTTGCATCAACCGATAATAATATTTATTGCCTGGATGTAAATAACGGGAAACCGCACTGGAAACTAGAAACCAATAAGCCTGTTGTAGCCTCGCCATTAATTAAAAATGGTATTGTTTACATAGGTGCTGCTGATGGAAAATTCCGTGCGATTGATTTGCAGACAGGAAAATTAAAATGGAGTTATGATAGCGTAAAAGGCTTTGTGGTAGATAAGCCTTTGTTCTATAATAATAAAATATATTTTGGCACGTGGGGCACTGAATTTTATGCATTAAATGCGGAAGATGGAACGCTTGTATGGAAATGGAATAACGGCTCTGCCAACCGCATGTATTCGCCGGCAGCCTGCTATCCTGTTGCTGCAAACAACCGTGTATTTATTGTGGCGCCTGATCGTTATGCAACCTGTTTTGATGCACAAACGGGCAATGTTATCTGGCGGAAACAGGATCCTCTATACCGTGTGCGGGAATCAATGGGTTTATCAGAAGACAGTTCATTGGTTTATGCAAAAACAATGGAAGGCGAATTGATTGGCTTTTCCACCAAAGCTGACAGTATGCAAATTGATTTTAAATCAAACACTAATTTGGGATATGAAATTGCACCAACAGCAATTGTTGCAGATAATGGTTTAATCTATGTGCCTTCTGATGATGGCACTGTTGTAGCTGTTAATAAAGATGGATCCGTTTTATGGAAAAATAAAATTTCAAATGCGCTCATTACGAATATTACTGCGGTTTTGGGCGATAGAATTATCGTAACTACAATGGATGGAAAGGTTGTTTGCCTGCAAACCTTACGTTAATAATTACTATAATTTATAGGGAACAGGCGAATCTATAATCTATGATTTAAAATTTGACGCTGAATGAACTAACTTTGCACCGCGTTTATGAATCTTGGTGCGTTACTGGATAAGTACAAACAACATCCCCGCCTATTTCACCTGGCGGACAGGCTTACTTTTGCCGATACTCAAAAAATATTTCTTAAAAATTTACAGGGTAGCAGTGCCGAATTTGTTTTAGCGGCTTTGTTTGATAAATATCAAAATGATAAAGAGAATAATGCAGCAACGCATTTGGTTGTTTTGAACGACGCGGAAGAAGCAGCGTATTTTCACAACACGCTGGAAAATTTAACCCAGGCATTGAACCTGTTTTATTTTCCTTCTTCTTTTAAAAGCAAGAAAGATTTTAAACATCTCAACAGCAGCCATGTTATGCTGCGCACTGAAGCTTTAACCAAAATGTCAGTTGCGCCGTCAGGCATCATTATTACTTATCCTGAAGCGTTGTTTGAGAAAGTTGTATTATCAAAAACACTAAGCAGCAATATCATTCATATAAAAACAAATGATACGCTTAACCTTGACAGTTTGCTTGAATTGTTTGTGATGTATGGTTTTGAGCGCACCGATTTTGTATATGAACCGGGCCAGTTTGCTTTACGTGGCGGTATCCTGGATATTTATTCTTTTGGCAATGAAAAACCTTACCGCGTTGAGCTATTCGGCAATGATGTTGACAGCATTCGCATATTCGACCCGGAGTCGCAGTTAAGTGAAAGAAAATTATTACAGGTTTCCATCATTCCAAATATTGATACACAGTTTGAAAGCGATGAGAAAATTTCCCTGCTTGAATTTTTGCCTGAACAAACTGTAGTTTGGATAAAAGACTGGGATGTTATCCGGGAAGTGATTAATGAGCAGGAAGAGCAATTGGGAGATTACCTGGAGTCCATAGTCCATAGTCCACAGTCCACCGAAGAAGATGATGATGATAATACGATATTGAAGACAGTTGAACTAAAAGACTTTGTTCCTGCTGCAACAATTGAAAGACAAATACTGCAACATCATTTGGTGGAATTTGGTTATAAGCCGCATCTTTCCAGCTTTGAAATCGAACTGAATACAAAACCGCAACCTGCATTTAACCGGCAATTTGATCTCTTGATAAAAGATTTGAAAACGCATGAAGCCGAGGGTTATGAGTTGTACATTTTTGCAGAGCAGGCAAAACAGTTAGAGCGTTTGCATTCTATCTTCAAAGACCTTAATACGGATATTCAGTTTATACCTATTGCCACTTCTATTCATGAAGGTTTCATTGATGAAGACACAAAAGTAGTTTGTTATACAGATCATCAGATCTTTCAGCGTTACCATAAATATCGTGTTAAGCAGGCTTATAATAAAAATAAAGCGCTTACACTTCGTACGTTAAAAGAATTGCAGCCGGGAGATTTTGTTACGCATATTGATCATGGAGTGGGCACGTACAGCGGTTTGCAAAAAATAGAAGTGAATGGTAAACTCCAGGAAGCCGTAAGGATTATTTATAAAGACGGCGATATTTTATATGTGAACATTAATTCGCTGCATAAAATATCAAAGTTTACAGGCAAGGAAGGAACAGCACCGAAGATTAATAAATTAGGAAGTGATGTATGGAACAGGCTAAAAGAAAAGACCAAAACGAAAGTTAAGGAGATTGCTTTTGATCTGATTAAACTATATGCCCAACGCAAGGCACAGCAAGGTTTTGCGCATACACCGGACAATTATATGCAAACTGAGCTTGAAGCATCTTTTATTTATGAAGACACCCCCGACCAGGCAAAAGCCACCGAAGATGTAAAGCAGGATATGGAAAAAGCTTCACCAATGGACCGCCTTGTTTGCGGCGATGTTGGTTTTGGTAAAACAGAAATAGCCATTCGTGCTGCATTTAAAACCTGTATTGATGGTAAACAGGCTGCGGTGCTTGTGCCTACAACCATTCTTGCATTTCAACACTATAAAACTTTTAGTGAGCGGCTGAAAGATTTTCCTGTGACTATCGATTATATCAACCGCTTTAAATCAGCCAAAGAAAAAAAGGAGACGCTTAAAAAAGTTGAAGAAGGAAAGATTGATATTATCATTGGCACACATGGTTTGCTGGCCAACAGTGTGAAGTTTAAAGACCTCGGATTAATGATAATTGATGAAGAGCAGAAGTTTGGTGTGGCGCATAAAGAGAAATTAAAAACATTAAAAGCAACGGTTGATTGCTTAACCTTAACGGCCACGCCTATTCCGCGTACATTGCAATTCAGCTTGATGGGCGCAAGAGATTTAAGCATCATCAATACACCGCCGCCCAACCGCCAGCCTATACAAACAGAAGTAGCGGTGTTTAATGAAGATGCTATTCGCGACGCGATCTATTATGAAACGGAACGCGGCGGCCAGGTTTTCTTTATTCACAACCGCATTTTAGGTTTGGCTGAAATGGCAACGATGATACAAAACCTTTGCCCTGATTTAAGTATTACCTATGCACATGGGCAAATGGAAGGCAATAAACTGGAAGAAAGATTATTGGATTTTATTGACAGAAAGTATGATGTATTTGTTTCCACCAATATTGTTGAAAGCGGCGTTGATATTCCGAATGTAAATACCATCATTATTAATAATGCGCACCAGTTTGGATTAAGTGATTTGCACCAGCTGCGTGGCCGTGTTGGACGCAGCAATAAAAAGGCATTCTGTTATTTGTTTGCTCCGCCCATGAGCACTTTGCCAACCGATTCAAGAAAACGTTTGCAAACACTGGAACAATTCAGTGAACTGGGCAGCGGTTTTCAAATTGCTATGCGTGACCTGGATATTCGTGGCGCCGGTAATTTACTCGGTGGTGAACAAACCGGTTTCATGGCTGATATTGGGTTTGAAACTTATCAGAAAATATTGGATGAAGCCATACGTGAATTAAAGCGCACGTCGTTTAAAGATGTATTTAAAGAAGAGATCAGCAGGCAGGATGATTATGTAAGCGATTGTACCATTGATACCGACCTTGAAATTCTTATTCCTGATGATTATGTGGAAAGCATAACGGAGCGCCTGTCGCTTTATACAAGGCTGGATAATTGTGAAAAGGAGGAAGAATTGCAGGCATTTGAAAAAGAACTCATCGATCGTTTCGGACCATTGCCAAATGAAGTTGAAGACCTGATTACCACTGTACGTTGCCGCTGGACTGCGGTTGATTTGGGTTTTGAAAAGATGACATTAAAAGATAAAACGTTGCGCTGCTATTTCATCAATAAAAATGATTCGCCTTATTTTGAAAGCGAGGTATTCCAGGGTATCATGCAATACCTGCAAACCGGAACTAATAAAGCAAGGTTAAAACAGGTGGGTAAAAACTTTTTATTGGTGGTAAATGATGTGGACGATATGAATGTAATGTTATCTTTCCTGCAGCGCATGCATAATGCTGTTATTCAAAAGCAGGTTGCTGCTGCAAGTGCATAAATGTATTTCACTTAATGAAAAAGCTATTATTCTTAATATTTATTAGCGGCGTTTTATTTGCCTGCCATAATACAGACCAGTCTGCATCTGGTAAAAAAGACGACTCTGTTAAAAATGCTTTGCAGCCGCTGATAGAATCTTTGGAAAAAAAGTTAAAGGAATATCCTGACAGCACAGGATTGCGCCTGCAATATGCCTTTACGTTAGATAGCGTTAAAATGTATAAAGAAGCGCTTGTTCAAATGGATTCATTAACCAATAAAGATTCTGCCAATTACGGTTTGTTTTTCGCAAAAGGAGAAATAGCGGAAGATGCAGGTGATACGGCGCTTGCCATAAAAAGCTATGCAAAAGCTGCCCGCATTTATGAATCTCCTGATGTATTGCTGGCGCTTGCCAATTTATATGCAGAGATGAAAAATGAGCGGGCCATTTTATTATGTTCACGCGTCAAAGCCTTAAGCCTGGGCCGTGTAGCAGATGCCAACTGCGCTTTTATAACAGGTGTATATTTTGCACGCACCGGCAAAGCAGGCGATGCTGTAAAATATTTTGATGAATGTATTGCTAATAATTATACTTACATGGAGGCCTATATTGAAAAAGGGCTTGTTTATTTTGATGCAAAACAATATGATAAAGCATTGAGTGTTTTTCAGCTTGCTTCAACAGTGAATAATTTATATGCCGATGCTTATTATTATATGGCGCGTTGTTATGAACTGATGAATAAAAAAGACAGTGCTGTATTACGTTTTAAACAATCATTACAACTTGATCCCACACTTGACGAAGCGCAAACACGCCTGAAACAATTGGAAGAATAAATATTTTGCCTTTTTAATTTTTACTTTTGACTTAAACACGAACTATGTCTATCGTTGCGCCATCATTACTCGCCGCTAATTTTTTAAAGCTCGAAGATGAATGTAAAATGGTGAATGCCAGTGAAGCAGAATGGCTGCACCTTGATGTAATGGATGGCCAGTTTGTTCCCAACATCAGTTTTGGCATCCCGGTTATTGAATATGTGCGAAAAGCAACGCCAAAATTCTGCGATGTGCATTTAATGATTGAAACACCTGAAAAACTTGTACCGGCATTTAAACAGGCAGGCGCAGACAGCATTATTGTTCATTATGAAGTTTGCCCTAACCTGCACCGCAATATTCAGCAGATAAAAGAATTAGGTATGAAGCCTGCGGTTGCCATCAACCCGCACACACCTGTTTTTATGCTGGATGATATTTTAGCAGATTTGCATCATGTTTTAATTATGACGGTTAATCCCGGCTTTGGCGGGCAAAAATTTATTCCGCATTCACTTAAAAAAGTTGAGAAACTACGCAGAATGATTGATGAAAGAAAGCTGGATGTTTTAATTGAAGTGGATGGCGGTATTACGGTTGAAAATGCACAATCGCTGGTTAATGCGGGTGCTGATGTTTTGGTGGCGGGCAATACCATTTTCAGTTCGGCAGATCCAAAGGAAACAATAAAAAAACTGAAAGCCTGCTCAAGATAATTTATCGCTTTCGTTTATTATTTTTTCAGCTTCCTTCATGGCAGCGCCTTCTTCTATTTTTCCTTCCACTTCCAGCATACGGATGGCTTTTGCACCCTGCAAAAATTCAGAAGCAAAAATGAACTCGTTCAATCTTTCGTTCTTGCTGAAAATAATATCCTTCTTAGAACCTTCCCATTCTTTCCTGCCCTTATATAAATACATTATATGATCGCCTATTTCCATTACGCTGTTCATATCATGGGTTACTACAACTGTAGTAATGTTATATTCTGTTGTGATACTTTTAATAAGCTGGTCGATAACCAGTGAAGTTTGCGGGTCAAGGCCACTGTTGGGCTCATCGCAAAAAAGATATTTCGGGTTAAGCACAATCGCCCTTGCAATACCAACGCGTTTTTTCATACCACCGCTTATCTCAGCAGGAAATTTTTTATTGGAGCCCTGCAGCTCCACTTTTTCCAGCACTTCATCCACGCGTTTTCTTTTATCGCGGTAACTGAGGTTTGAAAACATATCAAGCGTAAAAATAATATTCTGCTCCACCGTCATAGAATCAAACAAAGCAGAGCCCTGGAACAACATGCCGATCTGCTGGCGCAGTTCCGTCCTTTCCTCACGGTTCATTTCAAGCATGTTTTTACCATCATATAATATTTCTCCTTTATCAGGCCTGAACAATCCAACCACGCATTTGGTAAAAACCGTTTTACCGCTTCCGCTCGAACCAATAATAAGGTTGCATTTGCCTGTATCAAGCACACCACTTATATCTTCAAGAATAACCTTATCCCCAAAGCTCTTTCTTATATTTTTTACTTCAATCATAAAGCCACCTTTAAAATTACATAGTAATTTTTTCTTTATTATACCAGCGCTTGCACAAATAGCATCACGGTTGTGTCACTCACTTGTACTGAATATCGTTATTCAGCTTTCGTAAATCATGAACCGTCAAAAGTGAATAAAACAGTTCAATATTTTCGATTTAATGTCTAACCTTAGACATTAAACTTTAAACACCTGAACCCGTAAACTCATGAACTTTTAAACTCGTTCATCACAATACTTCCACCTGGTTCCGCAGCAAGTCTTCAAACTCATCCCGTTTTCTTATCAGTTGCGGTTTACCATCTTTAAATAATACTTCCGCCGGTTTTAATCTTGAATTAAAGTTACTGCTCATTTCAAAGCCGTAAGCACCTGCATTGTAAAAAACGAGGTAATCGCCTTCACGTACTTCATTCAGTTTCCTGTCCCAAGCAAACGTATCAGTCTCACAAATATTTCCAACTACTGTATAAATACGTTCCGCACCTTTAGGATTAGATAAGTTTTCTATGCGATGATAAGCTTCATAAAACATAGGCCTTATTAAATGATTAAACCCGCTGTTTACGCCTGCAAAAACCGTGGCAGTTGTTGTTTTTACAACGTTTGCCTTCACTATAAAATAACCGGCTTCACTTACGAGAAACTTACCGGGTTCAAACCATATTTCAAGTTTGCGGTTACTTTCTTTCTCAAATTTTGTAAAAGCCTGCGCTAATTTTTTGCCAAGATCATGCACATCTGTTCTTACATCATCATCGTAATAAGGCACTTTAAAACCGCTGCCTAAATCAATTACTTCTATTTGCGGAAACTGGCGCGCCATTTCAAACATTATTTCAAGACCCGCAATAAATACATTGGTGTCTTTTATTTCGCTGCCCGTATGCATATGAAGGCCCTGCACATTTAGTCCTGTTGATTTAATAATGCGTTCAATATGCCTTACCTGGTGAATGGAAATGCCAAACTTGCTGTCAACATGCCCGGTTGAAATTTTAAAATTACCGCCGGCCATTATATGCGGGTTCAGGCGTATAAAAACAGGGTAGGAGCTTCCGTATTTATTGCCAAAGCGCTCCAGCATGGAAATATTATCAATATTGATATGCACGTTTAACAACTTGCCTGCTTCTATTTCTTCAAAGTCAACACAGTTGGGTGTAAACAAAATCCTGTCAGGAGTAAAACCAGCTTTTAAGCCAAGCTTTACTTCATTAATGCTAACGCAATCCAGGCCTGCACCAAGCTTGTTCATTAACTTAAGAATATTGATATTGGTTAATGATTTACATGCATAAAAAAACTTAGCATTGCATTCCTTAAATGCTTTGTTTAACTCGTGCAGTTGCTCTTCAATTTTCTCTGCGTGATAAACGTACAGCGGCGTTCCAAATTCTTCTGCTGCTTCAATCAGTTGTTTTCTGCTCAAACTCTGGCTCATGTATAAAAAAAATTATTTTGCGAATGTAAGCGAAGTGTGGATTTAAAAAATGTTAGTTCTTTTTGAATAAAGCGGCAAACATGGTATCGGCTTTTTTAGCATAACCTTTTATCAGTTCCATTTTTATTAATTCAAGTTTTAATTTCTGCTGAATAAAATCAGCAATTGCTTCATTTTCTTTTTCAAAAACGGAACAGGTTATGTAAAGAAAAAAGCCATCAGTTTTCAAATATGGTACTGAATTACTTATAATCTCTTGCTGCCGCGTAGCATATTCTTCAATTTTTATTGCATCGAAAAAATATAATTGTTCCGGCGTTCTGCTCCAGGTGCCGCTGCCGGTGCAGGGCGCATCGCAGATAATGAGGTCGTAAGAGGAATTGGGAATTGGGAATTTGGGATTGGGAAAAGTTGGTTGGTTGAAATGTTGATTGGCTGCATCGTACACAAAAGTTTTATATTTTTTAATGTCTGCTTTTGCAAAACGTTGCTTAAGGTTTTGAATGATGGATGGACGGATATCAGAAGTAGTTAATTCAATATTTTTTAATACATCATAAGCCAGTATTGATTTGCCGCCACTGCCGGCACAACAATCCCAAATCATTATACGATTTTGAAATGCTTCTTTGCTGATAGCTGATAGCTGACGGCTAAAAGCTTTTTCAACTATTTTAAAAAAGCTTTTCACCTGTTGCGAAGCATAATCCTGAACCACAGCTTCTTTATCAATATCTGTAACTAAGTTGATATTGGTAGAAGGAGGGAGGCTGATGCAGTTTTCTTCTATAATGTTATATTGAATGTTATGTGATTGCAGTTTTTTTGTAACCGCATCATTAAAACCAGGCCTTATCCTTAAGAAAACATCTGGTTGTACAAAGAAAGCTTTGGCGAAAGCATCATTATCTAAAGATTGGCTTGTTGCATCATAAAACGGAAAAATATCGGGCGGGGAAAAAGAATATTTTGATTGAATAAATACTATGCGTTTTTCTAAATTATTATAATTATTCAGCCATTCGTCTTCAAATAGAAATTTCCATTCTTTGATATCATCATTACAAATAAAAATAGCAAGCTTTAATCTTTCTTCTGCTGAGATATTTAAAAATGCTTTTCCGGGCCTGTAAAAATTATAACAAACATGTGCTATAATCCTTCTGTCTCTCGAACCATGTTTTTTATGCTGTGAAAAATATTGTTTTAAGAAATGTTGTAATGGAACAGTTCCATCATACAACTGTATAATTTTTATAGCCGAATTAAAATACGATTGAAAACGCATGGCTTATTCGAAGAAGATTTTTACACGCTCGTACATTAATTTATTGCTGGGCAAAGTGTTTAATGTTGTTCCGCCGGAAAAACGTTTTAATCCAAACAAACCTGCAAGGTTGCCTTTATTAATAGCAAGTTCAAGATAACCCGCTGAATTAAACCAGGCCAGCCTTTCGCCCTGTTCAACAGAAGCATAGTTTTCACTAATGGTTACTATGCCGCCATCGTTGCGTGCAGGCAAAACAATCCTGAATTTTCTTCCCTTCCGGTGTTCTTCAAATTCTTTTTTAGTAAGATTGATGACCACATTTTCAAACTGGTCTATAAATATTATCTGGCTGTCAATCCAGTCGGGCCCGGCTGTTGAACGAAATGGATATTTTTCTTCAATGCTTGTAACCGCATCGCCTATTGCCTGTAAAGATGAACCATTTTCTATTGCATTCAATGCTTTGGCAAAAGCTTCGGTGCAGCTTAATACGCCTAAGGCATTTGATATTTTAACGGAAACAATTTCGGCAGGTTTTTCACCGGCGATCATTGTTAAGATACCATTATCGGGACAAACAATAAACTGGTTGTTGTGTTTTGCAAGCAATAAATGATCCGGCACTTTTTCAAATAAATTTATTATCACAAAATGAAAAGCGCCTGCGGGATAAAATGAAAAAGCATTAGTGCAAACATAAGCGGCATGCAAATAATTATTGGCCACAAGCTGGTGCGTAATATCTATAATAGAAGCCAAAGGAACAGCTTTTATAAGCTGCCCTTTAATAGCACCAACAACATAATCGCTTTGACCTATATCAGTAGATAATGTAATTACAGGCATGAATTGTAAATAACAGGCATTCGCTTTATTTAACCAAAACTCCTTTATTAAAAAAGAATTTATGCACTAATTTATCTGCAAGCTCAGGCATAAAACGGGTTAGAAAAATTGTTTGTTTTCCCTGTCCTGATAAAACCAGAGTGCGTTTTCTTTTTTCAATGGCTTTTAAAATATGTTCAGCCACTTCTTCAGCGGTCATAAGGCTTTCTTCATCCAGCGGTGTTTCGCCCTGCGGCTGCGAATTTTTATTTAAAGCAACATTACGGATATTTGATTTTGTAAAACCCGGGCAGGCCCACATTACGTTTACACCACTATCCAATAATTCTGTTCTTAACGCTTCCATCCATCCCTGCAATGCAAACTTTGATGCAGAATACCCGCTTCTTCCGGGCAATCCCCTGTATCCGGCAATAGATGAAATGGCAGCCACTGTGCCTTTGTTTTTAAGTATATGCGGTAAGGCATACTTGGTGCAATAAACAGCGCCCCAGAAATTAATATCCATTACACGGCGTATCGTTTCAAGATCTGTTTCGCTGAACAATGCGCGCATTGAAATGCCTGCATTATTAATTAATATATGAATAGTACCAAAAGTGGCGATAGCCTGGTTAACCATTTGCTTGCAATCAGCTTCGTTGCTTACATCTGCAGACAATGCCAGCAATGGCTTGCCCGCATATACCGTTTGTAAATGATATAGCTTATCATAGTCACGCCCGCAGGTAACAACTTTTGCGCCCTGCTGCATTAATGAATAAACGAGCGCTTTGCCAATTCCGTCCGTGCCGCCGGTAACCAATACTACTTTGTTTGTAAAAAACGACATATCCTTTATTTGCCTGCAAATTTAGTTACTTGCAAAGGTTGTAGAAATGTAAATATTGAAAAGTAAAAAGAAAGAAATTATTTTAGTTTTGGTGCAATATGTTTTTCTTCTATTTTTGCACTCCCAAAAACAAAAAGGGATGAACTCGTAGCTCAGTTGGTAGAGCACAACACTTTTAATGTTGGGGCCCTGGGTTCGAGTCCCAGCGGGTTCACAAAAAGGCGCAAATAATTGCGCCTTTTCTTTTTTAAGAATAACCTGTTCATCTGAATGCAGGATATCAAATTTTTAGGCGATACATCTTATCCGCTTTTCCTGCTCATTATATATTATACCGCCCGTATCAGCAACCATAAAAGCATCGTGCAGCCTGATAGGCCATTCGTAAATGGATAAACAAAAATTGGTATGAGACAGGAAGATGAAATTTAAAGTTTAGCTGCATCGCAGCAGGTTACTTGTTAATATCTTCCTGCATAAATTTCCCTGCTTTACCTTTGCCCACTCTATTATGAAGGCGAGAACATTAAAACCTGATAAAGTAAACATTATTACACTGGGCTGCAGCAAAAACCTGGTTGACAGCGAAGTGCTTAGCGGCCAGCTAAAAGCCAATGAAATAAATGTGGTGCATGAAAATGCCAGGCTCGACCATAATATTGTAGTGGTGAATACCTGCGGTTTTATTGATAAAGCCAAAGAGGAAAGCATTAATACCATTCTCGCACAGGTTGATTTAAAGAAGCGCGGCAAGCTGGATAAGGTGTACGTTACGGGCTGTTTGAGTGAACGTTATCGCAACGATCTTGAATCAGAAATCCCGGAAGTGGATTCCTGGTTTGGAACATTAGAGTTGCCTTTAATTCTGAAAGAATTTGATGCCGATTATAAAAAAGAATTGTTAGGCGAAAGATTATTAAGCACGCCAAAACATTATGCTTATTTAAAAATAAGCGAAGGCTGTAACCGCACCTGCGCTTTTTGCGCTATTCCTTTAATGCGCGGTAAACATATCAGCAAAACTATTGAAGAGATTGTGGCAGAAGCAGAAGGTTTGGTGAAACGCGGCGTGAAAGAAGTCATGCTTATTGCCCAGGAGCTTACCTATTACGGTCTTGATATTTATAAAAAAAGAATGCTGGCCGATCTGCTGAAAAGATTAAGTGATGTGCAGGGCCTGGAATGGATTCGCCTGCATTATGCTTATCCCAATAAATTTCCGCTTGAGGTATTGGATGTAATGCGGGAAAGAGAAAACATCTGCAATTATCTCGACATGCCCTTGCAACATGCCAGCGACCGTATGCTGCAGCTAATGAAACGCCAAAGCACTAAAGCAGAAATCATTGAAACATTAAATACTATCCGCGATAAAGTGCCGGGTATATGTTTGCGCACAACTTTAATAACTGGCTTTCCTGGTGAAACAAGAGATGATGTGGAAGAATTGAAGTCTTTTTTGCAGGAACAACATTTTGACAGGGTGGGTGTGTTTACCTATTCGCATGAAGAAGGCACCAGTGGTTATAACCTTATGGATGATGTGCCTGCTGCTGAAAAACAAAAGCGTGCAGAAGAAATAATGGAAGTGCAGCAGGAAATAAGCTATGAAAAAAATGCAGAAAAAGTAGGCAAAATATTTAAAGTTATCGTAGATAAAAAAGAAGCAGGCCGTTATTTGGGCCGCACAGAATTTGACAGCGTAGAGGTGGATAACGAAGTAATTATTCAATCAGGCAAAAAATTACAGCCGGGCCAGTTTGTACAGGTAAAAATAACCAATGCCTTCGATTACGACCTGGAAGGAGAAGTTATATAGCCGGTAACGGAACGTGTTGTTTAGTGCCTTAATTTGCATCGCAAATGGATACACACTGTAGTTATGTTTCTTACGAAAAGACAGGATATTTTTCTAAGCTCGTTATTGATTATTTAAATAACGCTGAAGCCTTGCAGCCTTTTTATAACCTTCGTCCGCAACCGGAAAGTGTAACCGCTGCCATCGCTCAAAAAGAAGGGTTTAAACACCGGCAGGTTTTGGTTCAGCAGCTTCAGCAACAGTATAATGGTTTAAACGTTTCTGAAAAAACGTCTTCTAACATTCAATCGCTGCTAAACCAAAACACTTTTACCGTTACAACAGCGCATCAGCCTAATATTTTTACCGGGCCTTTATATGTTGTCTATAAAATTTTTCATGTTATAAAGATTGCAGAAGAGCTAAATGTTTCTCATAAAGAAAAACATTTTGTGCCGGTTTATTTTATGGGCAGCGAAGATGCAGATCTTGATGAACTGAATAATATTACCATCAATCAGGTAAAGTATGCCTGGCAAACAAAACAAACCGGTGCCGTTGGCCGGATGTATGTTGATAAAGCTCTGCTGCAGGTGTTGAATGAAATAGAAGGACAGCTTAGCGTATTGCCGTATGGTAAAGAACTGATGGAACTCTTCCGATCAGCTTATAAAGAAAAAACAACTATTCAGCAGGCAACGCTTCATTTATTAAACGCTTTGTTTGGAGAATATGGATTGATTGTTTTAATTCCCGATAATGCCGCTCTTAAAAAGCTTTTTCAGCCTGTAATTGAAAAAGAATTAAAAGAACAATTTTCACATAAGGCCGTTGCCACAACAATAAAACAGCTTGGAGCGCATTACAAAGTGCAGGCGAGCGGCCGCCAGATAAACCTGTTTTATTTAATGGAAGATAAACGGGAACGGATTGAAACAGAAAATGAAAGATTTAAGGTAGAAGGCTTAAAACTGGAATGGTCGCTTGATGAAATACTGCAGGAACTTGATGAGCACCCTGAGCGTTTTAGTCCTAATGTTATTTTGCGTGGCCCTTTACAGGAAACCATTTTGCCTAATATTGTTTTTGTTGGCGGCGGCGGCGAGCTGGCTTACTGGCTTGAGCTAAAAAATGTTTTTAATGAAGTGAATATTCCGTACCCCATGCTTGTTTTACGCAATTCATTTTTGCTGGTTGATGAAAGGACGGCAGGAAAAATAAAAGCGATGGATTTTTCTCCCGCTGATTTTTTTGAAGATGAACATACTTTAATGAACCGGTTTGTGCACGAACACAGCACTAATATCACCAGCCTTGAGGCAGAATTTACACAAGCTGAGTTATTGTATGATGAAATTTCGGGCATTGCTTCAAAAATAGATACTACCCTTGTTCAGCATATTGCAGCATTAAAAGTAAAAACGCTTAAGGGGCTTTCTGGTCTTGAGAAAAAAATGCTTCGCGCAGAAAAAAAGAAATATGTTACAGACCAGGTGCAGCTTCAAAAAATAAAAAAGCAACTTTTTCCTGCCGGGAATCTTCAGGAAAGGGTAGAGAACTTTTCGGCATTTTATGCCGGTTCAAAGCCATCTTTTTTTAAAGATATTTTTGCAGCGTCAGGCGCTTTCAGCCAGCAGTTCGCTATATTGGTTCGGTAAAAAATGCATGTTGGTGGCAACAATAAACCAGGCAATACTTATATACTATTGTATGCAAAAAATGAAGCAATTTTTAAAAAATATATTTTCTCAGAAAATGCCTGTTTTTTACAAAAATTGGCTGTTCTGTGCAATTTTTGCCTATTTTGCCTGCCCTTTTTCACTAAAATCATATAATAACCCCAAAAATTAAATTATGGATTATAAACAGATTCAGGAACTTATTAAGCTTGTAAACAAAAGCAACATAGGGGAATTAAGCATCGAAGAAAAAGATTTTAAAATATCAATCAAACAGAAAAGAGATAAGGTTTATCAGCCTGAAATACAGCAAGTGCCTGTGCAGGCCCCGCTGTATGTTCAACCACCGGCCGCAACCCTTCCACAGCCGGCAGCTGCTGCAACTGCGCCTGAGCAGGCGTCCGCTCCTTTAAAAACGGATAATCTCATTACCATAAAAAGCCCGATGATCGGCACTTTTTATAAAAGGCCTGGCCCTGACAAACCCAATTTTGTAGAAGTGGGAGATGAAATTGCACCCGGAAAAGTTGTTTGCATAATAGAAGCCATGAAGCTGTTTAATGAAATTGAAAGCGAAGTGAGCGGCAAAATTGTAAAAATACTTATTGAAGATGCAAGCCCTGTTGAATACGACCAGCCTCTGTTCCTTGTTGAACCATAATTTGGAAATAACAGTAATTTAAAAACCTGGAGTTCCCGGTTTTCAAATTGCAGTCAGTGTTTTCAAATTATTACATTTTCAAATTTTCAAATTAGAAACGTGTTTAAAAAAATACTCATAGCCAACCGTGGCGAAATTGCCCTTCGTGTTATAAGAACCTGCAGGGAAATGGGCATTAAAACGGTGGCCGTTTATTCTACTGCCGATAAAGACAGCCTTCATGTGCGCTTTGCCGACGAGGCGGTATGTATTGGTAAACCGCAAAGCAGCGATTCCTATCTTAATATTCCACATATAATTGCCGCATCAGAAATTACCAATGCCGATGCCATTCATCCGGGTTATGGTTTTCTGGCAGAAAATTCAAAATTTGCCCAGATATGCGGCGATCATGGCATTAAATTCATCGGGCCCACGCCATCCATGATCAATGCTATGGGCGATAAAATAACCGCCAAAGAAACCATGATAAAAGCAGGTGTGCCTGTTGTACCCGGCGGTGAAGGGTTATTAAAAAATCTGGAAGAAGCCAAATCACTTGCAAAAGAAATTGGTTATCCTATTATATTAAAGGCAACTGCTGGTGGCGGCGGCAAAGGCATGCGTGTGGTGTGGAGTGAAGGCGAAATTGAGCGTGCTTATAACACAGCTAAAGCAGAAGCAGCCGCTTCATTTAAAAACGATGGTATCTATATGGAAAAATTTGTGGAAGAGCCACGCCATATAGAAATACAGGTTGCCGGCGATCAGTTTGGTACGGTTTGCCATTTAAGCGAACGTGATTGCAGCATTCAGCGCAGGCACCAGAAATTGGTAGAGGAATCTCCTTCACCTTTTATGACGCCTGAACTGCGTGAAAAAATGGGCGCTGCCGCTATTAAAGCCGCTTCAGCTATTAATTATGAAAGCGTGGGAACCATAGAATTCCTGGTTGATAAGCATCGTAATTTCTACTTCATGGAAATGAACACCCGCATACAGGTGGAACATTGCGTTACGGAAGAGGTTATCAATTTCGATCTTATAAAAGAACAGATTAAAATTGCGATGGGTGAACGCATTTCCGGTGAAAACTATATGCCGCAAATGCACGCCATCGAATGCCGTATAAATGCGGAAGACCCGTATAATGATTTCCGGCCTTCACCTGGCAGGATAAATGTATTGAACACGCCTGGCGGGCATGGTGTGCGTGTTGACAGCCATGTGTATGCAGGCTATGTGATTCCGCCGTATTATGATTCAATGATCGGTAAACTAATAACAGTTGCCCGCACCCGTGAAGAGGCTTTAGATACCATGTATCGCGCTTTAAGTGAATATGTAATTGATGGCGTAAAAACAACTATTCCTTTCCATCTCCAGTTGATGAAGAATGAAGATTTCCGCAAAGGCAATTTCACCACTAAATTCCTGGATACTTTTGTGATGGAATAAAACTAAAATTAATAAACCGGAAACGGGCCGGAAGGTGTAAAAGCTTTCCGGTTTTTTAATTCCAGGCAGGCTTATATCAATTTTAATTCAATACTAAATCCAGTATCTTTCATTTTACTTTGCAGTATGACGTACGCTGATACGCTTGCATATTTATACGAACAGTTGCCCATGTTCAGCCGCATTGGCACAGCTGCCTACAAAAAGGATTTAACCAATACAAAACAGCTTTGCGCTGCGTTAAATAACCCGCAAAAAAAATTTAAGAGCATTCACATTGCAGGCACGAATGGCAAAGGTTCTGTAAGCCATATACTGGCTGCCATTTTGCAAACAGCCGGTTATAAAACAGGTTTATACACATCGCCGCATTTAAAAGACTTCAGGGAAAGAATAAGGGTGAATGGTGCAATGTGCACTAAAGAATTTATTATTGATTTCACTGAAAGAATTAAGCCACAGATTGAACGTCTTGAACCTTCTTTTTTCGAGATAACAGTTGCAATGGCGTTTGAATATTTTGCACAACAAAATGTGGATGTAGCTGTTATAGAAACAGGGCTTGGCGGCAGGCTTGACAGCACGAATATTATTTTGCCCGAAATTTCAATCATCACAAATATTGGTTACGATCATACGCAAATATTGGGCGATACACTTGAAAAAATAGCTTATGAAAAGGCCGGTATCATCAAGCAAAATATCCCTGCCATCATTGGCGAAGTTGTGGATGAAACAAGATCCGTATTTGAATCTTCGGCTAAAGAGAAAAATGCGCCGCTGATTTTTGCACAGCAAAATTTTTACGTGCAGGACTTTAACTATGAAAACAATCATCTGAAAGCAGAAGTGGTTGATGTAAGAAAAGATGAACATCATACTTTCCTGCTCGATTTGCCGGGCATTTATCAAACAAAAAATATTGTTACTGTTTTGGAAGCGGTGCATCAACTGCAGCTAAAAGAATGGCATATAAAATTACAGCATGTGGAGAAGGCTTTAAAACAGGTAAAACATCTTACCGGCCTGCATGGACGATGGGAGAAATTAAAAGAAAACCCGGCTGTAATTGTAGATGTGGCGCATAATACTGCGGGCATAAAACAATTGCTGGAACAACTTGAACTTGAAAGCTATACCCGCCTGCATTTGATTATTGGGTTTGTAAAAGATAAAGATATTGAAAGCATCCTGGCTTTGTTGCCCGTAAATGCCGACTATTATTTTACCAAAGCGCAATTACCAAGGGCTTTAAATGAAAAAATACTTGCCGATCTTGCTGCTGTGCATGGTTTGAAAGGAAAAGACTTTGCAGATGTAAATGCTGCGCTTTCTGAAGCTATTACCCGTGCTGATAAAGAAGACCTGGTTTTAATTTGCGGCAGCGTATTTTTGGTGGCAGAGGTGAATTTATAGAAACTCCCGACAATACAGGCCTGTAAACATTATTGCATAAACAAACTTACCATAGCTTCATCAACACGCTGAGGTTTTTGCGCTTCAACATCAACAGGTATCCACAAGCTCACTGCGCTGATAATTTTTTTGTTATCTGCCGGGCGGGTTATTTCATAATGACGCTTCCAGGTTACGTTTGTATATTCTCCTGTCCATGTTGTTATAAGGAGGTTATCATTTAAAAAAGCCTGGTTGTGATAATCCACTTCATGTCTTCTTATCATCCACACAAACTTATTTTTTAGTTCAGGTGTGGCAACTGCATGCCAGTGCATAGAAGCAATATCCTGCATCCATTGTATATAAACCACATTGTTTACGTGGCTCACTGCATCAAGATGCGGTTGCTGCACTTGAATGTTTATGCTAAATTTTTTCGGGATGAATGACATGATTAAATATGATAAAAATTTAAAATGATGAGTTGTGAATAAATGCCCCCATTCTTATATTCACGATTTCCGTTTGACGGTTTCCGAAAAATGTGTTTAATACTGGCTGAATGTTTTATTTCAATGCCATTAAATTGTTGTTGTCGGTAAATAATTTGGCCGCCATTGCAGAATCATGTTTATAAATATCCCGGCGAAAATTGAGACTGCCATTGCTGTCAACAAACGCAGTGTAATAACTTATTACAACCGGAACCGGTTTTTTAAGCGTTACCCATTTTTCTTTATCAAGATTCATAAGGCTATCAACCGTTTGGTTATTATAGGTTGCCGTATCGGAACGCAGTAAATACATAGCAAGCTTTTTGGGTTCGCTCAAACGAATGCATCCATGACTGATATTCCTGTTGGACGCATTAAATGCGCCATGGTTATTTGTATCGTGAAAATAAATATCAAAGTTGTTTGGGAATAAAAATTTTACCCTGCCTAATGCATTATCTGCTCCCGGCAACTGCCTTATAGCTGGAACGCCTTTTGCCTGCAGGCCAAACTGCTCCATGCGGTGTGAAGCAAGATAATTGGGATTGCGCGCAATGCCCGGCAATATTTCTTTTTTCACAATACTTGCCGGTATATTCCAGTACGGGCTAAACACAATGTATTTTAAATTACCTGTAAATATAACCGTGCCGGTTGCCGATGAGCCTACAACAACATCCATGGGAAACTGCAGCTTGCCGCTATCATACACATACATTTTATATTCAGGAATATTTACCACAATCGAATTGGTACTGTCGTTCATTGGCGGCATCCAGCGCAGGCGTTCGAGGTTTATGAGAATTTGTTCTATTCTTTTAGCCGGCGTTACATTTAGTTGTGTAATAAATGTCTTTCCAATCACACCATCGGGGTTTGCGCCCATTCGCACCTGGAATCTTTTTACAGCAGCCAGCATTGACGAATCAAAAACACCTGTAGTATCATTTTCAGCTAAATCACCTAAAGCAAATAAGCGCTGTTTAATGGTTATTATTTCGGGTGATGTGGCTCCTTTATGAAATGCTTTTTCAGGATATGGCAAAGAATCCCAGGGTGTGGTTTGAGCTATTTTACGATAAACGGAAAGATAATCCAATAACCTTTTGTAAGCACTGCTTAATGGGATTTCACTTTTTTTAATGTCTGATTTATTCGCGATAAGCGAATCGAGCATCACTGAAAGGTTCAGTTTTTTACGTGGGATAAACCAACCGAGTTCCTGGACATTTATATCGCTGCCTCCATAAATTTTTGAAGCATAGGCAAAGAACTGGCCCGTGAGCTTTAATTCTGTGTCCGTAATATTCCGCGTTGTTTTTATATTCTTATCTGAAGTATCCGTTTTAAACTTATCTACTTCATCGGAGAGCTTCTTATTGTATAAACTCCTGTCGTTATAGGTGTCAACAGCATTTGCCAGCAGGTTCATAAAATTATAAGCCTGCTCACCAATGCCGCTACTGTCAAACCATGCACATTGATAATTGCGCAGCTTATAAAAATCACTATACTGATGGCTGAACTTTGTATATTCAGGATGTTTTGTTAAAAAAACTTTGATAGTATTACTATCAATGAACAGGTTATTGAAAGATGTTTTTTGATTAATGCTTTTATCAACTTCTATTTTCTCTTTTTGTTTTGATTTGCATGAATAAACGCCAATACCCGTAATAAGAACAGCCCACAGTATTTTTTTCATATTTGGAATTATGGGTATTTTATTTTCAATTATCACACCAAAGCAATGCCTTTATGCCAAAGTGATATCGAAGTTAACAAGCTGCACAAATTCCTGTAAGCGGTTTCCAATGTCTTCTTTTGAAATTTCTTTTAAGCGTTGGGGGCCAAATTTTTCCACACAAAAGCTTGCCATGGCAGAGCCAACAATGATGGCCGTTTTCATGTTTTCAAAAGAAATATCTTTTGTTTTTGCAAGATGGCCAATGAAGCCTCCTGCAAAAGTATCGCCTGCGCCCGTTGGGTCAAACACATCATCCAATGGCATTGCGGGTGCAAAGAAAACATTGTTTTCATGAAATAGTAAAGCGCCATGCTCACCTTTCTTTACGATAAGAAACTTTGGTCCCATTGTTAATATTTTTTTCGCTGCCTTTACAAGTGAATATTCATTGGTTATTTGTCTTGCCTCACTGTCGTTAACCAGTAAAACGTCTACCATGGTAAACGTTTTTTTAAGATCTTCCCATGCTGTTTCAATCCAGAAATTCATGGTATCCATTACAATTAATTTTGGACGTTGTTTAAACTGGTTGATTATTTTTTGCTGAATGGCAGGCACGAGATTACCCAGCATCAGGAAATCGCAATCCTGGTAACTGTCTGGAACATTAGGATCAAAATCAGCCAGCACATTCAGGTCAGTGATCAATGTATCACGGCTGTTCATATCAAGATGGTATTTGCCGCTCCAGAAAAAAGATTTTTTATCAGGCACAATTTCAACGCCATCTGTTTTAACACCCCTGTCTTGCAATGCTTCCAATTCATCTTGCGGAAAATCGTTGCCCACAATTGAAATTTGTTGAATTGGTTGCACAAAAAAAGATGCTGCATAAGCCACATACGTTGCCGACCCGCCAATAATTTTATCTGTTTTATCAAAAGGCGTTTCAATAGCGTCAAAAGCCATTGTTCCTACTACGGTAATACTCATTATTTTTTTGGTTTGGCGCAAACCTAAAGCAATAGCGGAAAATAAAAAACGGTTAATGTTCACAAACCTGGAATATCCCAGAGAAGTTTTAATCCAGGTTTATTAACAGCACTTTAATTTCAGGCGTATTTTTCAACCATTTCCAGAATAACCTCGCAGGCTTTTTTAATTTCATCTTCTTCAATTATCAAGGGCGGGGCAATACGTAACCTGTCAGGTGCAAAAACAAACCAGTCTGTAATCAAACCTTTATCAACACATGTATGAATAATGTTTTGAGCTGTTTCCATTGTTTTAAACTGCAGGGATGCCCACAAACCAAAATGGTTTATCTTCTTTATAGATGGATGGTGCAATTGCTCTGTTAAAAATGCCTCCTTCTGTTTTACACTATCGATATAATTTCCTTCCAGCAATACTTCAAATGCCGCCTTGCCTGCAGCGCAGCTCACCGGATGCCCGCCGAATGTGGTAATATGCCCGAGTACAGGGTTAAAGCTTAAGGTTTGCATTACGTTTTTATCAGCAATAAAAGCGCCCAGTGGCATGCCGCCGCCCAAAGCTTTACCTAATAGTAAAATGTCGGGTACAATATCAAATTGCTCAAATCCCCATAAGCTTCCCGTTCTGCCAAAGCCTGCCTGTATTTCATCAAGGATTAATAAAGCGCCTTGTTCTATGCATCTTGTTCGCAGTTGCTGCATCCATGTTTTTGATGGTATGGTAATGCCGCTTTCTGCCTGTACCGTTTCGAGGATTACGCAGGCTGTTGTGTCATTTATTAAATCAAAAACTTCATCGCTGTTATAATCAACATGCAGAATGCCGGGCAATAAAGGCCTAAAGGCATTGCGGTAATATTCATCACCCATAACGCTTAATGCGCCCTGTGTACTGCCATGATAACTGTTATTAAAAGCAATTATATTGGTGCGGCCTGTGGAGCGTTTCGCCAGCTTTAAAGCGCCTTCTGTTGCTTCTGCGCCGCTGTTGGTAAAATAAATGCAATCCAATGTTGAAGGAAGATGTTCTGTCAGCAATTTGGCATAAGCCGTTTGCGGGGTTTCTATAAACTCACCATACACAATCAGGTGCATATAATCGTCTACCTGCTTTTTAACAGCATCAATTACTTTGGGATTGGAATGCCCGATGTTGGCTACATTAAAACCTGAAATTAAATCGATGTATTTTTTTCCTTTTACATCGTACTGATATATGCCTTCCGCCTTTACAATTTCAAGCCCGATGGGTGCAGGCGATGTTTGGGCAATATGTTTAAAAAATATGTCGCGCAAAACAATATTGATTTAATATGAAGTTGAATATTTCTGCAAAACAAAATAATAATTACAAACTATTGCATTGCTAAAACTGGATACAGTTAATTCTCCTTCGTTTTAATGAGCCTTTTTAAAGCAATACAATAGCCAAACATTATTCTTATTAAATGTCAAAATAAAGATGAAGCAGTAATTTGCCTGCATGAAAACAATAATCTTTTTGCTGGTAACATTTGTATTCATATCATCATTAACAGCCCAGCCCGGTAAAAAATATGTATTGGTAATACATGGCGGCGCAGGTACAATTCTTAAGTCTTCAATGACGCCGGAAAAAGAAGCCTTATATAAACAAGGCCTGCAGCATGCATTAAATGCAGGTAATATAATTCTCAAAAATGGTGGTACAGCCCTGGATGCTGTTGAGGCTGCTATAAAAGTTTTGGAAGATGATTCTTTGTTCAACGCAGGCAAAGGCGCTGTATTTACCAATGCAGGAAATAATGAACTTGATGCTTCCATTATGGATGGAAAAACGCTGAAAGCCGGCGCGGTTGCAGGTGTTACAAATATTAAAAATCCCATCACTGCTGCGCGTGCTGTAATGGATAAAAGCGGGCATGTAATGATGGCCGGCACAGGTGCGGAAACGTTTGCGGCAGCCAACGGTTGCACGGTTGTTGATCCTTCTTATTTTTTTACAACAGCCCGCTGGAGAGGTTTAATGAATGCAAAAAAACAAGACTCGCTTAAAGCCTTGCATAAAGACTCTTCGAATACTTTGTTAAGACAACCGGGTAACCATGATTATAAATATGGAACCGTTGGTGCTGTTGCTTTGGATATGCATGGCAATCTTGCCGCAGCCACCAGCACCGGCGGCATGACAAATAAACGCTATGGAAGAATTGGTGATTCGCCCATTATCGGGGCGGGCACTTATGCTGATAATAATACCTGCGCTATAAGCTGCACAGGTTGGGGTGAGTTTTATATTCGTTTGGTGATGGCCAAAACCATAAGCGACAGGATGGAATTTGCACATCAAACTCTAAAAAATGCAGCTAATGAAATGATTATGAAAAGGCTGCCTGCACTTGGCGGCGATGGTGGTTTAATCGGCGTGGATAAAGATGGAAATATTGTAATGAGCTTTGATACGGAAGGCATGTATCGCGGCTTTATAAAGTCTGATGGTGAAACGAAAGTGGAACTTTATAAATAGCGTTTAAATATTTTTGTTTCATGATTTTATGGCATGGTTTTATAAATAGTATGCTTATAAATCTTTTACTATGAAAAATATTTCCAGGCAAATATTAAAGCCTGTAAGTGCAATGATGATAGCAGCAATAATGCTCTGTTCCTGCAGTGCCACCGTAAAAGTTCCTAAACATCCGGGCCCGGGCGAACCACCGCCACCTCCTCCAAAAGTTGAGATACATAATAATTAATTCAATTACACTTCATATATATTCGAAATGGCTTGATAAACACAAGCCATTTTTTTTTACACATTGCTTTACGTTTATGCTCTTATAAAATGGTATCTAAGTGCTTAACTTTACCCAATGTCAACAAAGATTTATACAAAAACGGGAGATAAGGGGAAAACCGTTCTTATTGGCGGAACGAAAATATTTAAGAATGATATTCGTATCGAAACCTATGGCACTGTTGATGAATTAAATTCACATATTGGGCTTGTAAGAGATTATACGCCAGACGAGCATCAGCGCGATGTTTTAAAACAGGTGCAGGACCGTTTGTTTGTAATTGGTTCATCACTCGCCTGCGATCCTGAAAAAGAAACCGGTATGCATATTCCTGATTTGCGGGAAGATGATATTATTACGCTTGAAAAAGAAATAGATTATATGAATGAGCGGTTGCCTGTTATGAAAAACTTTATCTTGCCGGGTGGGCATGCTGCAGTTTCATCCACCCACATTGCACGTTGTGTTTGCAGGCGTACAGAACGTTTATGCGTAAATATGCAGCAGCATGAATTGTTTATAGAACCGTTGATATTGAAATACCTTAACCGGCTAAGTGATTACCTTTTTATGCTTGCGCGCTTTACCGCACAGGAATTGCATGTAGCCGAAATAATATGGAAACCGCGTTAACTGCAGCTCATATAAATAAGCCAAACCTTAACGCTTCCTTTTAATGCTGAAAATTAGATTTGTAACATGAAGCGCTTTTTCTTGTTGTTATTGCTGACTTTTTTTCTGTACCCGGCTTTTGCGCAGGATTTAACCGGTATCTGGCGGGGTAACTTTTATGCCGGCGCGCCACCTTTTCAGCAATATTATAAATATGAAGTGCAGATAGACCAGTTGAATAATAACTCAATAAAGGGCGTAACCTATTCTTACCGCACTACTGTTTTTTATGGTAAGGCCACTTTTGAAGGTATATGGTTCCCCAAAACAGAGAGTGCCCTTATAAAAGAATTAAAACTTGTTGAACTTAAAATGGCAGGCAATAGTGATGCTTGTGCCATGACGTGCAACCTTGAATATTCAAAGCAGGATGGAAAAGAAATACTCAGCGGCACTTTTACAAGTATAAACGTAAACAGTAAAACGGATTGTGGCAGCGGCACCGTTTACCTGGAAAGGGTGCAGGAATCAGATTTTCATAAAGAAGATTTTTTGCTGAAGAAAAAACCATCGGTGCCTTCACCGGAAGACCGCATTGGTCCCAGGCCAACTTCTAAAAATACAGTTGTAACAAGCAATACGAAGAAATTGCAATCAGCGCTGGGCGTTCCGGCAGATGGCGTTGCCGGCCCCAAAACCATGGCTGCCCTTAGAAAGAAATTACCTGGTTATGATGATGAACCGGACTTCAGCGATACGGATGCTATTAATAAACTCATAAATCGTATTAAAGGAAATAATTCTTCTGCAACAACAAAAACGCCCTCACCGGTAAATGATGTTTCTAAAGCAAACGCCAAACGGTTGCAAACAGCTTTGGGTGTGCCTGCAGATGGCGTTGCCGGCCCCAAAACAATTACCGCTTTAAAAAACAAATTGCCCGATTTTAAAGAACGGCTTGACGTAACCAATACAAACCAGGTAAACGATTTAATAAATCGTATTAAAAAGGCGGATGCAATTGCAAAAAATACCATGCCGGTAAAACCTCCTGCAGCAAAGCCCGATACAATTGTAAAAGGGCCGCCGCCGGCAAAGGCCCCTGAAGTTGTTCCGGAAAAGATAAAAATACCGGTGCCGGAGGTTATTAAAAAAAGAAGTAACCCGCTTATCAGAACAATTGTTACCAACCAGCCCGATATTAAAATTGACTTGTATGATAATGGTGATATTGATGGTGATACAATAACGGTATATCATAACAATGAGGTGATTGCCTGGAAAAAAGGATTAACTGACAAGCCTGTTACAATTAATGTAAAAGCCGATGCCGGCAATACAATGCATGAGTTTGTGATGGTGGCCGATAATCTTGGTTCCATTCCGCCTAATACGGCATTGATGATTATTACAACGGGTGGCAAGCGCTACCAGTTATTTGTGTCGAGCGATAAACAAAAGAATGCAAAGGTGGTGGTGGAATATCAGCCATAATCTTTTGCAGGCCAATGATATTTCTGTTCACTGCTAGCAACGGTTAAAGAGCAGGATAAAAAGCGGCAATGATTTAGGAATGGCTTGTACTTTTTTCTATTTCTTTGCGTTTCATAAAAAAGGTATGAAGAAAAAAATTGCATTGCTTACCGGCGGTTATAGCCGCGAAGCTGAAATAAGCTATCAAAGCGCAGTAACGGTAAACAATAATGTTGACAGAAATAAATACGATGTTTATCTCATCGATATAAATCCCGAAGGGTGGTTTTATGAAGATGCCAACGGGGGAAAAATAAGTATTGATAAAAACGATTTTTCTATAACAATAAATCATGAAAAAATAAATTTTGACGGTGTGCTGATGTGCATTCACGGTACGCCGGGCGAAGATGGAAAACTGCAGGGTTATTTTGATTGTATCGGACTGCCTTATACAACCTGCGATGCGGCCACATCTGCTTTAACTTTTAATAAAAGATATACGGTAGCCGTTGCAGGTTTCGCAGGAATAAACGTAGCTAAATCCCTGCATGTTTTTAGGAATGATGTTGTGAACGAAGAAGACATTATTAATAAATTAAAATTCCCGGTATTTGTGAAGCCTAATAATGGCGGTTCAAGCATAGGTATGAGTAAGGTAAACCAGCCTTCGGAAGAAATTGGGATAGCTTTGCGCAAAGCATTTAACGAAGATGACCAGGTGCTGGTTGAAGAATTTATTGAAGGCCGGGAATTTACAATTGGCGTGTTTAAGACAAAGGGCGAAATCATTACATTGCCCATAACTGAAGTAAAATCGAAAAAGGATTTTTTTGATTTTGAAGCAAAATATAAAGGTTTAAGCGAAGAGATTACGCCAGCGCAGGCAAACCCTGCAATTATTGAAAAAGTGCAGCGTGCTGCAAGAAAAGTATATTCGGTATTAAATTGCCGTGGCGTGGTAAGAATAGATTTTATTTACAATGAAGCAAAGGGCGAACCTTTTATGCTTGAAGTAAATACCGTGCCCGGGCAGAGTGCAGCAAGCATTATTCCACAACAGGTAAAAGCGATGGGATGGACGCTTGAACAGTTTTATACAGCGCTTATTGAAGAATGCTGGAATTAATTAATAAGAAACAATCCATTAATGTTTAAATTTATAACGGAACGCTCTTTTTTTGTAAACCTTTTAGTGGCGATAGCGCTGCTTTTATTAATGATTTTTGCGTTTTTCTTTTCACTGGGTTCTGTTACGAAACATAACGAGTCTATAACCGTACCTGATGTAACCGGCAAAACATTGATAGACGCAACCGCTTTTCTCAAACAAAACAAATTCCAGGTTTCTGTGCAGGATTCCGTGTATGTTGATTCAGTGCCGCCGCTCACCGTAATTAAGCAATCTCCCGAAAGTGAAGAAGTAGTAAAGGCAAACCGCACTATTTATCTTACCATAAACCGTGCAACCCCGCCGTTAATAGAAATGCCCGATTTGAAAGGGTTCTCTTACAGAAGTGCACAAATGTTTTTAGAAAGCCTGGGGCTTAAGCTGGGCAATATAAGTTATACACCAGATATTGCGCGTAATGCAGTTAAAGACCAGTTGCTGAATGGTAAAACAGTGAACCCGGGTACCAAAGTGCCTATGAGCACGGCCATTGATCTTGTACTTGGTAATGGCCTCGGCGATACACAACTTGCTGTACCCGATCTTGTTGGCTTAACCGTGTCACAGGCAAAGGAATATTTATCAGGAGACAATATAAGCATAGGTGTAATACTTACTGAAGGTGCAGTTGCAGATACTGCGAATGCATATATCGTTCGCCAAAACCCGGACCCCACAACGTTATTGCCAAGCGGTGAAAGGGTTAATAACCGTATTCGCGCCGGGCAAATGATGGATATATGGATAAGTACAACCGCGCCGGTAAAAGATTCATCCGTAATTCCGCCGGCTATTAATAATTAATAAAAATCTATTATGCAAACAATAACAGTACAGGAATTAAAACAACGCCTCGATGCAGGAGAAAAAATTCAACTTTTGGATGTAAGGGAACCTAATGAAAATGCTGAATTTAATATTGGCGGCACATTGCTGCCGCTTGGTGAAGTGCGCAATATGCAAACAGAACCTGTTGATGACTGGAAAAAAGATGAAGTGGTGGTGTATTGCAGAAGTGGCAACCGCAGTGGCCAGGCGGCAATGATACTTGAACAGTTAGGTTTTGAAAATGTGAAAAACCTTACAGGCGGTATGCTGGCGTGGCAACAAAATTTTGGTGCAGGCAGCTAAAAGCGCCCTCGTCCATATAATTCATAATTACATATTTATTATATTGATTAATTCGTTTGCCTAGCCCTCAGCTGCGGAAATCAAAATAATACGTATTTTAGCAACGGCTGCTTGCAATAATTAACTCTTAAATATCCTACACAACTCTAAATCTAAAATCATGGGGCTACTCAAAAAAATTTTTTCCAAAAGATTTCAATCTGATTTATACAGAGATTTTTGGGATTGGTTTCAAAAAAATGAAAAAGGTTTTTATTCTGTAATAAAGAATAAAGGCAATATTGAAGAAGCTTTTTTCAATCAGTTTACGTCTAAATTAAAAGACGTGGGTAAAGATATATTTTGTCTTACCGGAATGAGCAACGATAATACTGTTGAATTAGTATTTACTGCAGAAGGCGTGATTAAAAATATTGTTTTTATTGAAGAACTGGTGACTGCCGCGCCTAAAATTAAAGGCTGGAAATTCACGGCACTAAAACCTGCACTTGATATAAAGAATGTTGTCATAAATATGTCAGGTTATTCCTTCAACAGTGAAAATATTTGGTTCTGTGAAAATGATGATGATGAATATCCGGATGAAATAAATATCTCCATAGTACATAGTGATCTGGTTGAAGATAACTGGCAGGCAATTACAAACGGCGTTTATGTTTTTCTTAATAATTATATAGGTGAATTAAATTTTGCTACAACAATAGACAATATGAAAGTAATTGGGAAGGCATTGGCCAACGGGCCGCTTATCCCGGTAGAAAAATTAAAGCCCTATTTAAAATGGCGGGAAAAAGAATTTGTTGAAAAATATGGCAGCATGCACCACAGCTCCGAAAATGATCATTATGCAACCCTCAAGGTTGCATTAAAAAACGGGAATTCTTTAATTGCAACCATGAATATGGATTTGCTTGAATGGTATGGCAAAACTTCACATCCCTGGATTGGCGAGTTTGAAATAAAATATAAAGGAGAGAATGGTGGTGGTATGCCGGACAAAACAGTGGCTGAACTGCTGAATACAATTGAAGAGAAAATTTGTGAAGAGCTCAAAGACGCCGATGGCTATTTAAATGTAGGCAGGCAAACAGCTGAAAGCATAAGGGAAATTTATTTTGCCTGTAAAGATTTTCGCAAACCTTCTAAAGTTTTTGATAAGGTAAAACGCCATTTTGATGATAAATTTGAAATATCATACAATATTTATAAAGACAAATACTGGCGGTCATTTAATCGTTTTAAACAGAACTAATGTTATGTTTAAATGATGAATTCTCGTATTTAAGTGAGTAATTAGTGGTCAGTTGTGAGTGTATACACTATCATTGCTGGTAACTCACTTTACTTAACACTAAATAAATTCATGCAATCTTTCAACGAACGTTTACATCATTTAATTAAAGAGGCACTTGCAGAAGATGTGGGCGATGGCGATCATTCTGCATTAAGCTGTATTCCGGCGGAACAAAAAGGCAAAGCTGTTTTAAAAATAAAGCAGAACGGTATTCTCGCCGGAGTTGATATAGCACAACAAATCTTTAATTATGCGGAACCCGCTTCTTATTTCGATATTTTTAAAAAAGACGGCGAAGCCATGCACAATGGCGAAACTGCTTTTGAAGTAAAAGCGCATATTCATACCATATTAAAATGCGAAAGGCTTGTATTGAATTGCATGCAGCGCATGAGTGGTATTGCAACATTAACGCATCAATACACAGAAAAAATAAAAGGTTATAAAACCCGCTTGTTAGATACAAGAAAAACAACGCCTAATTTCCGTTTGCTGGAAAAAGAAGCGGTGCGTATTGGCGGCGGCGTTAATCACCGTTTCGGTTTATTTGATATGATTATGCTGAAAGACAATCATATTGATTATGCCGGCGGCATTGAGAAAGCAATTGAAAAAGCCTGGAATTATGTTCAAATAAAAAAACCGGGATTGAAAATAGAAGTAGAAACAAGAAATATAGACGATGTAAAAAAAGTTTGTGCAGTTGGCAAAGGCAAAGTATTCCGCATTATGGTTGATAATTTTACGCCCGCCCAAATAAAAGAAGCGCTGGAAATTATTAAAAATGATTTTGAAACCGAGGCCAGCGGTGGCATAAATTTGAATAATATTGAATCCTACGCGGAAACCGGGGTTGATTATATTAGTGTTGGCGGATTAATTCACCAGGCTCAAAGCTTAGACCTGAGCTTAAAAGCCGTTGTAATTTGAACGTGTAAAGTATGAGTAAGAAAAATAAACCAGACTCCAGGGGCTTTGTTTATAGTACCGACCCCAGCTTTTCTTTTCAGCCCGATGACATTGATGAGCAGCAAACCCTGCCTGTGGCGCAGCAAAAATTGAGGGTACGGCTTGAAACCAAACACCGCGGTGGTAAAACCGTAAGTTTAATCACAGGTTTTACTGGCACTGCGGACGACCTTGAGGATCTCGGGAAAAAACTAAAAAATTTTTGCGGAACCGGCGGCAGCGTTAAAGACGGTGAAATAATTATACAGGGAGATCAGCGGGAAAAAATACTGCAATGGCTGCTGAAGAACGGCTATAAACAATCCAAAAAAATATAAAAATGCTTATTTCGGGATCTGCTTTGTCATTAACCAGTAAATTTTAAACATTTTTTATACAGAAAACTGAAATCTTAAATCAGAATTGCTAACTATTATTCGATTTTCTTGCGTCATAAGCTTACTTTTGCGCAAATTTTAAAAAGCATATTTTTTATGGCCAATACAGGTAAGGTTAAACAAATTATCGGCGCGGTGGTTGACGTGCATTTTCCTGACGGTTCACTCCCGGAAATTTATAATGCCCTTGAATTAACACGTTCTAACGGCGACAAGTTAGTGCTTGAAGTTCAGCAACATTTGGGCGAAGACAGTGTTCGCACCATTGCAATGGACGGCACGGAAGGCCTTGTTCGCGGAGCTGCCGTTGTTGATACCGGTAAAGCAATCGCAATGCCAACAGGCGAAGCTATTAACGGTCGCTTATTTAATGTAACCGGAGATGCAATTGATGGCTTACCTGCTGTTGACAAGAAAAATGGCCGCCCTATTCACGCATTGCCGCCGGCTTTTGAAAACCTTAGCACTGCTACAGAGGTTTTATTTACCGGTATTAAAGTTATCGACCTTATCGAGCCTTATGCAAAAGGTGGTAAAATTGGTTTGTTTGGTGGTGCCGGCGTGGGTAAAACTGTATTGATCCAGGAATTGATTAATAATATTGCGAAAGGCTATGGAGGTCTTTCTGTATTTGCAGGTGTGGGCGAAAGAACCCGTGAAGGAAATGACCTGCTGCGTGAAATGATTGAAGCCGGCATTATGAAATATGGCGATTCTTTCAAACATAGCATGGAAGAAGGCGGATGGGATTTGAGCAAGGTGGATATGGAAGGCCTTAAAGAATCAAGGGCTACATTCGTATTCGGCCAGATGAATGAACCCCCCGGCGCCCGTGCACGTGTGGCTTTAAGTGGTTTAACAATTGCAGAATATTTCCGCGATGGCGACGGCACCGGAAAAGGTAAAGACATTCTTTTCTTCGTTGATAATATCTTCCGTTTCACACAGGCAGGTTCTGAGGTATCAGCTTTGTTAGGCCGTATGCCTTCAGCCGTAGGTTACCAGCCAACATTGGCAACAGAAATGGGCTTGATGCAGGAAAGGATTACTTCTACAAGAAACGGTTCAATCACTTCTGTGCAGGCAGTTTATGTGCCTGCGGATGACTTGACTGACCCAGCTCCCGCCACTACCTTTGCTCACTTAGATGCTACAACGGTGTTAAGCCGTAAAATTGCCGACTTAGGTATTTATCCTGCGGTTGATCCGCTGGATTCTACTTCAAGAATTCTTACGCCGGCCATTGTTGGCGATAAGCATTACGATACTGCCAACCGGGTAAAATTAATCCTGCAGCGTTATAAAGAATTGCAGGATATTATTGCCATCCTTGGTATGGATGAACTGAGTGAAGAAGATAAACTGGTGGTAAGCCGTGCACGCCGTGTACAACGCTTCCTTTCCCAGCCTTTCCATGTAGCTGAAGCATTTACCGGTTTAAAAGGTGTGTTTGTAAGCATTGAAGACACTATTCGCGGTTTTAATATGATCATGGACGGTGAAGTGGATGAATATCCAGAAGCAGCCTTTAACCTGGTAGGTACTATTGAAGATGCTATTGAAAAAGGGAAAAAACTGATTGAACAGGCAAAAGGATAATTAGCAAATTAGCTAGTGTGCTAATCATGCTAATGAAAATCAGTAGGTTATTAGCAAATTATCACATCAGCACATCAGCATACTAAAATGACTTTAGAAATATTAACACCTGAAACAAAATTATACAGCGGAGAAGTACATGGCGTTCAATTACCTGGTATTGAAGGGTCTTTTGAGATATTGGAAAAGCATGCACCACTTGTAGCCGCACTTGGAAAAGGAAAAATAAAAGTTTTAAAAACCAAATCAGAGGTTTTCAGCTATACGATTCAAAGCGGTTTTGCTGAAGTGCTGGACAATAAAACAACGGTTTTGGTAGAAGGCGCTGCAGAATAAAAATTTTTTTAACAAGAGAAAAATAATAAAACCCTCCTTAAAAAAGAGGGTTTTATTATTTTAGTGGCCCGGATGAGATTAATTCAGTTGACTTTATCCGGATACTTTATTAAACAAGAACTCAGGACAACATTTTTTCATAACAAAAATCATGAAGTCTATGAATCAAACACCAGTAAATATGCCCCAGTCAAACACAATTAAACCTGAAATTGTTGATGTATTAATTCAATTTTTTCTTAGCTGAGAAAGATTGAATTTAATACGCGGATGAATTAATTTTTGCTTTGATTCCTAACGACGATAATTTGCTTTATTCCTGGTAGAAATCGTTGTGGTAAAGTTTTATGCCCTTTGCAATAAGGAACATTCAACTGTTGCCCAGGTAAACCTCCAATAGACCATCCGGAAGGCTTACATGCACTTCCTTTTTCTTTCGGTCTATATGAAGAAGGGTTGCTTCGTTTAAGGGAATAAGCACTTCTTTATCTTTTATCATCAGCTGCAATAGAACCTGCAGCGGCTGTTCAATTACTGATTCAACGGAACCCAGTTTCCCGTTATCATTATAAACTGTAAAGCCAATAAGATTTACCGGGGCTGTTTTACTTACCAAGCTATCGAAATTCGTTTTGGTAAGCCATACTTTTTTCTGAAGCAGCAGGGCCGCTGCTTCCTTTGTATTAATGCCCTCCAGTTTAATAATGGTTTCAGCCTCGTTTTTTATAGTGCTTTTTTCATGGAAATAAGGCAGGTATTCACCCTTTATTTTTTCTATGAATATGGCTGAAGTATTTTTGAAATCTGTTTTCCTGCCCAATACATGTTTTAATACAAACTCGCCCTGAAGGCCGTGTGTGGCAGCTAATTTTCCTATGTGAATATATTCGCTCAAAATATAATGATGTAAGATTTAATTTAACTGATTAAGCCTCCAACCCGTGGCCGCCATAAAAATATGCAGTATAAGGGAGCGACACAACTAAAGTGTAACAGGAGTTAATTTGCCGGCAACCCAAAATAAAAAAATCCCGCTATTGCTAACGGGATTTTAAGAAAAATTTTTCCATGTGGCTGCTTACGCTTCAGTAGAGTCCGGAGCTTGTGCTTTTGTTGCAGCAGGTTGCGGACGAGCAGCAATCCTGGTTCTTCTGTGCTCATCACTACGGCGCTTTACATGAACTTCGTGTTCTTCATGCCATTTCTGGAACTTCTGCATGGCTGCTGCCTCATCGAACAGGCCAAGTTTTACACCGCGTAATAAGTGTTTTAAATAGAGCACTCCTTTAAAGGATAAGATACGGCGAACAGTGTCTGTTGGCTCAGCACCTTTGTGCAACCATTCTAATGCTTTTTGACGGTCTAACTGGATTGTTGCTGGAACAGTTAGCGGATTGTAGGTTCCGATTTTCTGGATAAATTTTCCATCACGGGGTGCACGGGCATCGGCTATTACGATAAAGTAAAAAGGTCTCTTTTTACTTCCGTGCCTTTGAAGTCTGATTTTTACTGCCATTTTAAATAGAAATTTAAAGGCCTTTGTTCAAAAGGTTTAAATGAATAATTGAACTGCGAATGTAAGTGATAAATAATGATTATAAAAACGCTGCATATAAAAATTAATTTTTTTTTAATCAGCGGCAAAACAAAGGCAAACAGGGAGTAAAAAAATTAAGATACCGGAAGGGAAAATTGCACAGGAAAAAGTGGCCGGAGACGGGTTTCATTTACCGCCGGTTACTTTCTCCTGTGCGAAAAATAATGTATTACCGGCGCATACCGGGCATGCGCATGCCGCCCATCGGCATTTTATTCATCATCTTCATCATCTGTTTCATTTGTTCAAACTGCTTCATAAAAGCATTCACATCTTCCATGGATTTGCCTGAGCCTTTTGATAAACGGGTGCGGCGGCTTTGATTGATAATATCCGGGTTTGCTTTCTCATAAGGCGTCATGGAATTAATAATGGCTTCCACGCCTTTAAATGCATCATCGCTTATATCCACATCTTTTATGGCTTTGCCCACGCCGGGTATCATACCCATTAAATCTTTCAGGTTGCCCATCTTTTTTATCTGCTGTAACTGGTCATAGAAATCCTGGAAATCAAACTGGTTCTTGCGAATTTTCTTTTCCAGTTTCTTGGCCTGCTCTTCATCAAACTGCGCCTGTGCTTTTTCTACCAGTGAAGTAATATCGCCCATACCTAAAATACGCTGGGCCATACGGTCGGGGTAGAATACATCGAGTGTATCTAACTTCTCACCACTGCTTACAAACTTGATGGGTTTATTTACCGTGTATTTAATAGACAAGGCGGCACCGCCACGGGTATCGCCATCAAGCTTGGTTAAAACAACGCCAGAGAAATTAAGCCTGTCATTAAAGGCTTTGGCTGTATTCACAGCATCCTGGCCGGTCATGGAGTCAACCACAAATAATATTTCAGTTGGATTAACCGCGGCCTTTATATTAGCCACTTCGGTCATCATGACTTCATCAATGGCAAGGCGGCCGGCTGTATCTATGATTACAACATTTTTATTTTTTCTTTTGGCTTCCTTAATAGCATTCTGCGCAATGGCAACCGCATCTTTTGTTTCGGGCTCGCTGTACACTTCCACATTAATCTGTTCACCCAAAACCTTTAACTGGTCAATGGCTGCAGGCCGGTAAATATCTGCCGCCACTAATAAAGGCGATTTTTTCTGGCCCTTTAAATAATTCGCCAGCTTGCCGCTGAAAGTGGTTTTACCGCTACCCTGCAAACCCGCAATTAAAACAACAGCCGGGTTACCGGTCATATTAAACTCAGCTTCGGTGCCACCCATTAATTCAGTAAGCTCATCCTGCACAATTTTTACCATCAACTGGCCGGGGCTGATGGCGTTGATTACCTTTTCGCCGGTAGCTTTCTCTTTAACCCTGTCTGTAAATTCTTTGGCAATTTTATAGTTAACGTCGGCATCAATTAAAGCACGGCGAATATCTTTTACCGTATTGGCAATATTCAGGTCATTTATTCTTGCTTCACCTTTTAAATTCTTAAAAGCGCTTTCGAGCCTTTCGGTAAGATTATTGAACATAGAGATTTTTTAAGGATTGCAAATATATAGCACGAAAAATAAGCATCATTATCATTTACTTTACGGCTTGTTACTTAGCTTTATTTTTAAATTGATTTTAAATATCAGTATATGATACAAAGAATACAAACTGTTTGGCTGCTGCTGGCTTCTGCCTGCACATTTTTAACCATGAAATTCCCGTTTTATTATATCGGCCCCAATCCCGACCTGGCTTCAGACCAGTTTAATGCCACCACTAAAATGATTTTACTAATACTCACAGCCATTTTAGGCACGCTTAGTTTATTTACCGTTTTTATATTCAAACAACGCAAACTTCAAATTTGGTTAACCATACTTGCGCTGATAATAAGTATTGGTAATATTTTGCTTTATTTCAATTATAAAAAAGAGTATGCTGGTGGAGGGCTTGCTTTAACCTCCGTATTGGCTTTTGTGATTCCCGTATTTTTATTTTTTGCGATACAAGGTATTTACAGGGATCAAAAGCTGGTGAAAAGTATGGACAGGCTGCGCTAAACCTGCAATGCAAAGAGAAATTCCTGCTGTTATTTACGCAACCAGATTATTCGTAAATCCTGACTGGATACAAAATTTCTGTTTAAATACGAGGATAAAAATTTTAGTGAATAGAAAATATTTTTTTGATAGCAATTTCTTTAACGTCTTCACTTGCCATTCGTAAAAAGTAATCCGCACACTACTTTAGTAAGAGAACTTGGTGGTGAAACAACCTGCTCTGGGAAAAAATATTTAGTTTAAGATTCTATGCAAGTTGTTTAAGGTTGATGCAATTTTAATGTAGCAGCCGGCATATGCTTTTGCAGCAAAGCAGAAACACATATTGCCATCAACAACGGAACAAATTAGACAAAGTTTATAGTTGAATTAAATAACAAGTGATTTATTTGCCTAAAGCTATCTCAAACAAAAATTTATAATAATAGAAGCAAGACCTGGTAATGCAAACGGTGTCGCATTGAGCCCCTGGACTTGTCGTATTAACACAGCGCTAAATTCTCAAATGCTTTTCATCTTTGTACCATCGATGGCGTTATGCAAGCGACCGGCGGTTCACAGGAGGATACATCAGGCGATTTTAAATACGGCGGCGGGGGTATCTTATGGTGATGAGCAACATCGAAATTTAATGCGGTTATATAGAGAACTACATCACAAAAGAAATACGAAACGCTGCCTTCATATGCTATGTAAAGTTTTTCGGGAATTAATATTAACGGCTTCTAAAAGAAGCTAAATATTTAATAAATACTACCTAATAATTTTATATGAATGTACAAGCACAGATCGAAAAGTATATTGCCAGCCAGCCTGAGCCAAAACGCAATGACATGCAAGAGCTCCACCGAATCATTCTGCAATTAATGCCTGCATGTAAATTATGGTTCTTAGATGGAAAAAACAGTGAAAACAAAACTGTTTCAAATCCTAATGCGGGCTATGGATCGTACACCATAAAATATGCGAATGGAGAAACCAGGGAATTTTACCAAATTGGTATGTGCGCTAACACAATCGGTATGTCAGTTTATGTTATGGGTATTGAAGACAAAACCTACCTGCCCCGGGTGTATGGAAAAGAAATAGGCAAGGCGAATGTGACCGGCTATTGCATTAAGTTCAAAACGCTAAAAGATATAAATATGGATATTCTTAAGGCGGCAATACTATATGGGGTTCAGAATTCTTCGCTTCGCCATTAGTAACGTTCGTGCTGATGCTCTGGTAGCGAAGCACCACATTATGCAAAGCAACTGGCACATTGGGGGAAGAAAGCTAAACAGACAAAGCTTTATGCCTTTTGCCCTCCTCGGCTCGGCGAAATGCTCGGCAGATTTCGGCGAAGTTTGCAACTCCGCCGCATTTTAAAATAGAGTTCGCAGTTTTTCTTCGGCGTAAGACTAATGTGCCAAAATAAATCCCTAGTTTAACCCTTCATCACTTTCAGCATAGAAAAAAACCAGTCATAATCAGATTTTCTCCATCTAAAAAATTCCGAAAAATGTAAGGGGTGTTCACGGTAATAGAACCACATAACGAGCGCTGTGTTTACTGCATAACTTATAGTGCTTACTAGGGCTGCGGCAACTATTCCATACTTCGGTACAAAAATAAAATCGCCGGCAATGGTTACAATTAAACCGCAAATAGCGGCGTAAAGGTTTATCCTTACTTTTCCCTTTCCTGCAAAATAGGCTGATAATAAAGTTACCACGCTCAGCGAAAAAATACCCGGGATTAAAATAAGCATCGGCAATTGCATTTTATTAAAACTCTCGCCAAATACAATAGTAAAAAACTGTTTGCCGAATACGGCAACACCAATAAATATCACTAAAAATAACTGAGAAAAAATTCTTGACATCACCATCAGCGCGTTGTTCAGTTTATTATCATCCGTGCCGCTTGCCGTTGTGGGAAAAACAACCACAGCAATCATCTGCGGAATGATAAGCATGAGTTGCCCGATCTTTGAAACCTGTATGTAATTGCCCAGGTCTTCAGGTGTGCAAACAGGGCTGTACTTTACAAAAACATAATCAATCCTGTACACCAAAAAGAAAATGGCATTGGCGCCAAGCGCCGTGAATGAATAAGTAAGCAGTTGCCTGAATAAACCGCCTTTGGGAAAACCAGGCCTGCCTTCTTTCCTGTACAGGATGACATAAGATGCAAACACGAGCAGGCCGCCGGCAAAATACGTTGCGAAATATAAGAATGTTACCCACTGCGCCTGGCTTTCATCCGGAACAGATTCCTTGCCAGGAATAAGGAATATATATAAGATGTTTACAAGCGTCAATAAAATATTGGGCAGGTAATAATTTTCTTTTGTGTAATAAATAACTGCGCCATAGTTAGCCAGCGACATGCCGGATACAAACACGAATCCATATAAACAATACCAGGTTATTTCTGTGGCCGTAGCTGAATTGCCAATTAAAAAATAGAGATAAACAAGCAGCGACATAATTGCGCCTGCCGCAATGCTCCATGCTGCCGCAATGGTAAGCAATTTATTACGTTCTATTTTATTACCCGATGCAAAATAGGTTAAGCCCGATTCGCCACCGAGGCTTAGCACTACCTGCATGAAAGAAAAAATAATGGAGATAAAATAGAGATTGCCTGTAGCGCCGGCTCTTAAATAACGGGATAAAAAAATATTCACGAGCAGTACTGAAAAAAAATAAAGGCTGCGCCAGATAATGCCCTGCGTCAATAGTTTTTTTAAACCCATTGGGTTAATATTATGTCAGGCTTTGTATAATGGCAACAAACTCACCGGCAATAAGCGATGCGCCGCCCACCAAACCACCATCAACATCAGGCTGCGAAAAAATCTCTTTGGCATTGCTGGCCTTTACACTGCCGCCATATAAAATGCTGATGTTATCGGCTACTTCTTTTCCAAACTTCCCGGTTAAAACTTTACGCAGGTGCGCATGCATTTCCTGCGCCTGTTCGCTGGTAGCTGTTTTCCCCGTACCGATTGCCCATATTGGCTCGTAAGCAATAACGATCTTTTGAATGTCATCATTTGAAAAATGAAACAAAGATTCTTCCAGTTGCGTGGCCACAAATTCGTTTTGTGTGCCGGCATCCCGAATGCTTAAAGGTTCGCCGCAGCAAAAGATAGGCGTGATGTTATATTCTAAAGCGATGTTTAATTTTTCTGCCAGGAACTGGTTGCTCTCCATGAAATATTCGCGGCGTTCGGAGTGGCCAAGCACTACGTATTGTATGCCGAGCGACTGCAGCATTTCAACAGAAACTTCGCCGGTATATGCGCCCGATTTCTTACTGTAACAATTTTGTGCGGCAATAAAATAATTTTCTTTACCGGCAATGGCTTTTTGCGCCAGTTGCAGGTAAGGGGCAGGCACGGCAAAAACGGCTAATTGATCTTGTCCTAATTGCACGTTAGCAGCAACAATATCGTTTATTAAAGTTTCGGCTTTTTCAACTGTAAGGTTCATTTTCCAGTTTGCAGCGGCAATTTGCTTTCTCATTATATGGTTTAATTTATTTGTGATTATCAGAAGTCAGAGACTTCACGCATACTTCCTGCGAAGTCCGGAGACTTCGCAGAGCGTTTAAATTTTCACACAAAGGAAAAAGCGATAGCAGGATTGCATTCTTTTCCTGCACTCTTTACTCTGCCCGAACAGATATAACGCTTGCTCATTCATTTAAAAACGGCGGTCAAAAATATACTTTAGCACAGATATTTCGGCAGAAGATAATTTTTCGCCTTTTAATTCTTTCCAGTTATTGATATGCTCAACGGCTTTCTCAAATTTATAATTGGATGATTGCTGTATACCCCATGTAAAGTCTTCAACAATTCTTGGTATCAATCCTTCTCCAAAAACATTGCAGCAGGTGCCAATGATTGTACCTGTATTGAGCGCTGTATTAATAGCTGTGCGCGAATAGTCGCCCATAACTACACCGAACTTTCTGCCGGCATTTACATTCACACCATAAGCTTCATGAAATATGTTCACAAGCCCTGCTGTATTCTTAATGTTGCTGTTGCTGGTGCCGGCGCCAAGGTTGCACCAACTGCCGATAATAGAATCGCCCAGGTAGCCATCGTGTGCTTTATTGCTGTGCGATTGCAGTATGCTGTTCTTTACTTCGCCGCCTGCAACGCAGTAAGGGCCAATAGTTGTAGCTCCATAAATTTTTGCACCCATTTTTACAGTTGCGCATTCACAAATAGCAATCGGACCGCGTAACATGGCGCCTTCCATAATGGTTGCATTTTTTCCAATATAAACCGGGCCTGTTGAAGCATTAATAATGCAGTGTTCAACCACAGCGCCTTCTTCAATAATAATATTTTCAGGCTGGCTTGTTTTAATGGTTTCAGGCAAAGGCTGGCTCATGCTCCTGGCGAAGAGCAATAAAAAATCTTTACGCAGTTGCTCATCATTCCATAAAAATAACTGCCATGGATATTGCAGCCGTATAATATTTTCAGCTTCTCTGAAACTGGTGAAATGTTTTTCGGGCTTATTGAAAATATGATTGTCAATTAAAGAATTTGTTCTGCATGCAATGATGCCGTTAGCATCCCTTAAAGCTTCATCAGGTTGAAGGGAGAGAATTTGTGAACGTAAATTATCTTCATCTTTCAGCGAAGCATCTATATATAAATATTCATCATCAGGCGGAGCTTCGTATAAGCCTGCGAGATAATTTTCCGCCTGTATAAAAACCGGCAGGCCGCTTATAGTTTCCCAGCGTTCTTTAATGGAAAAAATACCATAGCGTATATCAGCTATAGCTTTTGTTTGTGTAAGTGGGTATAAATTTTGCTTTGCATTTGTGTCAAATAACATAATTACCATAAGTGTAAAGATATTGTTGTAAAAAAAAATGAAATGAAATTTTATACACTATCGCATTACATTTACCGCGAACAAAGTATTACAATAAAGTAGCCGATTCATGCAGCATACACGAATTTTAGCCCTTTTTTTTGTTTTAGTTTTTTGTTTTGTTTTTATAAGATGTTCATCGGGCACTGCCAAAAGCAATGCTGGCAAAAAGGATACAACTGGCCTTACAAAAGATTTTAAGTTTACAGGTTTAAGTGCCGCAAAGGCTGCGGCATATACCAATGCCATTGATGAATTTTATCAAAAGAGACTGGTAAGAACGGGTTTTAACGGCGCCATACTTGTTGCCAAGAACGGGCAGGTTTTGTTTGAGCAATATCGGGGTTACGGAAATTTTATTACGAAAGATTCTGTTACCCCGCATACGCCTTTTCATATTGCTTCCACTTCAAAAACATTTACAGGTATGGCTGTTTTGAAGTTGTGGGAAAATGGAAAACTATCCCTGGAAGATACCCTGCAAAAATATTTTCCGCAACTGCCGTATAAAGGCATTACTATAAGAAATTTATTAAGTCATCGCAGCGGCTTGCCCAACTATTTATATTTTATGGATAGCATTTGGGACAAGCATAAAGAAATGACGAATGAAGATGTGCTGCATGCAATGATTGTGCATAAACCGCGTATTCAGAATTTGCCTGACAGAAGGTTTCAATACTGCAATACCAACTTTGTTTTGCTGGCTTTAATAGTGGAAAAAATAACGGGGCAAAAGTTTCCTGATTATATGAAGAAAACTTTGTTTGAACCGCTGGGTATGCATGATACGTATATCTTTTCCATAAAAGATACGGCTAATTATAATCCTACCTGGTCTGTTTCAAGAGGATTTCCGATGGATCAATACGATTGCACTTACGGTGATAAGAATGTATATAGTACAGTGCGGGATTTGCTTGCCTGGGACAAATCTTTATACCAGCATACTTATTTAAAAAGGTCAACGCTGGATATGGCCTTTACACCATTAAGCAATGAAGTGCGGTCTATGCATAATTATGGTTTAGCCTGGCGCTTATTTATTAAAAATAAAGACACGGTTATTTATCATAATGGTAAATGGCATGGCACGAATACATCATTTATAAGATTGGTGCAGGACACAGCTACCATTATTGTTTTGGGTAATAAGGAAAACAGGAACATTTACCAGGCGAAAGAAATGGAATCCATCTTTAATGGCAAGTTGCAAATGGATAAGCTGGATGAATGATGTGGGAAGCGGTATTGGTGAAACGTGAATACAAGTTCGTAAAGATTTTAAATGTAAGCTGAAATCAGATCGAACAACAAAAGGTGAATAATAAGACTGTCAACAATAATAATCAAATTTCAAAGCCATCACGTTTGATGTTTTACGATTCACGAAATTCAATCATTTTATTATCTTCATCCGCAAACTAAAAACTAACTATTATTTTTGCGGACTTTAATAAACTACACATGAGCGTATTGCTGAATAAGAATTCAAAAGTAATTGTACAAGGCTTCACTGGTACAGAAGGAAGTTTTCATGCCGGACAGATGATTGAATATGGAACCCAGGTTGTTGGTGGTGTTACACCGGGAAAAGGTGGCAGCACACATTTAGATAAGCCCGTTTTTAATACCGTTGCCGATGCAGTAAAAGCTACCGGCGCTAACGTGAGCATTATATTCGTTCCGCCTGCTTTTGCAGCCGACGCCATTATGGAAAGCGCTGAGGCTGGCATTGAACTGATTGTTTGCATAACAGAAGGTATTCCTGTGCAGGATATGGTTAAAGTAAAAAATTACCTGCAGGGAAAATCGTCAAGGCTTATTGGCCCCAATTGCCCGGGTGTGATCACTGCTGATGAAGCTAAAGTAGGCATCATGCCGGGTTTTATTTTTAAGAAAGGACGCATTGGTATTGTTTCCAAATCGGGTACATTAACCTACGAAGCTGCCGACCAGGTTGTAAAAGCCGGCCTTGGCATAAGCACGGCTATTGGTATTGGCGGCGATCCTATCATTGGCACTACTACTAAAGAAGCTGTTGAATTATTTATGAATGATGATGAAACAGATGGCATTATTATGATCGGTGAAATTGGCGGTGGCATGGAAGCTGAAGCTGCCCGCTGGATAAAAGATAATGGTACCAAACCAGTTGTTGGTTTTATTGCAGGTCAAACAGCACCTCCGGGCCGCAGGATGGGCCATGCGGGTGCTATCATTGGCGGCGCTGAAGATACGGCTGCTGCTAAAATGAAAATATTAAGCGAATGCGGCGTGCACGTGGTGGCCAGCCCTGCTGATATTGGTAAAACAATGGCTGAGGTATTGAAATAATTTATTGCTAATGTTTTTTTGAAAAGGGGCTGAATTGTAAGCAATGCTTACGGTTCAGCTTTTTTGATTTTTATTATAATCCTGTTGAAGAGACTGGAAGAAAACATCCCAAATAAATCCGGAGGCATTTAGTAAATTTGTGTATGAACTGGAAAGCATACATTACTTCTGACATATCTGTTTTAAACGGGAAACCAGTAATTAAAGGAACAAGGCTGTCTGTCGATTTTATTTTGGAGCGGCTTGCCGATGGATGGAGCGAAGAAATGCTTTTAAAAAATTATCCTTCCCTTTCTGCAGATTCCTTAAAAGCTGTTTTTGCTTATGCACATGATTGCCTTAAAGATGGCTTACTCTATGATAACAAACTTGTTTGATGCATTTTTTAGCAGATGAAAATTTCCCTCTTTACAGTATTGAGTTATTGAAAGAAAAAGGATTTGCTGTCCGCAGTGTTTTTGATATCCTCAGAGGTAAGCCCGATATTTTTCTTTTAAATGAGGCTATAATTGCCAAAGAAATAATTCTGACATTTGATAAGGATTTTGGTGAGTTAATTTTTAAAACCAAGGTAAAAGGCTCCTGCGGAATTGTACTTTTCAGGATGGAAAATTTCCTGCCTTCAACACCTGCCGAAATCCTTATTGATATTATTGTTACAAAAAGGATTTCTCTTGACAATAATTTTACGGTAATTGATGCTGACAAAATCAGGCAAAGACCAATTTAATCATTACAGAAAAAAGATGTGGTAATAATATAATCTCTTATGAATATCCAAGGATTATTAGCGTAGATGAAGAAACCGAAGGATTTCATGCAGAACTGAACATTGACCCGAACAAGTTTATAGCAAAAACATTTATCATAATAAAACAAACAGTATGGAATACAGAAAAATAGGCGATTCAGATCTTAAAGTCTCAGTAATAACTTTTGGTGCATGGGCTGCAGGCGGCTGGATGTGGGGCGGCACAGAAAGAAGTGAAGCGGTAAAAGCTATAAAAGCAGCGTATGATTTGGGCGTAACCTCTATTGATACTGCGCCGGTTTACGGTCAGGGCACCAGCGAAGAAATAACAGGCGAAGCCATTAAAGGCATTCCCCGTGATAAGGTACAGATACTTACTAAATATGGCATGCGCTGGGATGAGACGAAAGGTGCGTTTGCTTTTAAAAGCAAAAACAATAGCGGGGAAGATATTGATATTTATAAATATGCCGGAAAGGAAAGTATTATTAAGGAATGTGAAGACAGTTTGAAAAGGCTTGGCACAGATTATATAGATCTTTACCAGATTCACTGGCCTGATGTTACCACGCCTATAGAGGAAACGATGGAAGCTGTTTCAAAATTGATTGAACAGGGAAAGGTTCGTTATGCCGGTGTTTGTAATTATAATGTTGAACAAATGCAGGAAGCCGGAAAATACATTAATCTTGTTTCAAACCAGGTGCCTTACAGTATGGTAAAACGCGATATTGAAAAAGATGTGGTGCCGTATTGCATTGATAATAATAAATCTATCCTGGCTTATAGCCCGCTTGAACGCGGCTTGCTTACCGGTAAAATGCAACCCGGGCATGTTTTTGCAGCAGGCGATCATCGCGCCAATTTATATTTTTTTAAAGATGAAAATCTTAAACGCACCAACGAATTCCTTGAAAAAATAAAACCGCTTGCTGAAGAAAAAAAGGCAACGATTGGCCAGTTGGTTATTCGCTGGACAATAGAACAACCGGGAATTACAATTGCGCTTGTTGGTGCAAGAAATGAAAAACAGGCGGTGCAGAATGCGGCTGCCATTAATATAAAGCTGACTAAAGATGAAATAGTTTTTATAACCAGTGAACTGGATAAACTTGAACTTATTAAATAAGGTTCTTTAAGATTGTATAAAAATATAATGCAGCTCTGAAATCTCAATAAAGTTCGGAGCTGCATTCTCTATCAGAAGCTTACATTCAAATTAAAGCTGGCAGCATCGTTCACATGTAAAGCTGCTGCAGTAGCATTGCTTATGCGAAAATTAATACCAGCATTATCTTTCAGATCGCCCATGTTCCAAAGTACTTTGGCATAAACCGCGCTGCCATTATCGGAACTAAGTTTTACAATTGTTCCCGGTTCTATATCATTTGCAAGAATATAATATTTGCCATCAGCCCAGCCGCTGGCCGTTTTAAATGTTTTGGAAACACCGGAAACGGTTTGCATATTCTTGCTCTTCTTTTCCTTAAACTGCGGCGCAAAAAAACCATCTCCCGAATAAGTGGTGACGTCTTCTGCCGGTGCGGCCATGTTGTTTACTGTTTGCATCACAGGCGATATATTATCTGTTGCCGCTGTTGAATTGTAATCAGGTTTGCTTTCTTCAACAGGTTCTTTTTGTGGTGCCGGCGCTGCTGTTACTGCTGCTGTTTGTTGCCTTTGCGGTGCAGGAGTCTTGGCCATCTTATTTAAGCCGCTTTCATTAACTATTAATAGAGTGCCAAGCCTGGCGCCGTTATCTGTAAGATTGTTCCATGCCTTAAGCTGGTCAACCGTAACGTTATATTTTTTACTGATGCTGTACAGCGTTTCGCCTTTGGCAACCAGGTGTGTTATTTCACCGGATGAAGGAGGGGCAGCCTGCGCCGGTGTATTCACAACAGGCCTGCTGTTTCTTTCAACTGCCTGTTGCTTTGTGGAAGGTATTTTTATGTTTGAGCCGTAAACCAGCTTGCTGTCTGCGTGCATGTTATTGGCACGCATAATATCCCCAACAGAAGTATTGTATTGCCTGGCAAGCGCAGATAAAGTTTCACCTTGTTTCAGTGTATGATTAATATAATTTGACTGGGCCTGCAGTGTTTGTGCAGAAAGAAATAAAGCCAATGCTGCTGCGGTTACTTTTATATACTTCATGCTCTATATTTTGTTGCAAATTTATTCTTTACGGATACGCCATTCTGTTGGATAATAATTATTAACACGGTTGTGCAAAATTTTTATCCAGCCGAGCGGAAAATTTTTATATGTGCATAAACTCCATCCTTTATGCGTGGATGCTAATACAACGTCTTTTTTTCGCAGGTATTGCAGGGCCTGTTCTTCGTCTAATTCAATTTTAAAAATATTATCATTGAATACTGTGCTTAAGGCAAATTCATGGTGAGGGATTAAATCATTGCCTTTTATTTCTCCAATATTAATACCTGCTTTTTTGAGGTATAAATTTTTTTGGAGCAGGGCAATATCATTGTTCCATTGTTTATGAATAGCACGAAAGAAATCCGCCTGTTTAAAGAACAGCCAGTCGTTTCCCAATAGATATGGCTGCACCAAAGCAGCTTCTTTATTATTTATTTTAGGTAAAGATGGCTGGCTGTTTTTTGTATAAGTTTCGGTTTCATTTTTTTGCACAGCGCACATAAAAAAACCTTCACCTTTTAGTTTATGCGGCCAGAACCGGTAGCCATAACAATGATGCCTGAGGGAATTGGTTTCATCAATATTCCAGGAAGCATCAACATTAAATTTTATACTTTCAACCTTAAACATTGCCTTCATCCAGCCGGCTATATCTTCATCCTCTTCCTGCGAATAAGAACAGGTGGAATAAATTAAAATGCCATCATGTTTTAAAGCAGGGTATATATCGGCAATGATGCGTTGCTGGCGCTGGCTGCACAGTTTCACGTTGTTTTCACTCCATTCATCGATAGCGTCTTCATCTTTCCTGAAAAGCCCGCTGCCACTGCATGGCGCATCAACTACAATCAAATCGAAATAGTTTTTCAAACGCTGAAAATCCGCTGCATCATTATTGGTTACAACCACATTTTCTGAGCCCCATTTGGTTATGTTTTCATATAAAATATTCGCTCTTGTTTTTATTACTTCATTCGAAACAATTAAGGCGTTCTTAAAATAAGAGGCCAGTAATGTGCTTTTTCCACCGGGTGCTGCACAGAGGTCCAGCACTTTTATATTGGCATCACGTTTAAATAATTGTTGCAACGCTGTCCATAAAAACATGCTGCTTGCTTCCTGCACATAATAAACGCCTGCATGCAGCAAGGGGTCGAATGTAAACTGCGGCCGTTCATCCAGGTAAAAACCATATTTGCACCAGGGTACTTGTTTATCCAAGCTGAATTGAGGATGTTTTATAACAGGAACATGCTGAAAATGTTCGTACTTTTTTTCATTAAAGCGAACCGAGGTGATTGTTTGCGGACGATAATGCGCCGTTTCAAAAGCCCGGTGATTGAAACCTTTTATATCGGCAATATTGTTTATTAATGCTTCCGGTAATTTTCTTTCCAAGATATCAGGATAAAATATTAATAAGTTCTTCTATTTCATCAATAGTGTTGAAGGCATGTATTATAATGCGCAGCCTTTCTTTATTCAAAGGAACGGTGGGATATAAAATTGCTCTTACATCAAAACCTTCATGCTGCAATTGCGCAGCAATCTTTTT